>DATIMA010000078.1:0-3661 GCA_035475915.1 Bryobacteraceae bacterium
AGTGAAAGCACAAAGTGCTATCAAGAGTTGTAAATAAGGAGATATCCCCACAATGAAGAAACTTATGACCGCCGCCCTCGGCCTTTCCCTGCTTGCTGGTCCCGCCGTCCTATTCGCCGCACAGAACACCGCGACGAGCAGTGACAGCACGATGAAGAGCACCAAGAAGCACCACAAGAAACACAGCAAGAAGGGCACCGGCGAAACTTCCAGCAGCACCACCAGCACCAGCAAGTAAGCTGCGCGGGTTTTTAATCAGCCATTACTGTAACGGGGCTCGGGCCATGCGCTTGAGTCCCGTTTTTATTTCCAGCGACGAAGCTTTCTGCGTTATCCGCGATTGGTGAGTACCGGCTTTGAACGTTCGTTGCGGGCTTGATGCCGAAACTCCAGGATCAGCCGCATCACAGCGTTTTCAATCTGATCGCGCACCGTCAGATAAACGTCTTCGGCCTGCCCGATCGGATCTTCCACCCTCCACTCACGCACCTCAATTGGAATGCGGGCAGGAAGCTTGGCTCCGCTCATGTTTACAACGAGATCGAAGCTCTTGAGCTCAAGCATTCCGAGGTCCTTTGGATGCTGGTCATCAATGTTGACGTTGCGCTCCGCCATCACCTTCTTTGTAAGTGGCTGAACGATGAGGGCGGGCGAGAGCCCGGCGCTGGCTGTCTCCATCACATCGGAGCCATATTTTCGCGCAAATCCTTCCGCCATCTGACTGCGGCAGGAGTTGCCAATACAAAGAAATAGAACGCGCTTCACGCTTCTTAAGTGTAACGGAGAGGTTCAGGCTCGCTCCTTGATCACCTTTTGAACAAAATGCCCGTGTATCCGATCGTCGCCGCTCAGTTCGGGATGAAAGGTGGCCGCCAGGTGTCTGCCCTGTTCCACCAGCACCGGAGCGCCCTGATAGCTGGCAAGAATCTTCGCTTCGGGCCCAACGCGTAGAATTACCGGCGCCCGAATAAAAACCGCCTCGGCCGAAGCTCCATCGACCTCAATGGGTGCAATCCGGCTATCGATCTGCCGGCCGTATGCATTTCGTTCGATGGTCATGTCCATCAACCCCAACGATCTCTGTTTGGGACTTACGACGTCCGAGGCCAGCAGGATTGCGCCGGCACACGTGCCGAAAATAGGCTTTCGTGCGCCAAAGCCTTGCAGCGCCGGCAAGAGATCCTCCGCATCAATGAGCTTGAGCATGGTCGTGCTTTCGCCGCCGGGGATAATGAGCGCGTCGATTGATTCGAGATCGGAAGCGGTACGCACGTCCACTCCTTCCGCGCCCGCGCGCTTCAGGGCCGCGCGATGTGCTTCGAAATCGCCTTGCAGGGCCAATACACCGATCTTCGGCTTATTCATTGCAGCGGCTTCGCCATGTGCCCGGGGCCTCACCAGCCCCTGGTTTGCATCAGCTCCGATTCCGGCATTTTCGAAACATCCAGGCCCGGCATGGCTTCGCCGAGCTCCTCGCTCGCTTCCAGCAGTTTGACCGGATCTCGATAATACGTCGCAGCTTTCACGATGGCCTTGGCGCGCTTCTCCGGATCGGAAGATTTGAAGATACCGGAGCCGACAAATACGGCCTCCGCGCCAAGCTGCATGACCAGCGCCGCATCCGCTGGCGTGGCGATTCCGCCGGCTGAGAAGTTGGGTACCGGAAGCTTTCCCTCCTTGGCGATGTATTGCACCAGTTCCAGAGGCGCTTGCAGGTTCTTCGCCTCATGCACCAGCTCTTCTTTACCCAGCACGGTGAGCTGCTTCATCTCTTTGATGATGGTTCGGATATGCCGAACCGCTTCGACGATATTTCCGGAGCCCGCTTCGCCCTTGGTGCGGATCATAGCCGCGCCTTCGGCGATTCTGCGCAAGGCTTCTCCCAGATTCCGCGCGCCGCAGACAAAGGGCACCTTGAAATCGTGCTTGTCCACATGATGCTCCTCATCGGCCGGAGTCAAGACTTCACTCTCGTCGATGTAATCCACACCCAGAACTTCCAGAATGCGAGCTTCCGTAAAGTGGCCGATGCGAACTTTTGCCATGACCGGAATGGACACGCTGGCCATGATGTCGCGGATGATTCGGATCTGCGACATGCGCGCGACTCCGCCCTCCTTGCGGATATCGGCGGGAACGCGTTCCAGCGCCATCACTGCCGCTGCTCCCGCGCGTTCAGCAATTACCGCCTGTTCGGCGTTGACCACGTCCATGATCACGCCGCCTTTCAGCATCTCTGCCAGCCCGACCTTCAGCCGGAACTGATCGGTTTGAAAATTCATGTCTCGTCTCCTTGTAAGAACGCCTATACCAACGCTGCCGCCATCTCGAAATCCGCCGGATTATTGCTGGCGGAAAGTTCCGCCGCGGCTGCCTCGCCCAGGATCTGGATGCCGCGTTTGATCTGAGCAGGGGACAGCCCGCCGAAGCTGATGCGTAACCCACGTTCGTGGGCGCGTCCCCCTGAAAAGTATGGTCCGGGCAGAAAGTCCACCCCGCGCGCCTGGGCCGAACCCAGGAGCCTTGCAGCCGTTAACGGAGCTGGCAATTCGATCCAAAGATTCATTCCACCATCGGGCCTGGTAAATTTCGTCCCCGGCGGCAAGAAACGCTCGCAGGCATCCGTAACTGCATTCAGTCTCTCGAGCCCCGCCCGCCGCGTCCGGTCCAGGTGCCGGTCTAGTTCGCCGGATTGAGCAAAACGCAGCAATATCGCTTGCGACAACTGGTCCGAATGCAGGTCGCTGATTTGCTTTATTTCGGCAAGCCGCGCAACAACCGGCCGCGGCGCAATCACCCAACCGACTCTTAGGCCCGGAAACGAAACTTTCGAGTAGCTGCGCAGTAGGATGGTTTGACCGCTGGCATCCAGTTCTTTGAGAGTTGGCAGAGCTTTGCCGCGATACCGAAGATCGCTATAGATATCGTTCTCGACCAGTACAATGCCGCGGCGCTGAGCAATCTCGACAATGGCCTTGCGCCGCTCCAGGGGAAGCGTCGCGCCGGTTGGATTCTGGAAGCTCGGAGTCACGACCAACACCCGGGGACGATGCTCCTCGACAACTTCACGTAGCAGATCAACATCGATACCCGCGCTGTCCACTGGAACGGGGATAATCTTCGCTCGCGCCCGGGTGAAAACCCGGAGCAGACCATGGTAAACCGGATCCTCAACTGCCACCGCCTGCTTGTCGGATACCAGCAGCCATGCCAGCAAATCGAGCGCCTGCTGGCAGCCATTCGTCACGATGAGATCGTCGCCCGAACGGGCAATCCCGGAGTCTGCAGCCTGAGCCAGAAGAAACCGCCGCAGAGGAAGGTAACCGTGCGGAGATCCTAATTGCAGGATTTCGGCCGCATCCGGGCCGTCGATTACTCCTTTCGAGAGTCGGCGGAATTGTGCCAGCGGGAACGCGTCTTCCGGAGGACGGGAACTCGCGAAACTGATCTCCACTCCATGCGCAGTATGGGGGAGCGGACTCAAGGGCGGCAAAAGGGCGTCCCAATCCATCTTTTCGGTATTGGCGGCCTGAAACTTCCGGGCGATAAAACTACCGCGGCCGACATGTCCCTCGAGTAAACCGGACTCTTCGAGCATGGCGTACGCCGATGAAATGGTAGTCCGATTCAGTCCAAGTTGGCCAGCCAATTCACGAGTGGC
>DATIMA010000079.1:0-2986 GCA_035475915.1 Bryobacteraceae bacterium
TGCCCATATGCAAAATTTTCTCGATTGCGTACGAAGCCGCAAGGAACCGAATGCGCCCGTGCAGGCGGGCGTGAGTTGCGCGTTGGCCGGTCACATCGGAAATTTGGCGCTGCGCCGCGGCGGGCAATTGACTTGGCCACAAAAGATCTGAAGCAGAAAGAGTGGGAAAGAGTCCCAAAAATTTCGAGAGAGGCGAATTGGGAAGCGGTAAACCTCAGTAAACCGAAGATAAGCCCCAACTCATCTAATATCAAATAGTTAGTTTGTGATCCAGGTTCACAAATTGCATATGCTGTAAGGGTGCCGGCAACAAGAGCGATCCTTTCTGAGGGTCTCCGCCTGGGTTTTCGGGCAAATCGGCCGGAATTGTTATCAAAGCTCCCGTCCGTTTTGGTTCCCGGTTCGGTTCCCACAGAATTCGAAGACTTGGATTTCGTTTATTCCATAAAAGCGGAAGCCGAACGGAAGCATTATGCCGCGTATTGCGGATCCCGCGCACTAATCCGCCGAACGAGCCTTGGGGATGCGCTTGCCTCTATTACCTCAAGCGTCCAGGACACGGTTGCGGAGCATTCCCGCCAGCACCTGTTTCTACATGCTGGAGTAATCGGATGGAGTGGAAAAGCAGTGCTCTTTCCGGGGCGCACGCGTAGCGGAAAATCAACCCTCATTCGGGCATTAATCCGAGCCGGAGCGGTCTATTTCTCAGACGAATTCGCGCGTATCGATGCGCACGGGCTGGTTCATCCGTTCCCACGGCCACTGTCTCTTCGTTCACCAGAGGGTACGGTCGTGGTTCGCCCCTAAGAAGAAGGCGCCGGGATCGCCTCAAAGCCCTGCCCTATAGGCGCAGTTATCGTGACCCAGTTCCGAGCCGATGGAATATGGCGTCCTTCGCGCCTTTCTCCCGGAGAAGCGGCGCTTGCACTCTTGAGAAATACGGTCGCGATCCGCTCCGAGCCCGCCAAAGCGATTCGCCGTATGAGTATGCTTGCCTCCCAGGCCGGCGCGATGCGCTCCTTCGGGGGAGATGTCGAAACGGACGCGCCCGCTGTGCTGCGGACCGCGGCTGACCTTGTGGATTCGGTTTGAGAGAGGATGGAAATGGAAAATTCAACTATTGGTCCCATTGCCCGCAAGGCTGATTTGACAATAGAGCAACTTCCTTCGGAGGTGGTTGTTTACGATCACAAACGGCATCGAGTGCACTGCCTTAACCAAAGCACTGCATTCATCTGGGGCTGCTGCGATGGCCAGACGACGATAGAGCGTATGGCAGCCCGTCTACCGGAAGGCGGCTTGCCTCCGGATCCGGATATCGTGCGGCGAGGCTTGAAGGCGCTAGAGCGCGCTCATCTGTTGGCGGGCGAACCACTGCAACTTGTGTCGCCCCTGCCATCGCGCCGGAAACTGATGCGGAAGCTCGGTGTAGCCGCCGGCTCAGCGGCGCTCTTACCCGCAATCGTTTCCATCGTCGCGCCAACGCCGGCAATGGCTCAGTCCGGCGACTCACATCCGACTCATTCGCCGCACCCGCCACATCCGATTCATCCCGGGTAGAGCAGCCTGAAATGCAGCTGGACTCTCAAGTGAGCTTTAGCGAGAGCGAACTGATTCTTGCTTGTCTCCGAGTTCGTTATGGCTCGGGCTGCCATGCCGATATGCAGGACCGCCTTCGCCATGGACTTAATTGGCATGAAATTCTGTCGACGGCGCAGCGCCACGGAATCGTGCCGCTTCTGTACGAAGCCCTTTCTTCAAATCTTTCGCGCCTCCCCGCGGACGTGAGGAACGGGCTGCGGCGAAATTTCCAGCAGAATGCCGCTAACAGTTTTCTGTACGCGTCCGAACTGGTCCGGGTGACGGATTGCCTGCGGCGGGAACCGATAGCTGCGCTGGCGTTCAAAGGCCCCACCCTGACAGCCCAACTTTACGGGAAGCTTTCGCTTCGCACGATTCGGGATCTCGACATTCTTGTCGGCCAACAACAGATGGATTCAGCTCTGAAAGTCCTCCAGCGATGCGGGTATTCTCCGGTACCCGGTAGTGGAGGCCGGTTCTCGCTTTCAAGCAAGCTACAGAAGCATGTACTGCTGGCCCACCAGAGCCTTGGCTTTCGCATCGAGCTCCATTGGGCCATTTCAGAACGCTCTTTCGCCTTCGGCCTTAGCTTTGACCAGCTCTGGGCCGCGCGCCGCGACGTGGCTATTCTGGGTGCGCCAGTCGCTACCGTTGGGCCCGAAGACCTGCTGCTGATCCTCTCCGCGCACGGCACGAATCATTGCTGGGGCAGCCTGAAATGGATCTGCGATATCGCTGAGGCAATCAGAGCGTTTCCGGATCTCGATTGGGATCACCTGGTGGCCCGCGCCGGCAGGCTCGGCTGCCGCCGCATGCTGCTCACCGGGATGACGATTGCGAATGACGTGTGCTCGATCGATCTCCCCGGACCGGTTGAACGCGCCCGCGCTTTATACAAGCCAGCCGGCCTTATGTCCCGGCAGATACCGTCAGGGCTGCTCACCTCAGGCCAGCCGCCGGTGGATCTCGAAAGAACGCTGACTTTCGTCCGAAGCCGCGAACGGCTGCGCGACCGGTTGCGAATCCTGACGATGTTTCTTACGCCCAAACTGAGACCAGGCCCGCGGGAGCGCGCCTTAATTCATCTGCCCGATTCGCTCGCTGCGCTGTATATTCCGCTGCGCCTGCTGCGCTTGCTGGTGGTGTACTGGCAGCGAGCTATCGTACCGATTCTACAGAGCGCCGCAGGACAAATGCGCTTCCGTGATCGACCAGCTATGCTTCCACCGGAATAATTTCACCCAGATTGAGAGCTCGGAGCGAAGGCTCAATGGCCGATCGGTCCCCCACCACCATCCACACCATGTGCCGCGGATCGAGCAGAGATTTTGCGCAGGCTTCGATCTCTGGAATCGTCAGCGCGGAAACACGGCTCACGTAGGTGTCGTAGAAGTTAAGCGGGAGG
>DATIMA010000080.1:0-16803 GCA_035475915.1 Bryobacteraceae bacterium
ATTCGATCTATGCCCCGAAAACGGAACGCTTGTTTGTAGCATGTTACCGGTATTTACAGTCATTGCGGGTTGCTAATCGAGTATCAGCCCTCCCGATTCGATTCAACTTGAGATCTTCGGATTGCGTTCAGTTGTTCAAAGGCTTCAAGTACCTTCGGAGATAGCTTTTGGCCGCGCTCGCACGGGCAGGCTTCCACAAACCCGAATTCATTCCAGTATTCGCCGGTACCATTGCAGTGAGATAGCGGGCACGTGGGCTTCGGTTCCGCAGCTCGCGAGTGCTGCTCCCGCAGTTGCGCTTCTAGCATTAGCTGCTTCTGTTTCGAGCTGTATGCGTGCCGGCCCGCGGCTGCTTGCTGGAATTGTTGCGCGACCCGGCGGTAATGGCCTGGCGGGTTTCGTAGGCGCTGTGGATCTATAGTTTGCTTTGCTTCGAAATCCAGGAACGATTTGAGCTGCGTGAAATCCCAGCGCAGCTCCTGCAGAACACAGTGCGCAACGGCTGCAGCATCCACCAAGTCGCCGTGGCGGACTTTCAGCCGATTTCGGAACTCGGCCTCAAGGTCCGGCAGGGAGTCTCTTTGCAGATTCTGTCTTAAGTATCCATTGTCCGATCCAGCTTTCACGTTTTCTCTCACTAGCGCTTTCTGCCCTTTCTCCGCCTGTGGCGTTTCGCCTAGCTGATTCTCTTCGCAATGATTCTCTTCTCTCTTGATTGATTGAATTGATTCTCTTCTGGCGGTCACAGATGATCGCCCCGGTCCGATCTTCCGTGATTCGGGAGGGTCGGTCATCTGTGATCGGAGTGGGGCGATCGTGGATGATTGGGATGGAGCGATCACCGGTGATCGGGGTCGGGATTGTTCTTGCTCATAAATCGGATGCCAGAGAAACTCGAATTCGTTGGATCGACCAGAGCGTGCCACACGCCGGATGAGCTTCTTCGTTTCCAGTGCTCTTACACAACGCCGGGCCTGAACAACTGAAAGAGATACTTCGTCCGCTAGGAGCTCAAGTGACGGCCAAGCATGTCCTTTCGCTCCAGCAAATTGCAAGAGTCGGGCAAACACAAGTTTCTCGGAAGGCGTGATGTCGGGATAACGCAGTACTTCGGTAGGAATAAAAGCGCCGTCGAAGAGATTGAATGGGTTGAAGGTTTCGCCGATCGATAGCCTAAGTGCTGCGCGTCTGTCTGCACGGGTTGTCTGCTTGCCGTCCTGTAGCAGAATCGGTTTTTTATCTTGCTCAATAGCGGCTTTTTCGAATACACTTGTAGCGTTGGCCGTGTGAATCGGCACGGTTTCACCTGTCCCTTTCTGAAGAGCGCCGGTGCAAACGGCGCTCTTGCTGTTTATCCCTTGAGATCTTTCGCACCGCGGAACGCGATGCTCTAGCAGCGCCCTAAATTTGGAGTCTACGGAGAACCGCTGACGATCGTCGCATAGGCTTGCGGTGTGGTCCGTCGCGAGGCGGACAAATGGGCGCGCGGGAATCGTGAAGGTTCAGTGGTTGTTTCGGAGGGACGTATTGGAGCTTGCTCTCGGCTGCAAGTTGGTATGCAGCGGAGTGAAAGCACGTATTGGGTGATACAGCGAATGCTCTATCGGCGGTCGAGACGGTTAGAATGCCTCGTATCGCGTTAACATAACCGTTTGTGCACTTCTTGTGCACTTTCTCGTGCACAAACACACGTGGAGGCATCTCCACGTGGTGTAGTAAACAGTTGTAATCATGTGGGATCGCCACTTTCGCCTAGATTTAGGTTCCAGCGCTCGCAAGGGCGTGGGAGTTCAAGTCTCCCCATCCGCACCAACAACGATTCATCGTTTCCGCGATGCGGTGTTCTTTTCCGACAATTCAATCCTGTTCGTCAGTCACGCAGCCTAGGCTCGCACTTTTGACCAGACGAATGTACTTCGCTAACGTGCCGCGATTCGCCTTATAGGCAGGCATCTGCCATGTCCGCTTTCGGGCTGCGAGTTCTTCATCGCTCAGATCGACTTCGATGAGGTTTTTCTCCGCATCAATCGTCACGCGATCGCTGGTGCGAATGAGCGCAATAGGTCCGCCCGCTTGCGCCTCCGGCGTGACATGGCCGACGATGAATCCATGGGAGCCGCCTGAGAATCGGCCATCCGTGATGAGAGCAACGTCTTTTCCCAGACCGGCGCCCATAATGGCGGAAGTCGGAGTTAACATTTCCGGCATGCCCGGACCGCCCTTTGGACCTTCATAGCGAATTACAATTACATCGCCCTTTTGAATTTCGTTACGCTCAAGAGCGTGCAGCATATCTTCTTCTGAATCGTAGACTCGGGCGGGGCCAGAGAAGCGCAGGCCCTCCTTGCCGGTGATCTTCGCAACCGATCCTTCCGGCGCGAGATTTCCTTTAAGGATGCGAATGTGTCCGGTCGCTTTAAGCGGCTTGGATAACGGGTGGACGATTTGCTGGTCGGGACGAAGATTGGGAACATCTTTCAAGTTCTCGCGCATTGTCTTTCCCGTAATTGTCATGCAGTCGCCGTTTAGAAGCCCCGCTTCGAGCAGCATCTTCATCACCGCCGGAATCCCACCCACAGCTTGCAAATCCTCCATCACGTATGAGCCGCTCGGCTTGAAATCCGCCAGAAGAGGCACTCGCGCGCTGACCGCCTGAAAATCGTCTATGGTCAATGAAACGTTTACTGATCTCGCCATCGCGATCAGATGCAATACTGCATTTGTCGACCCGCCGATAACTGTCACCAGAACCATCGCATTTTCAAACGCCTCGCGGGTCATGACGTCGCGCGGCTTGAGATCAAGTTCTAGAAGGTTTTTAATTGCTGCCCCTGCCCGGAAGCACTCTTCGAGCTTCTGCGGATCTTCCGCCGGTGTCGAAGAACTGTAGGGAAGAGACATGCCCAAGGCCTCGATGGCGGATGCCATAGTATTCGCCGTATACATTCCGCCGCATGCTCCTGCCCCTGGGCAAGACAGGCGCACAATACTCCGGCGCTCGTTCTCATCGATCTTGCCAGCGATGCGCTCACCGTAACTCTGGAATGCGGAGACGATGTCCAACTTTCGATCCTCGTAGTGCCCGGGCCGGATCGTGCCGCCATAGATCATAAGCGAGGGACGGTTAAACCTGCCCATTGCGATCAAACAACCCGGCATGTTTTTGTCGCAGCCGGGTATCGAAATATTGGCGTCATACCACTGAGCGCTCATAACGGTTTCAATCGAATCGGCGATCAGATCGCGAGATTGAAGCGAGAAGCTCATGCCGTCCGTACCCATCGAAATGCCATCGCTCACACCGATTGTGTTGAAGCGCATTCCCACGAGTCCGGCTTCCATAATCCCTTCTTTGACGCGTTCCGCCAGCTTGAGAAGATGCATGTTACAGGGATTGCCTTCGAACCACACACTCGCTATGCCGACTTGAGGCTTGGCCATGTCCTCATCACGCATCCCGGTTGCATAAAGCATTGCTTGTGACGCGCCTTGCGACTTTCGCTGGGTGATTTGTGAACTGTATCTGTTTAGTGAGCGGCTGGTTTCCATAGCTGTAAGCTGATCTTTCAGTATATTTTGAGACGAATGCCGCCCGTGACGTGAGCGTGGGCCAAAGCTGACCTCCTGATCCAAACTTGAGTATGGTCACCGACATTCACAGTCATTATTTTCGCGATCCCGATCATTTCACCCCCGAGTTCATCCAGCAAGCCAAGCATGGCCGGAGCATCGACCTGACGGTTCGCTGGCCGGAGTATGCTGCGAGTGCATCGCAAGCTCGCAAGACGGTCGTCTTTGGCGGCAAAGCGCGCCTTTCGGGCCTGTGGGTACCGGACCATGAAGTCGCCGCGTACGTAAACGGCGCGCCCGACCGCCTGATCGGTTTTTTGTCGCTGGACCCTACACAGGCCGGCTGGCAAGACGAGTTGGAAGAGGGCCATGGCCAGCTTCACCTGAAGGGAATCAAGTTGATGCCCATGTACGCGGGGTTCGCTCCCAATAGCAACCATCTTGATTACCTCTGGCAGTACGCCTCCAGGCACGGCCTGCCGGTTCTTTGCCATACCGGGACGACTTTCGTTCGCCAGGCGCCGCTGAAGTACACGTTGCCCCTGCTGATCGACGACGTGGCGCTGCGCTTTCCGGACGTGAAGATTATCATGGCGCATCTTTCGCATCCATACGAAGGCGAGTGCGCGGTTACCATCCGGAAGCATCCCAACGTCTACGCTGATTGCTCGGCGCTTCACTACCGGCCGTTTCAGCTTTATCATTCACTGATGCTGCTGCAGGAGTACGGAGTGTGGCACAAACTCCTGTTCGGAAGCGACTATCCTTTTACGACTGTTGACGCCAGCTTGGCCGGCATGCGGAATCTCAATGCGATGCTCGAAGGTACGGCCCTGCCCAGGCTCGATATGGACGCGATGGAGCAGATGTTTGAAAGGGATTCGCTCGCGCTACTTGGCATCGACCCGTAGCCGTCAATAGCTCGCCGAGATGTCATAACGGTTCTCGCGCAGCTTCGGAATTCTGATCCATTCCTTACTCGGATCAAAATCGTGCCAGGATTGACCGTTTACTGAGATGCTTCGAATCGTCTTCGCTTCCGGATGCCGCAAGCGAACGAGAAGAACATCGGGCCGGTGTTGCGGCTGCAACTCTACAGTTGCGGCAATTGAACCTGAATCGCTGTGACTTTGTATCCGGAAGTTGACTTCGCCAAAGTAAGTCGGTACGCGAGATGCATCTATCTGCTCACCATCGGCAAGCCATTTTCTCGGCGTAGCCTGTCCAATCAGCAATGTGTGGTCATCTGTTTCGCGAATCAGCAGATTGCGAAACAATTCAAACCAGGAGCCGTCTGTGCTCGGCGGCCCGAAGTATTGGCCGTGCATCCAGCGGTGTTCGACCGGCTCGAAAACCGTATGACTGAAGGCGCAGGCAAGCTGGCTGTAGAACGTTCGGATCGCAGCCTTCGCATCGTCACGGTAGAGATACGCCATTCCCTGCGGCCGGTACACCGGCTCGTTCGCCATCCCCCAACCTTTCAAAAACAGATTGTCTTCGTTATCGTTCAACAGAAAGTCGGCCAATTGTCCATCCGGCGGGAGCGCCTTCAGGCGCAGAAGGTGTAAAGGACCTGTATCGACATCGGTCGGGTACCAGATCTCCATCAAGCGGCGTGGCGTTCTGGCATCGGACGGAACAAAGGGCTGCCACGTGTGATCACGAAGCTCAACGAGCGGGGCGCGGCTGGAAGCTTCTTCAAATCCGGCATTGATGGCGATGCGAATTCTTCGAGCTTCTTCCAGCGCAGTCGGGGCACGCGGATCATCGATTTCTGACAGGGCGGTTCCGAATCGTTCGAGCCCCGCATACATATAGGCCTGATTGATGGCCCAAATGCCGTCTCCGGTTCCATCGTTTAAAGGTCCTTCCACTAAACCTGTGAGATCGCCGCGCTCGCGCGCCCGCTTACACTCGCCTTCGCACCAGGAAAGCGCCTTCAGCGCGTAGGGAAGCAGAAGCTCGAAACCTTTTCGATCGTGAGAAAGCAAGTAGTATTGTCCGGAAGCAAAGAGCATCGCGGGCGTATACATCATCCAGTTCGCGAATCCGCTTACGTGCCCATCTGCGTCCTGATTCAAGCGAAATGCTTCCAGCAGTTCCTCTAACGCGACAGGGAAATAGCCGCGCAGTTCGTACAGCATGTAGTCGACGTAGATGGAATGGACACCTGGCCACGGAATGCCGGTCTGATCGTACGCGAAATTCGAGTACGGTAAATCGATGGTAGTCGGCGTGCTGCCGTTAGCGTCATGCCGGCGAGGCAGACGCAAAGCGTGCCACAGCGATGCGCGGACGAGATCATTCACCGTTTTTTCGGGCACGCGAAATTGAGCGCCGCGGCTCAGCCAATCGCTCCAGAAGCGTTCCGTCCCGGCTTTGGCTTGCGCATAGTCGAGCTTCGCGAAGGCATCCGTCGAATCCGCCTCCACCGTCGGCGAGGGTAGCTTTACGACAAATTCCTTTGACTCGCCCGGTCGAAGCGTCTCGGAGATCGTTACATCGAATCGTATGCTGCGCGCGGCGCGTTTGTCTTCATTCTCATAATCGAGCGTCTCATGCCAGTTCGGGGTGGTTTCCGCGCCTTCCAGGGCAAGAATTACGCTTCTTCGCGACCTCTCCGCAAACAGCACTTGATTATGCCGGGATTCCGATTCGATGTGCGCACCAGTCTGCACAGGCAGAACGCGACGGTGTGTCATGCTGACGGGCACCACGCGCTGTTTGCTTCCCAGATTCGTCAGACGTACTTTCTGGAACAGCACGAGCGAGATTTCACCCGTACGTTTCGCGGGCGGGCCGTTCAGCGGGTACGCAAACTGCTCTACCTCATACCGCACGCCATCGTTTTCAAACGTCGTAGTGACAATCGGCAAACCATTCTCAAGACGCTGCGATTTCCACGTGTCGATAATCCCTTGCGTTAGGTCACCAAATCCGAACCAGAACCGGAAGTGATCCGGATTGCCGTAGTCGTTCCAAACGCCGGAGCCGCGATCAATCCCAAATTTCCGGATGGCGCTGTCCCATGAGAGGCAAATAATATGGCCGGGAGGGACCTGGTGCGGATGAACATACGTCGGACTGCCCATGTCGCTCCACTTCGCCGCGTACTCTTCGTAGGTCGCTTCCGACTGTTGCTCAATGCGGGACAAAATGCGATCGTTGGCCCGTCCCGCAATCGAATGTTCGTACGCTGCGAACGAAACGGGCGCCTCATCGAGCGTGACAAAAACGTCGTATGCGGCTACCCACAGCGCTTTTTCGCGCTTCAGTTGAGCCGCTGTGAACGTGAATCCGGAACCCTCTCCTGTGCCGAGCAAAACCCGCACTGCTCCTGAACGTATGTCGTCCCGACCATCCTGCGATAGTCGTCTGGCCGTGTCCGCATCGCTGTGATTCACCAGATCAGCCCACATCACGTGCATTGGCCGGCTACTGTCGGGCGCATCGTCCGGATATTGCAGACCGAACGTCAGCGTTACCACGCGGCCGCCGCCTGCCTGCACGTTCCAGACGTCCTGACGAATCGTGCTGCCGGCTTCGGCGCGAAGGCGTACAAGCTTTGATGAAGCGGACCCCGGCAACAGCCGGATATGGAATGGCTGGACATTTGTTGTGTGCTGACCGACCGAAAGACGGACGTCCATTTCTGCCCCAAGGAGCATTACGGACGACGCGATCATAGCGCCAACCGCCCCGCGAGCGAAACATCTCACGAGCATTTCCCAAACATTCTATTCCCGCCGTGTCGTAAGCAGCGCGTTCTATAGAGCTAAGCGAGAGTAGAGTTCAATATGCTGCACACTCTCTCCCGCCGGGATTGCAGTGAGCGTGTGCCGGTATTAGCATCAGTGCAAGACCCTCTCTGAAATGGTGGTTACAATGAAACTCGCACGCTGCTTTCCTTTTCTAGCGATCACGCTATTCAGTTCACTGGCCTGGGCAGATCCGACGGCAACGATCCTCGGCAGGGTCACCGATCCCAGCGGTTCCTCCATTGCCGGTGCGGCTGTGGTGGTCCGTAATGAAGCCACCGGCATCGAGAGAACGACCCTCAGCACTGGCACCGGAGATTTTGAAGTGACCCTCCTGCCCATCACCGGCCGGTACACGCTGACCGTCAGCAGTCAAGGCTTCGAGACCCAGCGGATCTCCGGAATCCAGTTGCAAGTCGACCAGAACGCCCGCTTCGATGTTTCGCTGAGAATCGGCAGCATCACGCAAACCGTTACGGCGCAGGCGGAAGCGCCAGTGGTGAACACGGATTCGGGATCCATCGGCCAAGTGATTAACAATCGAACTATCCTGGAGCTCCCGCTGAATGGCAGAAATTTCGCACAGCTCGCGACCTTGACGGCTTCGGCCGTAGTCGGGCCGCCGAATGGCTCTCCTACAGGCTTTACAACCATTGCTGTAAGCGGCGGACACGCCGGCAAGACGGAGTTTCTGCTCGATGGGATCACGAATCAGGAACAGTTGTTCGATGGTATTCAGTTCACACCGTCGGTGGATGCGATTCAGGAGTTCAAAGTTCAGGCCAATTCGTTCTCCGCTGAATACGGCCGCGGCGATGCGATCATCAACGGCACAATCAAGGCCGGAACGAACGAGTTCCATGGTGATATTTACGAATTTCTGCGGAACAGCTACCTTGACGCCAAGAATTTCTTTAATACCGGCACTAAAGCGAAGCTGGAACAGAATCAGTTCGGCGCAACGCTCGGCGGTCCAATCAAACGAAATAAGACATTCTTTTTCCTGAACTACGAAGGAACCCGTATCAACCGGGGCAACAGCTCAAATACCGTGGTGCCGACCGAAGCACAGCGGGCCGGAGACTTCTCCGCGCTGCTTGCTTCCGGAGTTCAGCTAAAGGACCCGACCACCGGCCAGGCGCTTCCCAACAACCGTATTTCACCTTCCCTGATCGACCCGGCAACCGCTTTCTTCCTGAAGTTCATACCTTCCGCCAACACGGCACAAGGAACGTTCTACTACAACGCGCCATTCACTTCCAACGCGGACCAGGGCAACATCCGAGTGGATCACCGTTTTAGCGAAACCGATTCTGTTTTCGCGCGGTATTCGATCAACAACATTGATCAGTACAATCCCGGCTCATTTCCTCAAGTGGGCGGGCGCGGCATAAGCCTGCGAACACAAAATGCCGTGCTGGATGAAACGCACATCTTTAGCCCGACGCTGATTAACGATCTGCGGCTCGGCTACGCGCGCATGTATCGCACGGATACGCCGCAGGGGCTGGGCACGAATTACACGGTTCAATCCGGACTGCACGGCTTCCAGGAAACCACCGCCAATTTCCCCGGATTTCCTACCCTCGGCATCACCGGTTACGGGTCCATCTACGGCAACGACTATTCGCCGCTAACCAATCCGACGAACACGTACGAAATCATCGACTCCGTAACGTGGATTCGAGGCGCACACTCGATCAAAATCGGAATGGATCTGCGCCAGGCGAGAATGTTTTCCACGAACGCAGCGCATTCGCGGGGAAACTTTTCGTTCGATGGCGGCTATACCGGTGACGGATTTGCCGATTTCCTGACCGGTTACCCGTCTTCCGGCAGCAGAGATTTTCCGCGCAATCTGTTCGGCGAGACCATCAATAACTATCATTTCTACGTTCAGGACGATTACAAGGTCAGCCGCCGGTTGACGCTGAACCTGGGGCTGCGATACGAATTCAATCCCCAGCCCGCCTATTTCCAGGACCAGAGTTCCTGGTTCGATCCGCGCACCGGCCTGATTGCGGTTTCGCTCTACCACGGGCAGCCGAACCTCACCACCCAACAGGTTGCGAAATACGCTTACCCTCAATTCCGGAGCTTCTTTATAACGCCGCAGCAGGCGGGCGTGCCGAATGGACTTCTGTTCAATCAGCACGACAACTGGGCGCCCCGGTTCGGCCTCGCGTTTCGGCCTTCGGACGACAACAAGACCGTGATCCGGGCGGGTGCTGGCATCTTTTACCTTCTTCAATCCGGCAACAACACGGTCTCGCAGCCGATTTTGAACTTGCCGTTCATCGTGGATGAGAGCATATCGCAGCCGGTCGTGAACGGTCTCCCCACTACCCGGGCGGAGAATCTGTTTCAACCGTTCAGCGCCGATTCGTCATTCAATACACCCTATCTGGCCACCTTCGATCCGCATAATCGCGTACCGTATCTGGCGGAATGGAACTTCGCGATTCAACGTGAATTGATGCCGAACATGGCCCTTGAACTCTCGTATGTAGGCAGCAAAGGCACACATTTGGAAGAGATGTATCCGTTCAACGTGCCGATGGTCAACCCGAATGATCAACGGCCTTATCAAGAAAGATTGCCATTCCCGGCTTTCTCCTCGGGCAGTTTCCTGGCGAATGCGAACAACAGCACCTATCACTCTCTGCAAGTGAAGCTTGAGAAGCGATACTCGAACGGACTCTCGTTCCTTGCCTCGTATGCCTGGCAGAAATCACTCGATGGAACCACCAACGATCAGAACGGAGATGGCGCCGACAATCCCTTCAATTTGCACACAATGAAGGGTCCCTCGAATATCGATATCGAGCATCGATTCGTTTTCAGCTACGGATACGAACTGCCGTTTGGCCGCGGCAAGGCATTTGGATCGAATATGCCGCGCGTGCTCGACGAGTTAGTAGGGGGATGGCAGCTCGCAGGTATTACAACCTTCCAAACCGGCCTCCCGTTCACTCCCCAGTTGGGGCAGAGCGACCCGGCAAACGTCAATTATGCGTACGCGCGCCGGCCGGACGTCATCGGCTCCGGCCAGTTGAGCAATCCCTCCATCAATCGCTGGTTCAACATCAACGATTTCGCAGTCCCGCAGCCCTACACGATCGGGAACGCCGGCCGAAACATTCTGCGGGGTCCCAAGTTCCAGAACTGGGATATGTCGTTGCTGAAGAACTTCCGGTTCACGGAGCGGCGCTATTTGCAGTTTCGCGCCGAATTCTTCAACGTCTTCAACCACCCGAATTTTGGATTGCCTAACTCAAATATTGAGAACCAGATCCATGGCGGGCAGATTACGGATGCTTACGATCCCCGGATCATGCAGTTTGCCCTCAAGCTGTATTTTTAATGGATGAAGATTACCGCGGTTGAGCTGTTTGTTCTCCGCTCCCCTGGTCTGTACCGCAACCCGGAGAAGGCGGAAGAACCTTCGGGCCCAACGTATCTCGGCATCGTAAAGGTCTCTACAGATGCGGGCATCAGCGGCTTCTCCGATATCGAAACCGCGCCGACAGTTGCGAAGGCCGCGATTGAAGCGCCGCAGTGGAGCGAAGCGGGCATGGAATGCTTCGACGGCTTGGCTTCCCTGCTGGTTGGTGAAAATCCTCTCGAAACCGAGCGCCTCTGGTATAAGATGTATCGCGGCAGCATTTACTACGGGCGCCGCGGAGTCACCTTACAGGCAATCTCGGCCATCGATATTGCACTCTGGGATATCTGCGGAAAGTTCTATGGCGTCCCGGTGCATATGCTGCTTGGCGCGAAATGGCGAAATAAGATTCGCGCTTACGCAAGTACACTCTTCCGGCCGGAGCCTGCCGCGATTAGCGAGGCTGTGAAGGTGTATCTCGACCAAGGCTTCACCGCCGTGAAGTTCGGATGGGGCGTATTCGGAAAGGACAAAAAGCGGGATCTGGAACTGGTCGAAGCTGCCCGCCGCGCGCTTGGCGATAACCGCGATCTGCTAATCGATACCGGCTGGTTTGTCGAGCGCACGCCGAAAGAGGCCATACAACTGGTCCGCTCTCTTGAGCCGTTCAAGCCGTTTTTTGTCGAAGAGCTCTTGCATCCGGAAGACTACGCCGGCTATGCTCAATTGGCGGGTTCGGTAGATACCCTGATTGCGTGCGGCGAACAGGAAGCTACCGAATGGGGCTTTCAGCAGCTTGTCGATCAGGCCGGCGTCGACGTCCTGCAGCCCGATTTGACGCGCTGCGGCGGCTTCACCGTTGGCCGGAAAATCGTCTTCATGGCGGAACGCGCCAACCGCCTGGTCATCCCGCATTCCTGGTGTTCCGATCTGCTGACCGCCGCATCGTTGCACTTGAACGCATTTCAAAGGCGCGCCGTTTTTGTCGAGTTCAACACCTCGCAAGGACCGCTCAGCCGGCAGATCGCCCGCAATCCGCTGAAGTTAGAAGATGGCTTTCTGCGCGTCCCTGAGGGGCCAGGACTTGGCGTCGAAGTTAACGAAGAAGTTCTCGGTCGCTACCGCATTGCTTAGTGCTTCCCGGCGGTTTTCGGTGTCAACTCCCAAAAGTAAATGCCGTACGGCTCGAACGTGAGTGGATACTCGGCTTGCTGTGCGCTGAACGGAAATTCCGGCAGCGGCTTCACGCGCATATTTTCATCATCGCTTGAAGCGAAGGCGTCCAGCTTCTCCGGAGCCGCGGTTATATCGGAATCCGCTCCCTTCAGGACGATCGTGGTAGGCAGAGCCTCCGGTGAAAAATTCCAAAACAAAACGGAATACTTTTGAAGGTCGGGATCCCACGTCGCGAGCCCGTGAACGCGCTGATCGGAGGATGCCACATCCAGGCGCTGGCCAGTCAGCCGCTGAAGCAGCAGAAACGTAAAATACGACGGGCGCACATAATTCTGATAATCGAACAGGCCGTCGTATTGCGGTTTCCGATTCCACCACCACGCCATGAATACAGCGCCGTGCCGCGACATGAACGGCAGAAACTGATCCAGTTGAACGTGATAATCGCGAATGTGGTAATAGCAGGAGTAATCCAGCCCGCCTTCCACCATCTGCCAGGCCGTTTCCGCGATAAACGCAGGCTGAAATCGCGGATCCACCTCGCTGTTCCGCAACGACATGTTCCACTCGTCGAGAATGGTTTCCGGATGCAGCGACGGAGACGTGCGAAGCTGCTCATGCTTCCGATCGATGGTTGCTCGAATCGCCTTCGGGTCGTTGTTATAGATGTGCCAGGAGACGAAATCGAGCGGCAGATGGTCCCGGTCGCAGGCGGTCAGCAGCGCGGGAAGGATTGCAGAATCCGGATTCGCCAGTGCCGGCCCGCCGACTTTCGCCTCCGGATCCGCCTCGCGAATCGCCTTGGCCGTATGCGAGTAATACCGCGCATAACCTTCCGGCGTAAACTTGTACGGGCATCCGCCCGGCTCGCCGAGATCCGGTTCATTTCCAATTTCCCAATACTTGATCTGCGAACCGCGCGCCTTGTAGTGGGCGACCATCGCTGAGATCAACTTCTCCCACGAAGCGTAATCCGTCGGATCGGTAATCGTGTCATCTATTTTCGGAAACAGGACACGCGGCTTGAACGCGATCGTCATCAGCGGGGTTGCCCCTGTTGCGCGGATCATATCGACCGCCGGATCCAGCTTTGCCCAGTTGTATTGATCGGCCGCCGGCATCAGATCGAAATATTCCTGAATAAAAAGCCGGATCAAGCGCGGGTGAAGCGCTCGAACCTCCGGTATGCGGTCGCCCCAGATGGAATCGTCCGATAGTCCTCCCTGGCCGAGCGCAAAATGATCGATATTGAGTGCTGCGCCCTTCTTCGCCAGATCGATCGTCAGCGTGACTTCCTGTCCAATCGCAGCAAAACAGATAAGCAAGAATAGACTTGCGAAACGTGCAGGCATGCAGAATCCCGATTCAGGCTAGCAAAGTCCTGCTTGCAACGGGGCCTGGTTGCGCTCGTCTGTCCAGCAGGCTGTATGGTTACGAATACGGGTGCTCATTCTCTCCGATTCGTGATCTATGCTGGGTGCTTGGGCGCTGGGTGCTTGGGCGCTGAGTGCTGAAACGCGATTCCATGCATGCCGGCCATCTTTACATTCTGCTCGCGCTTGCAAGCTATAGCGCATTGGGAATTCTGCACAAAGTGGCCGAGGTCAAAAGCTGTCGCGCCCTCGCAATCAGTCTTCTGATGTGCGCCTGGTCTCTGGTTTTTCTGGTCATGGCGGATCTGGCAATGGGCAAGAGTCTGCACACGCCTGTTCAGGTCGTGACCCTCGCACTGCCATTTGGAGTCTGCGCCGGTCTCGCGATCGTGGCTCTGCAAACGGCACTCAGCTTTGGCAACATCTCTACGAGTTGGCTGGCCATCAATCTTTCGGCCGGCATCCCAACCGTGCTTTCTATCATCCTTTACAAGGAAGCGGTGAATACGTGGAAGCTTCTCGCCTTGGTTGCCATGGCCGTTTCGATGATTCTGTTGTGGAAAGATGGCCAGTCCAGAAGCGAGCATGAGTAGCCGCACTAGCCGGCCGGGCGTCCGGTGGTTCCAGCTCATGCTGCTTGCCTGCATCACAAACGGGCTCGGCGCATTCGGCCTCAAAGTGTTAGCGGAACGTAAATGGACGGATCGTTACGAGTTTCAGTATTTACTGATGTGGTACGTTGGCTGGCTCATTCTCGGTGTTTTCATGCTGATCCGCCGGCCATTCAAGCCGGTGCGCCGTGAAGTCGTGATCGCCGCTGCCATGGGCCTCTGCAGCATGGCCGGTCAATTCTTCACCGGGCTGGCTCTCTCTCGCGATGTTGCCGGCCATGTCGCCTTTTCGCTCAGCACCGGCGGCACTCTGTTTATCGTCGCCCTCGCGGGCATTCTTTTGTTTAAAGAAAAAGTCGGCCCCTACGGCCTTGCGGGTCTCGTCCTCGGAATTCTATCCATCATCGTGCTGAGCGTGTCCTAAAAATATGAAGCGGCTGAGTAACAAAGTTGCCGTTGTGACCGGAGCGGCAAACGGCATCGGTCGAGCCATCGCGGAGCTTTTTGCCGAAGAGGGGGCATTCGTCCTGGCAACCGACATAGAAGCCGAAAACGGAGAAAAGCTTGCTTCTGCCATTCGCTCCCACGGCGGCCAAGCGCTGTTTGCTAAGGCGGATGTCACAAGGAGTAGCGATGCTCATGCGGCGGTGGAGCTAGCGGCGGCTCAAAGCGGACGCATCGATATCCTTTGCAACAACGCCGCCTATCTCGGCCAGTTCCATGCCGTGTTGGAGTCTACTGACGCGGAGTGGGAGCGTTGCTTGCAGACCTCCGTCATGGGTACGCATTACTTCACCCGCGAAGTTCTGCCTTACATGCTCGCGCAGAAGTCCGGCTCCATCGTCAACATCGTTTCCATACAGGCCATGGTGGGATGCATGACTTCCGTCGCTTATACGTCAGCGAAGGCCGCTCTTCTTGGCTATACCGTGAGTGCCGCATACGATTATGGACCGCAAAACGTACGCGTAAACGCCCTTTGTCCGGGCCCGATTCAGACGCGGATTTCGCCGCCTCCCGGCGATCCGCACTATCGCTGGCAATGCGAACAGACCATGCTCGGCCGGGTTGGGTATCCAAAAGAGGTGGCCTATGCCGCGCTGTTCTTGGCCTCGGACGAAGCGTCTTACGTTACCGGCGCGACGATACCGGTCGACGGCGGCTGGACAGCCAAGTAATGTGAGGATTTTAAAGCACGCCGTACTTGTTGTAGACGTCGCGCAGATACGCGCCGTTGGCGAGTTCGCTACGGCTATGATTCTCGCGAGTCACTTTGTCTATAGCCATACTCACCACCTCAGGTACAACAGCAGCCGGGATTAGGACAACCCCATCATAATCGGCAAAGAGCAAGTCTCCTGGATTAGCGATTACGCCGCCGCATTCAACCGGCACGTTGTAGTCCAGCACCAGACCGCGCCCGCGCGAGTCAACCGGCTTTATGCCGGCCGCGAATACAGGAAACCCCAGTTCCTCAATTTTCTTCACATCGCGCACCATGCCGTCGACCACCGCGCCTCTGGCGCCACGCGCGCGCGCTGCTGTCGAGAGCAATTCTCCCCACGGCGCATTTTGTCCCGAATAGGAGGTTGAAACCACCACCACTTCCCCCGGCAAAATACTGTCCACCGCTTCAATCTCTTTCGCATACGGCTCAGCCGGAATGTGTGAGATATCGACGCATGAAATCGTCCTCACCCATCCAGCGAATGAGATATCCGGAAAGAGCGGCCGTAGCCGTTGGTGCATCGCCTGACTGCGAAAGCCGAGGTCATCGAGCGCATCGCAAATTACTGCGGTGTATAGTTCGCGTTCTATCTGCTGAAACAATGCAAGATCAGAATTGCTCGCCGGCATTCGCGTAGACGTCGCGGATGGATTCATGTTAGTCAGATTACCCGCAATCAACCCGGACGGAATCGTTGAATTCGGGCATCTTCACGGTATTGTTCAGACGGTGGGACAGTCTTCACCGCCTACTCCAAGCCCTCCCGTGCCACGACATAAAGCGTTACGCCTCGCGCACACCTGGCAGGTCCATGCATCATGATGACTACGCCCGGCCGTCTAGCCCGTATCTCGTGCGGTCCGTTCGTGTAATCGGAAAAATCATGAAGGTACCCGATCACGCTGCTTTCGGACACGCGGTCACCCAAATCGATAGCCGGCTCCCAGATTCCGTCGTAAGGCGCCGGAATATAAGCATCGAGCTCGGCCGCGGAAACCAGTTGTGGCTCGGTGGTTCGCGAGGCATCGATCTGCTGAACCGGCTCACTCAGGTGCCCATAGTGCCGCAACAAATTCTTCACACCCTCGTACGCGTGCCGCACACCCCTTCGATTCACCGATTCTCCAAAACCAAATTCCCCGCCAATCGCGATTTTGGCGTCTCTTTCGGCTTCGTCCGTCAATAAGCCGGAGGCCATGTCGCTCGAATAGACAAATACAAAGGGAGTCTGAAATAATTTAGCGGCCAGCACCATCTCCTCGTACTGCGCCGCATTGGGTACGCGATGAATCGATGCGCATAGCGCGAAACCGCCCTCCATTCCGCCGGAATGCAGATCCACCACGATTCGCACTTGCGGAAAGACAGTCGATTTGACGAAGTGAGCGATGCGATAGGAAACGCTTCCGCGAGGATTGCCCGGAAATGCGCGATTCATGTTGACGTTATCCAGTGGCGAGAGACGCGTATTGGCGGAACAGGCGCTCGCGCTTAACTGCGGCACAAGGATCACGCGCCCGCGGATTTGATCCGGGTCCAGATCGCGGCAGAGCCTCTTGGCAGCGATCTGGCCTTCCCACTCATTTCCGTGTGTGCCTCCAAATACCGCGACCCCAGGCGTCGTCGTCTTCGAACCTGCTTTCATCGTCCCGTTAATCACCGTGACCGGCACGAGCGAATAGCCCCAGGAAGAATCGAGAGG
>DATIMA010000081.1:0-10329 GCA_035475915.1 Bryobacteraceae bacterium
CGCTTGGGGATCGGGCATGCCCGACCCCTACAAGGGACACACCACATCCAAACCCCGGACGCAGCTCCAGGAGGAGCCGGGCGGTGCGCCCGGCGCAGGGCGCGGCCCTGCCCCACGAAATCTTTGCAGCCCGGCAAAGAAATTGTGCGCTGGTTGAGATCAGGTTCCGGATTATTTCGAATCGTTGCGGGAATGCCAGCGGATGGCGGTTTGGAGTATCGTATCGATTCCGTATCGCGGCTGCCAATTCAGCAGTTCCGATGCGCGCGAAGGGTCCGCTATCAATACAGCCGGATCGCCCGCTCGACGAGGGCATCGCTCGACAGGAATTGGCCGCCCGCTGAGCCGTTCCACGGCGCGGATGATGGAGCCCACCGATTCTCCGACGCCCGTAGCTAAATTCAACGGCATGGATGTGCCGTGCTCAGAAAGGAACCGCAGCGCGGCTACGTGCGCTTGCGCCAGATCAGTTACGTGGATGAAATCGCGAACAGCCGTTCCGTCCGGAGTTTCGTAATCAACCCCGAACATGCTGAACTGGGGAATTTTGCCCAGGGCCGCTAAAACAGCGAGCGGAATGAGGTGGGTTTCCGGATCATGCTGCTCGCCTAAGTCGCCTTCGGGATCTGCTCCGGCTGCGTTGAAGTACCGCAGGGCCAGCCATTGCAGCCCGTACGCTGCTTCGAAGGAATGAAGCATCCGTTCGATGAATCGCTTCGATTCGCCATAAGGGGAGATCGGATCCAACTTCGCGGTCTCCGGAATCGGTAACGCCTCCGGGATGCCATACACGGTGCACGAAGATGAAAAAATAATTCGCTTGACGCGGGCGGCGTTCATCTCTTCCAGCAAGTTAAGGGTGTTGACGAAGTTATTGCGGTAATACCAGGCCGGATTCGAAACGGATTCACCAACGTAAGCAGAACCGGCAAAGTGGACGACCGCTTCCACGGAGTGCTTCTGTAAAACGGCGCGAATTCGTTCCCGATCTGCGAGATCGCCCTCTTCCACCTGCCCCCAGCGCACCGCCCAGCGGTGGCCGGTGGAGAAGTTATCGAATACGACGGGCTGATGTCCTTCGGAAGCGAGCGCCTTTAGGGTATGGCTGCCAATGTAACCAGCTCCTCCGGTAACTAGAACGCGCACGAAAATCCTCCCAAGAGATACCCGCTCTCAAAGCGCAATGTATTTCTCGTATGAGGCTTTCCAACTAAACTCCTCGGTTACAAGCCGCCGCAGGTTTTCCCCCATCCTCTTCCGCTTCTCTTCATCCATCAACACATCTTCGATGATACGCGCAAGTCCATTCGCATCCTCCACGGGCGCCAACCTCCCCGTCTCGCCATCAGTGATCACTTCCGGAACTCCGATACAGGCACTCGCCACGACAGGAACTCCGAGCGCGCCCGCTTCCAGAATGACAAATGGGAATCCCTCCCGCCGAGATGCGAGCACGAACAGGCGCGCGCTTTGCATGAATACGGCGATGCGCTCATGAGGTACGTTTTCCAGTCTCAAAATGCGATCCCCTGCGGGCGATTGCGCCACCAGTTTGCGGGAAATATCGCTTTCCGGGCCCGAAGAAGCGCCGATCAGGACCAGCATCAAATCGGGAAACCGGCCGGCGATTTGCTCGAAAGCGCGTATGAGAATATCCTGCCCTTTTTTGTGCTCGTAACGGGCCACGTTGAGGAGGAAGGGACGTTCGCGCAGTGGTTCTGGAAGCTGATAGGTCCATTCTGTACGGTCTAGAAAATCCTGCTTGTCCACGGCGTTGTAAATTACCGTGGCATGGCCAGCGCAGCGGGGTTCAAAGGTCAGAATTTCTTCCAGCAATCCCAGCGAACACGCAACGACCACATCGGCCGAGCGCAGCATCCATCGTGCGAACCAGCGGCCGATACCTCGTCTATCGCCAAGGTTCTTGCTGTCAATTCCTTGAAAAGTGAGCACCACTTTCCCGTTAAACAGCCCGAGCCGCCGCAACAGTACAAAGTGAACGCATTCGGTATCCGGAAAGACGCAATTGACGATGCGTATCCCATTCGTCCGCAGCAGACGGCGCAGTTTTGCGAGAGCTACCGGCAGGTGAACCAGAAAGGCGAGCAGAGTGCGTCCGGTTTTACCGGGCGGAACGTCGGGGGCGCGCAGATAAAGGGAGAACACAGGGCAGGGAAGGTGAGTAGCGGGCTCCACGAGGGCAGAGTCAGTACTTACGAGGAATGAAGGCCGCCACCGCCCGTCCGCTTTCATGACGCGAATGAGGTTAAGCACGGCCTGGTTGACTCCGCCCAAACCGGATTCAGGAAACCAGGAGAGAACAGTGAGAAACCCGGGAGCGTTCGATGCCGGACCTGTAGATTCTTGCGGAATGCTCACCGGGCTCTGGCTGCGGTCAGCAGGTACATTCCGAAATCCCTCTTTAGGAGCGTCCTTTGCCAGTACCGTTTCAGCCGCACGGCCCCCAGGACCTCCTGAAGTTTCGACGAATTGATGAGGCGGTGAACGCCGGTCCTGCCAGCGCCCCAAACGGCAGACGAGGTCCGGATCACTTCGAAGCCTGTCTCCGTCAGTAATGCGGCCAATGTTTGGCGGTCGACCGGGAGTTCCACTGGCTGCGTTTCCCAGACGGCTTTGCGCTCGTGATCAGGAATTGCGTTGAGAACTCGCAAATTCGGCGTCGTCATAACCAGGCATCCTCCTGGCTTCAATGATCGACGGGCAACCCGCAAGTAGGCCCGTTTATCGACAATGTGCTCCAGCACCTCCTGGCTTACTACCACGTCGAACTGTGCTTCTTGCGGCTCCCACCTGGTTGCGTCGGCGCAAATGAACTCCGCGCCCGGATAGCGTTGGCGAGCCAGTTCTACAGCCTGCGGCGAAAGTTCGACACCTAGTGTAGGCCCGAATGCGCTCAACATATTTGTGAGCCAACCTGCGCCGCAGCCCAAATCGCAGATTCGCGGATAATCCGTGCCCTCGGCGAGTATCGACTGAAGGATAAATACGGAGCGTTCCAGGCAATACAGGTTGGCATGGTCGAAATTGCTCCAGCGCCGATCGTAATACCTGACCTGGTCCGCCAAAGGCAGGAGAGATGTCACACTATCCCGTGAACTCATCGGGCAATTCCTCTCAGCGAGAACCGCCGCATGGCCGAAACGCAACTCGCTAGCCGCGTTCCAGTGGTAACGTCCAGCACGTCTTCGACGTGCCGCATGACCGCAGGCCAAAGCAGCACAAAAGACCCGGTGTAAATACATGCGCCGAGAACCGAGGTGGATATCAGCCTTACCCAAGCATCGGTTACCAAGAGGCTATCCAGAGCACGAAGCCATAGCCAGCAGAGGAGCGCCATCGCACCAGTCAATAACAATTGCGGAAGCAGGGCGGAGGCGAACGTGCTGAGCTTCAAGCCGATTAAGCGGAATGGAATGATAAAGCCCGGGACCATTAGGATCCCGATATAAACAATGCAGTAGGCCGCAGCAACTCCAACGGTTCCGAACCGCACTCCGACGATAAAGGTAGCGATTAGAACCACGCAACTGAACGCGCCAAACCGGAACATCCAATCGGTGCGGCCCTTGGCAACATAGATTTGTCCCACGGTGGTTTGCACGGATTGAACCAGCCCGACCGGGGCAAGGATCTCGAAAATCCGGATAGCGCCTACCCATTTGCTGCCGAGCACAGCGTCAATCAGCGGATGCGCGACTACGCCGAGCCCCGCCATGACGGGAAACGTGATCAGCCCGATGAGCATACAACTTTTGACGTATGCGAATTTGAAGCGCTCATTATCTTCTTGTATTTTGGCAAATGCTGGTAATGTTACCCGCGAAATAACCGCGCTGATATTTTGAAGCGGCGTCAGCATAAGGTTATAAGCCATCTGGTAATCACCGAGTAGCATTTTTCCCAGTTCTCTTCCGACGACGATATTGTCAGCATTCCTTGCAAAATAGTTGACTACGCCGAAGCCGGAAAGGTTTAAGCTAAAACTCGTAATGGCTTTAATCTCGGGCCAATCGAATTCCCATTTTGGACGCCACGCAGAGGCCAGCCAATAGCCGAGCGATGAGGTAAAAGAATTAGTGAGGTTTGCGAAGACCAGGCTCCAGACTCCCAGGCCTGAGTAGGCAGAAATCAAAGCGACCAGATAACTGGCCAGCGCCGAAGTTATGTCTATAACGGCGAGAGCCTTGAATTTCATGCCGCGCAGAAGCAGCGATGCGTGAACGACGCCGCACGAAGTTAACCAAAAAGAGGCCGACAGAGTGCAGAGAATGGGCACCAGTTCGGGCGTACTGAAAAATCTGGCGGTCAGCGGACTGGCTGCGACAATGATGGCCGCCATGACTAGCCCGAGCAGAAAATTGACCCAAAGAAGGCTGGATAAGAGCCTGTCAGAAACGGACAGCCTTTGGACAATAGCCGTGCCGGTTCCAAGATCGCGAAAATTCAGAATGAACGCGATAAGCAGGTTTGCCATGCCCATCACGCCGTACGCGTCGGGCCCGAGGAGGCGCGCAACCGTGGCCACCGAGGCGATGGAAAGCACTTGCTTCCCCGCCGTAGACAAAGTGGACCAGGCGGTCCCGGTAACCGCTTTTTGCGTCAGACTTGGCAGAACTTAGTGGCCTCCAAAGGAAGTGTGCCGGAATGGAGCTGAATTGCACGATGATTCACAATTCAGCGGTTTGCTATTTGCTATCAGAGAGAACGCGAGACCATTCAGCCACTAGTTTAAAGTAGCGTATGTTCCCGGCCCTCCCGCTATACTGATTGAAGCAGCGCCTTTTGTGTCTAAATTCAAACCTAGTCGCAGATTGGCTACTGCGGCGAGCAATTTCCCTGCGCTAAAGATCCTCACTCCTAAAGAGCGAGCGCGGGCGAATGCGTTCGGCGGTTCCCACGACACTTCAACACTCAGCCTCGAACCACCGGCGCTGAGTGAAGCCCTTCAGAGCCAAATTGGGAATCCTACTCGCCAGTTCGCCTTCAAGTGTACTCTTATTTTCCTTTTCTTTCGATTCAGCTTTCTGCACGAGTACCTGTCCGCCAAACTGAATTTTGATACGCATCTGCTGGTGATATTTGGCGGTATCAGCTATTTTGCCGCGTTTCTTGCGGGCGATTTCTTCGGCGCATTCCGGGAGAGAGCCACGTGGATGTGGTGCGGATTCGCAGCCTGCATGACCCTGGCGACCGCCGCCAGTATCTGGAGGGGCGGATCTCTGGCCACGCTGCTGCCCTATCTCAGAACAACGTTACCGTTCATTTTTCTGATTCCAGCGGTAGCTTACACGCGCGATGAACTTCAGAAAATAATAAACATCATCGGCTTCGCCGGCGTGACTACAACCATGCTCGGTCTGTTCAGCAGCGATTTTAAGACTGGACGACTGGCGTTTGGTTCTGTTGGCAGCACCATACAGGACTCGAACGACTATGCCGCGCACATGATTCTGCTTCTGCCTGCGATGGCGTATCTGTTCTTCGGCCCCAAGCGGAATATGATTTTTAAAATCATCGGTGGGCCGGTACTGGCGCTCGGTTTGTACCAGATTTTCAGCACCGGATCTCGCGGAGGATTGGTGGGGCTGATGATCACAGGGCTTTATATTCTGAAAAAGGGGACACCAAAAATCAGGGCGGCGATTCTCATCGCTGTACCGGCTGCGACCCTGCTGATATTCACGGTTGTTCCGCAGGAATCGGCACAGCGGCTGCGTTCTCTTTTTGATTCGAGCGATGCAACCCAAGAGGCCGCTGAATCAAAGGCGGCCCGAACGTTCCTCTTCTGGGCCAGCGTTCATGCCACGCTTTCCCATCCGATACTGGGTGTCGGTCCGGCTGTTTTTATGGACTACCAGGCGGGTGTGGCGTCGGGCAAAGGCCAGAAAGGTATGTGGCACGACACTCATAACGGATATACGCAGGTTTCAAGCGAGTGTGGTATTCCTGCTTTGCTTTTCTACCTGGCCGCCATTGGAATGACCTACATCTCACTGCGAAAAGCGAGCAGAAGCGGGGTTCCGATTGTATCCACGCTTGGCAGTATTTTGTCTGTGATGATGGTGGGGTATTGCGTTTGCATCGTGTTTCTGTCGCAGGGCTACAACTTTAACCTGCCGGTTATTACCGGCATAACCACATCCATAAACCGGCTGCTGCCGGGCGGCGATGCCGCGGGCGTGGACGGTAGTTCGGGCGCAAGAATTTAAGAAACGGCCGGCGAAGCCGTTTGGATGGTGTCCGCTTCCTTGGGAAGCCGTGAAAAAATCGACGGGACAGACAGCCGCGCCGGGTCGAGCGATTGCGTTTTCAGGCATTTGGCGAACGGCGCTTAAGTCAGTCCGGATTTTTTCACGGCTTCTTGCGGTCGCGGTTCTGTATCGGCTTATATCTATCGTCGTGAGCCGAAGGACCTAGCGTTCCTTTTCGCGATCGACCTCTCCGAATGTTTTGCGTTCCTGGACAAGCCGCTTCAGAAGCGGAGCGGGCGCCCAGAGATCTGAGCCGTGCTGGATTTCGAATTCTTCAATGCGTGCAAGCACGTCCTTTAGGCCGACGGAATCGGCGTAAAACATAGGGCCGCCGCGCCAGGCGGGAAATCCGTAACCGTACAGGTAGGTGATATCGATATCGACCGCGCGCAGCGCAATCCCGTCTTCGAGTATGCGAGCGCCTTCGTTGACCAGAGCATAGATGCAGCGGTCGACGATTTCTTCGGGCGCGATTTGGCGGCGTTCGATGCCCGCCTTGCGCGCCGTTTCTTCGATCAGGGCAGCGGTTTCAGGATCGGGCGACGGCTTTCTTTTCTCGTCATACTGCGACCAGCCGCGGCCGGTCTTCTGACCAAAGCGTCCTTTCTCGCAGAGGAGGTCGGCAACCAGCGGCTTGCGGATGCCAGGCTTTTCAAACCGGGCAAATTCCTTGCGAATGGCCCAACCGACATCGAGGCCGGCGAGATCGTCCACCGCAAGCGGGCCCATGGCCATGCCGAAATCGAAGAGGGCTTCATTTACCTGTTCCACTGAGGCTCCTTCTTCCACCAGGAATTGAGCCTCGCGCAGATAAGGCCCCACCATGCGATTGCCGATAAATCCGTGGCAATTTCCAGCTAGCACCGCAACCTTGCCCAGCTTCTTGCCGAGAGCCATTGAGGTGGCGATCACTTCCTTACTGGTGTTTTTGCCGCGGACAATTTCGAGAAGACGCATCACGTTTGCCGGGCTGAAGAAGTGATTGCCGATCACCATTTCCGGGCGGCTTGTCGCGGAGGCTATTTCGTCAATATCGAGACTCGAAGTATTTGACGCCAGAATGCAATCCGGTTTCGCGATGCTGTTAATTTCGCGGAAAACAGACTTCTTTACGTCCATATTCTCGAACACGGCTTCCACAATAATGTCTGCCCGGTCGAATCCGTCATAGCTGAGCTGCGGAGTGATGAGCGCAAGACGCCGATCCATTTCGGCCTGAGTGAGCTTGCCTTTCGAGACCGTGTTGGCGTAATTTCTCCGGATATTCGCGAGCCCGCGATCGAGGGCTTGCTGCGCGGTCTCCTTTACGGTTACCGGGATTCCGGCATTGGCGTAAGCCATCGTGATGCCACCGCCCATGGTGCCTGCGCCAATAACGGCGGCGCGCTTAATGGTGTACGTTTTCGCGTCTTTCGGAATGCCAGGAATTTTCGCCACCGTACGCTCGCCGAAAAAGGCATGGATCAAGGCTTTCGATTGAGGTCCATAAAGACACTGGTTGAACAACTCTGCTTCGCGTTTGCAGCCTTCATCGAATGGCAGCCTGGTAGCTGCTTCTACCGCATCGATGGCGGCCAGCGGAGCGGTCATACCCCGGGCGCGCTTTTTCACCTCGTCACGGGCGTAGGAGAAAATAACGGGGCTTGCGTCGCGCAGTTTCTCATTGCGCTCGCGAGTCTTCGGCGCGAGCTTACCAGCCACTTCGCGCGCGAAGGCCAGGGCACCTTCCAGCAGGTCCCCATCGATGATCCGGTCGGCGATTCCTACCGCGACTGCTTCCTGCGCCTTGATGGGCTCTCCTGAAGCGCACATCTCGACCGCTTTGGCGACGCCGGCCAGCCGCGGCAATCTCTGGGTGCCGCCAGCGCCCGGAATCAGGCCGAGCTTCACTTCGGGCTGGCCCACCTGGGCAGTGGGAGCGATCACGCGGTAATGTCCGGACATGGCAGTCTCGAGGCCGCCTCCGAGCGCCGCCCCGTGAATGGCGACGATAACCGGTTTCGGGGAGTCTTCGATGGTCTGCAAATAAGGCAAAAGGCTCAAACGGGGGCGCTCGCCCGAGACAATCTTGCCGAATTCCCGAATGTCCGCGCCGGCAATGAAGGTTTGCCCTGCACCGATGAGCACGATGGCGCGCAGATTCGATTGGGATGCGACGGATTGAACCGCGGCCTGAATCCCTTCCGGTACGCCGGGGCTGAGCGCATTTACCGGCGGGTTATCGATCGTGATTACAGCAATCTCATCGTGACTGGTTATTTTGACGAGTTCGGCCATGAAGTCCTCTTCTGTAGGTATATACTGTCGATGCTTCGTGACTGAGAATGAAAGCAGTATGAGAGAAGCTGTTGTGGTTGCAAGCTCGCGAACCGGGCTGGCGAAATCGTTTCGCGGATCGTTCAACATGACGCGGCCGGAGGACCTGGCAGCACACTGTCTGAAAGATGTTTTGCGCAAAACGCCGCAGCTCGATCCCGGTGAAATCGAAGACGTGATTCTTGGCTGCGCGCAGCCGCACGGAGCGCAGGGATTGAACGTAGCGCGGCGCACCGCAATATTGGCCGGCTTGCCGGTTTCCGTTCCGGGCGTGACAGTGAACCGATTCTGTTCCTCGGGCATGCAGGCGATTGCGATGGCAGCACACGAAATCATTCACGAAGGCGCGGAAGCCGCGATCGGCGGGGGCATAGAAAGCATCAGCATGGTGCAGCGGGATGTTGACCCACACCCTGTGCTGGTGCAAAGCAAACCGGGACTCTACATGCAAATGGGCGTAACGGCGGAGATTGTTGCCAAGCGTTACAAGATCAGCCGCGAAGTTCAGGATGAATACTCCCTGGCCAGCCAGCAGCGCACGGCGCGGGCCCAGCAGGAGGGCTTTTTCGCGGACGAGATCACGCCTATGAACGTTACGATGGCGGTTCTCGATAAGAAAACCGGAGAGAAGGCCGGTACGAAGGAGGTTTGCTGCGATCGCGATGAATGCAACCGGCCGGATACCACGCTGGAGGGTTTGCTCGCGCTTAAGCCCGTGTTTGATATGACCAGCGGCAAAGGTTCCGTGACTGCCGGCAACTCATCGCAGCTTTCGGATGGGGCCTCGGCCACCTTAGTGATGTCGCGCGAGCGAGCCGACCAGCTTGGGGTTCCATACAAATTGATTTTTCGTGGCTTCGTTGTGTGCGGCTGCGAGCCCGACGAGATGGGAATCGGACCGATTTTTGCGGTACCAAAGCTACTGAAGCGCCATGGCCTGAAGATGGAGGACATCGACCTTTGGGAGTTGAACGAAGCCTTCGCGGTTCAGGTGGTGTATTGCCGCGACCGTCTGGGTATTCCGATGGAAAAGTTGAATGTGAACGGCGGATCTATTTCGATTGGACATCCCTTCGGAGTAACGGGATCGCGATTGACTGGAACGCTGGCTAACGAGATGGCGCGCCGCCCGGGGTCACGCTATGGAGTAGTAACGATGTGTGTTGGCGGCGGACAGGGGGCGGCGGGGTTGTTTGAAGCGGTGCACTGAGAGAACAGCACAACGTTCGTGCATGCTGGCGAAGGCTGCTGCGGGCTGGGAGAATTCGAGTGGTGAATTTTTGATACGCTTTATCGAACGCAATGCCCGCTACTGAAACGCAACAGGCAACAGACGAACAGGCCGCTCGCATCATGTCGATAAAAGATGCGCACAACTCCTGGGTCACTGCCTACGAATCGATACGTCCGACGGGCGAAGTCGATTCGCGCGCCAAGCTGGTACTCGTTTCCGCGCTCGTTTTGATCGCGCTCTGTCTTGTGACAGAAAAGCCGGACTCCATTAACGTGTTGGGATTTACGTTCAAACCGCGCGAATGGCTGGTCTTGGGTATCCCTCTACTAGTAGTGGTCCTCTACTCCACCGTCCAGCTTTACCTGGCCTGGAGTGTACAGCGGTCCAAGACCGAGCATGCGATATTCGCGCCGATTCTTTCGATACGGACGTGGATTCAAACAATGATGACAGCGCAGATCGAAAATGGCCGGAAGTTCATTGACGAGATTTTCGAGATGAGCCGGC
>DATIMA010000082.1:0-8309 GCA_035475915.1 Bryobacteraceae bacterium
CTTCAAGCCGACTCCGAATTTTGAGTTCGGCCTCTCCCGCACCATCATCTTTGCCGGCGAAGGGCACGTCCCGCTGACCTTCGGCTCCTTTTGGAATAGCTTTAGCAGTCTCAGCAACGTTCCCGCGAACGTCAAATTTTCGCGTAGCGATCCCGGCGCACGTTATAGCAGCTTCGATTTCTCTTACCGGGTACCCTTTCTGCGAAACTGGCTCACGCTCTACACGGACTCGCTGGCTCACGACGACGTATCGCCGCTCAGTGCGCCCCGGCGCGCCGCCTTTCGGCCCGGCATTTACCTCTCGCATGTTCCGCGCCTGCCGCGCCTGGATTTCCGCGCCGAAGCCGTGTATACCGACTTCCCTACTTCGCGCAGCAACGGCGGACATTTCTTCTTTTATGAAGATGCCTATCACGATGCCTACACAAACAAGCAGTTCATCCTGGGTGACTGGATCGGACGGGAAGGCAAGGGCGGCCAAGCCTGGTTGACATATCACTTATCACCTCAGGAAATGGTTCAGCTTTGTTATCGGAACGCTAAGAGTGCAAAGGATTTCGTTCCAGGTGGAACCACTCAAAACGATATTTCCGTTCGAATTGTTCATCGATTACATGAGGACGTCGAGCTGAACACCTTCGCACAAATCGAGTTCTGGAAGGCTCCCATCCTCGCACAAGGCCTTCGAACAGACGTTTCATTGGGCCTGCAGCTCACTTATTATCCGCGCTGGAGCTGGTCCTCCCATTGAAGCAGGTCATCCTGATCCGCCACGCCGCAACGGATCTCGCGGGAGTGTTATGTGGCCATATCGACCCGCCCGTCAGTCAAACCGGCCAGCAGCAAGTGGCAGCCTTAATTCATCGGCTTCGCCATCAAAATATAGACCGGCTTTACACGAGCGATTTGCGGCGCGCCTTGCAGACCGCCGAAGCGATCTCGGTCTCTCGCGGCATCCCGGCTCATGCCCGACAGGACCTGCGCGAAATATCCTTCGGTGCTTGGGAGGGATTGCGCTGGGCCAGCGTGCAGCCGCACAGCGCAGAATACCCGGCCATCGGCGCTCCCGGCGGTGAGAGTTGGCATGACTTTACTGCGCGCGTTGTCGCTGCACTGCAGGACGTCACGGCCGGCGCTCCGCGGCAGATCGCCATCGTCACCCACCTCGGCGTCATTCGTACCGCATTCACCGAATTTGCAGCTATCGATCGGCACTCCGGCTTGCTTCGGCAAATCAGTTACTGTTCCGCTTACAGCTTTCAAATCGACCATCGAGGCTGGATTTTGACCGAGTCATTTCAGTGACTTGCCTCCGTTCGACAATTTACAGTTCCTTTACAGCCGCGCGACAATTCAGGCGCGATCGCAGCCTTACACTCCAGTCATGGATTCCGAAGGATCGAAGAAGGTCGTATTCTTCTTCCCCGCTTTCTCAAGTCAGGAGGCTACAGCTCCGCTTGGGATTCTCGCCGTCGCGACTCCCCTGCTCCGCGCCGGGTACCAGGTTCGCATCATCGATTCGACAATCACTCCTGGCTTTCAGCAGCGTGTGCTGGCGGAGTTGGAGGATGCGCTCTGCCTCGCCGTTTCTCTCGTAACTGGTCCGATGATTCGAGAAACCGTCCAGATCGCCAGGGCAGCCAAGAAACTCTATCCGGATAAACCAGTCATCTTGGGCGGCTGGCATCCTTCGCTACTACCCGACCAGACTCTGGGGGCCGAATATGTGGACATCGTCGTTAACGGTCAGGGCGAAGAAGCTTTACTCGAAATTGTTCAGCACATAGAAGCGGGCGAATCCCTGAAAGGAATCCCTGGAGTCGGCTTTAAGCAAGGGCGGCAATTGGTGTTCAATACGCCGCGCGCGCTAAAACCGATACGCGAATTGCCGCCGAAAGCTTATCAATTGGCCGATTTTGACGCCTATGAGCGCGTCTGCGGCCGCCGCTGGGCCATGTACACGTCCAGCTTGGCATGTCCGTTCAACTGCGCCTACTGCACGAATGAAGGTCTCTATGGCCGAAAGTGGAACGCGCTCGAAGCCGGGCAGGTCGTTGAAGAAGTTAGCGATCTCATCACTCGTTATGGATTGAAACTGTTGTGGGTCGTTGACGACAACTTCTTAGTCGACCGGGAACGGGCTGTTGCCATTGCCGAGGGATTAGTACGCACCGGCGTTAAATTCGACTGGAGCATTCAAGCTTCTACTAACCTGGTTACTCGATTTACCGTCGAAGAACTGAAGTTACTCAAACGCTCCGGATTGTCTCAAATCTCGCAAGGCGCGGACTCAGGCTCGCCGAAGGTGCTTCACCTGATGAACAAGGACTTTCAGAAGCTGGACACCATCTACCGCGCCGCCGACCTTCTTAGCCAGGCAGGCATCCGCCCGTCGTTCAACATGATCTTCGGCTTTCCTGGTGAGGGCGAGGCCGAGCAGCGCGAATCCATCCAGCTGATTATGAAGATCTGCAGGCAGTATCCGGGCGCAGAATTTTGGACCAACATCTTTACGCCCTATCCCGGCTCGCCGATCATGAAGCGGGCTTTTGAACTCGGGCTCGATGTGCCGAAAACGCTGGAGGGCTGGGCGGATTTCTTTCCGAGATACACAACTTTGCCATGGCTCAAAGGGAAGAAACACCAGCGCGTTCAAACTATGCGGGACTACCTCCGCATTGCTTTTAATCGGATTCCCATCGGAGTACAGCGAAAACATCCCATTAACCGGCTGGTTCAGGAACTGATCAGCTTTCCAGCCCGCTGGCGTCTGGATCATGACGTCTATGCGGCCCCGGTCGAGCTTTGGTTAAAGAATGCCGCCAACCGCTGGTTCCCGCCGCTTAAATCGAAAGTGGATGCACACCAGTTATCCGCTGAGGTCGTCTCTTGCTGAGTGCAATCCAGGAGGTCGGACCGGTCGACGTTCTTCTCACCCACAGCAATCATGTGTTTAACGATCGCAAGCAAACCGAAAAGATGCAGCCGTATCCGCCCCTGCAAACGCTGTTGGCGGCTTCCGTTCTTCAACAGGCGGATCTCTCTGTTGCCTTCTGCGATGTAACATTTGATGCGCCGGAAGATAAGTTCGAAGCTATGCTTCGCAGCCGTACTCCGCGGCTGGTGGTTGTTTGCGAAGACGATTTCAACTTTCTTTCGAAGATGTGCCTTGGCCGGAACCGCGAAGTGGCCTTTAGGATGGCGAAAGCCGCTCGCCGGTACGGCCTCGCCATCGCGGTCCACGGCTCCGACGCCTCTGACCATGTAAGTCAATATCTCGAAGCAGGGTTTCATTACGTCCTGATCGGCGAAGTGGAAACCACTTTGCTTGAGCTGGCTCAGGATATCCCGGTTACTGAAATCGCAGGGCTCGCGTATCTTTCCGGGACAACCGGCAAGGTGCGCTACAACCTCAAGCGCGGTCTGCGCGCCAGCCTCGATTCCCTCCCCCGCCCCGCGTGGCACTTAGTAGATATGGATCAGTACAGAAAGGCGTGGTTGGATGCACACGGCTACTTCTCACTGAATATGGTCTCCAGTCGTGGTTGTCCGTTCAAGTGCAACTGGTGCGCGAAGCCGGTTTATGGAACTGCCTACCACGCGCGGTCTGCGCAGTCGGTTGCCGAAGAGATGCTCTTCTTGAAGCGCAAATACCGGCCTGGCCATATCTGGTTCGCGGACGATATCTTCGCGCTTTCCGCCCGCTGGACCGGCGAGTTTTCCAAAGCTGTCGTAGCTCTGAATGCGCAAATTCCGTTCAAAATGCAATCCCGCTGCGATTTGATGACGCGAGATACGGTAAGCGCGCTCAAGAGAGCCGGTTGTCACGAGGTTTGGATGGGCGCGGAATCCGGATCGCAGCGCATTCTGGACGCGATGGACAAAGACATTCGCGTTGACCAGATATACACTGCGCGCGAAAATCTGGCTCGCCACGGAATCAGGGCCGGTTTGTTTTTGCAGTTCGGCTATCGCGGCGAGTGTTGGGAAGATATCGAATCCACGCTGCGCATGGTTCGCGAAACCCGTCCCGACGATATCGGCATATCGGTTTCATATCCCTTGCCCGGAACGAAGTTTTATCAGCTTGTCTCGTCTGAGATGAAAGCAAAGTTGAACTGGTCCGATAGCGGCGACCTGGCAATGATGTTCCACGGCACGTATTCAAGTGGCTTTTATCGCGCTCTTGCGGATGCCCTGCATCTCGAAGTGCGCCAGCCCGGCAGTCACGATGCCATTCGCACTGCTTGGGCGCGAGTCCATGAGATCGAGGCGGAGGCTGCCTCCTCAAGAGTCGGAGTCCTTTCATGAAACTCCTTTTGACTCACGGATATTTTCTCTACGAAGATCCAAAGGAACGGGAGATCATGAAGCCCTATGTTCCCCTGGGCATCCTGTATCTCTCGTCTCATCTCCGTCGGAAAGGATTCCAGGTCGAAATCTACGACTCCACTTTCGGATCGAAGGACGAGTTATTTCGCATTCTGCGCGAAGGACCTCCGGCCGCCCTTGGAATCTATGCAAACCTGATGACCCGCCTGAACGCTCTGGAGATCGCCGCTGTAGCGCGCGCAGCCGGTTGGAAGGTTATGCTCGGTGGTCCGGAGCCGTCCAATTATCCCGAGCAGTACCTTGATTCCGGTGCCGATCTGATTGTCGCCGGAGAAGCAGAGCTTACCGTAGAGACTCTTGTGGCAGCGGAGTTCAACCCCTCGGAGTGGCCCGCCACCAATGGGATACTGTTTCGCGCACCAGATGGCTCCCTTGTTCGGACGCCGCCCGCTCCGCTAATCAAAGACCTGGATGCCCAACCGTGGCCCGATCGCGAGCGTGTCGATATCGGGCGGTATCTGGGTGTATGGCGCAAGCATCACGGCAAAGGTTCGGTGTCCCTGATCACAGCGCGCGGCTGCCCGTATCACTGCAATTGGTGCAGCCATTCCGTTTACGGCAAGACGCATCGCCGACGTTCGCCCAGGGCTGTCGTCGATGAGGTCGAATGGCTCCTGGGCCGCTATGCGCCCGAGATGCTTTGGTTGGCGGACGATGTTTTTACCATCCATCACGGCTGGCTGGGTGATTATGCCGCCGAGATGCAGCGCCGTGGGTTGCACGTACCTTTTGAGTGCATCACCCGTGCAGACCGCTTGAACACCCAGGTGGCGGAAACCCTCGCGCGATTGGGATGCTTTCGCGTCTGGATCGGCTCCGAAAGCGGTTCGCAGCGCATTCTCGATGCCATGCAGCGCGGCGTGACCGTAGCGCAGGTTCAGAATGCCGTCTCGCTCTGCAAGGAGAACGGAATTCAGACCGGTATGTTCCTGATGTGGGGTTACGACGGAGAAGAAATAGAAGATATTCAAGCGACGGTTGAACATGTAAAGCAGTGCCGTCCCGATGCCTGCTTCACCACTGTTTCGTATCCCATCAAAGGAACTCCGTATTTCGACAAAATTGCGCCGCGCCTAGTAAATCTTGCCGAATGGAACCGCAGTACCGATCGCGATCTGCGCATCCGCGGGCGTCATTCCAGGCGCTTTTACCAGCACGCTGACGACTTGCTGCGGAATGAATTGGCTGAGCACCCGGACCCCGCCAGAATACTGGCCGCGCAAAACGGGCTGCAACAGACCTGGCATGAAGTGGAGGCCTGAGGCATGGTTTTTGACAAGATCGCCAAGGACTATGACTCCATTTGGACCAGCTCCGCGGTTGGCCGCCTACAGCGCGCGGCGGTATGGCGTCACTTGGATCCGCTCGTGAAACCAGGGGATAGAATCCTCGACCTCGGCTGTGGAACAGGCGAGGATGCTCTGCACCTGATGGAGCTTGGCGCAGCTGTCCATGCCATCGATGTCTCCTCCGAAATGGTTCGCCTGTCTCGAAACCGCGGCATTGACGCGCACCACCTTGCCATCGAATCCCTCGGAGTTCAGCCAGCCGGTTCGGTTTTCACCGGCGCTCTCTCCAATTTCGGCGCATTGAATTGCGTACGCGATCTTGAAAGCGTCGCGCTCGCGCTGGGCCGCTTGATCCGCCCCGGCGGCTATCTTGCCCTTTGCATAATGGGCAGCCGCTGCCTCTGGGAATCATGCTACTTCCTGATGCGCGGCGAGCTAAGAAAAGCATTTCGCCGCTGGTGGCGCGATGGAACTCTCTCGTCACTCGGCGTTCACGTCACTTACCCTTCGATTATTCATCTCCGCCATGCTTTTGGCCGGTGGTTCAAGCTGACCCGCTGGTTGGGCATCGGGCTCTGCGTTCCTCCGTCTTACGTCAAGCATCTATCCGGTCCGGCGCTTGCCCGGTTGGCAGGAATCGATGCAAAGCTTGCGGGCTTGCCCCTGCTGCGCGCTCTCTCCGATCACCGCCTTCTCTTATTCGAGCGTTTATGACTTTGGAAACTCAGGCCCGGAACCAATTCCTCGATGAATACCGCCACATCCGCTATGCCGAAGGCCGCGGTTCCGATGACCCGGAATACTATCGTGCGCTTCCCTATCGCGATCTGACCAACCGTAACTCGGCGATGTGGGCAATGCGGGCGAAGACCTATCGCTATTTCGAGCGGAAGATTCTGCCATCTCTGGAACAGCGCGCAGGCAGGCCGCTCGACATACTCGACGTGGGCGCGGGCAATGGGTGGATGAGTTATCGCCTGGCGCTACGCAATCATCGTCCGGTTGCCTTGGATATCTTCTCTGATCCACTCGATGGATTGCTGGCTGCGCGAAACTATCCGCGCCCCGTTCCGCTGCTCGAAGCGGATTTTCATTCTCTTCCTGTCGGGCAAGGCAGCTTCGATCTCATCATCTTCAATTCGTCTATCCATTACTCGACTGACTACAGCGCAACTCTCTCAGAGGCACGCCGCTGCCTGCGTCCTTCCGGGGCCGTCGTGATCCTCGATTCTCCGTTGTATAGAAGACGTGAAGACGGCGAGCGAATGGCGCGGGAAAGGCACCGGGAATTCGCCGCGCGCTACGGTTTCGCATCTGACGCTATCCCCAGCATTGAATTTCTGGACCAGCCGGCGCTCAAGACCTTGGCCCGTACGCTGAACCTCCGGTGGAAAACATACCGCCCCTGGTATGGATGGCACTGGCATCTGCGGCCGCTGAAAGCCAGGCTGTCGCATCGGAGAGCGCCTTCACGCTTCTGGATTCTGGTAGGAGAATTTACCGGGCAATGATCATTCTCGTCAATCCGCGCGCCACTAAACCGAAGAACCGGCGTTACCCCTTGGCCATTCTGGCTATCGCCGCCGTCCTCGAAGGAAAAGAAGAGTACGTCATCGTGGATGGCAACCTTGACAAGCAGCCGGAGCGCACAATCGACCGCATCATGGCCGAGAGCGGGGCCGAAATGCTGGCCGTCACTGTCATGCCGGGGCCGCAGATGACGGCCGCTATACCCATTTGCCGCGAATTCCGGAAGAAGTACCCAAAAATTCCTATCGTGTGGGGCGGCTACTTCCCTTCCCTGTATGCAGACGCTGCCTTGAATGCAGCCTACGTCGATTTCGCGGTCCGGGGTCAGGGTGAAGATACTTTTCTGGAACTGCTCTCGGCGCTGCGCGGCAATCGCCGCTTCACCGGAATCGCCGGGCTCTCCTATAAAGATGATTTCGGCTTGCACGTGCACAACCCGGAGCGTCACATGCGTTCGCCCAATGATCTTCCATGGCCCCCATTTCACCGGCTGCCTTCTCCGGAGAAATACATTTTGCCCACCTTCCTTGGCCGGCGTACCGCTGTACACCACGCCAGCATGGGCTGCCCGTTCCGCTGCAAGTTCTGTGGCGTCGTGCCCGTACATGACGGGCGTCAGAAGATGGAATCGCCGGAACGTACGGCCGCTATCCTGGCTCACCTGAAGCGCGAATACGCAATTGATGCTGTACAGTTCTATGACAACAACTTCTTTCTGAATGAGAGCCACGCGCGCGAGCAGGCTGAGCGCCTCACGCCTCTAGGCCTGCGCTGGTGGGCAGAAGGCCGCGTCGATACTGTTTTGCGATATAGCGACTCCACCTTTCACGAATTGCGGCGCGCCGGCGCGGCCATGATCTTCTTCGGCGCGGAATCCGGATCGGACCGCGTCCTCCAGCAGATGAACAAGCGCATTACCACCGCGCAGACCCTCGAACTGGCGGAACGGATCAGGCGCTTCGACATCATTCCGGAATTTTCATTCGTATTTGGAAATCCCGATGACCCGGAAGGCGACACCCGCGAAACCATCCATTTCATCCGGCGGCTCAAGCGTCTCAATCCCGACGCGGAAATCATTGTCCAGCACTATGTGCC
>DATIMA010000083.1:0-7398 GCA_035475915.1 Bryobacteraceae bacterium
GTTGGACCAGGATCGAACCGTTCTTGCTCATTTGGCTGGTAAGCTTCGACGCAACCGAATCCGAGTGTTAGCCGGAGATCGCGTCACCCTGGAGATGTCTCCCTATGACCTCACCAAGGGCCGAATCACCTACCGGCACAAGTAACCCACTCTCTCCCGAACATCCGAAACGCATTCTCATAATCTTCGGCACACGGCCCGAAGCAATCAAGCTTTCTCCTCTTATCGCGGTGCTCAAGCGGATAAGTCCGGCCGGGCTTCAACCGGTTGTATGTGTGACAGCCCAGCATCGCGAGATGCTCGACCAGGTGCTTGCCGCATTTCGAATCAAGCCGGAGTACGATCTGGATCTGATGCAGCCGAACCAGACCCTCCCCGAATTGGGCGCGCGGCTCCTTTCCGGGCTTTCGGGCGTATTTTCCCAAGCGAAGCCGGCGCTTGCAATCGTGCAAGGCGATACCGCAACTACACTCTACGGATCTCTGGCTGCGTTCTACGCAGGAGTACCCATCGCGCACGTGGAGGCCGGGCTCCGAACTTTCGATATGCAATCGCCATTTCCAGAGGAGATGAACCGGGTGTTGACGGGCCGGTTGGCCGCTCTGCACTTCGCGGCAACCGATTGGGCTGCGGAGAATCTGCTGCGGGAGGGCGTGCCCGCCAGCACCATTCAGGTTACAGGCAACACGGGAATCGATGCGGTTCTATCGATCAGTGAGTCACTCGAAAACGGGCTTTTGCACGGATCACCGTTGCCGCTCGTCGACAGCAAACGGCTGATCGTAGTAACTGCCCACCGTAGAGAGAGTTTCGGAGAAGGATTTAAGCGTATCTGCTCCGGCGTGGCTCGAATCGCTGCGCGCGGAGATGTGCAGATCGTCTGGCCCGTTCATCCGAATCCCAATGTTCAAAGTACGGTTCGTGCAACGTTCCAAGGCAGGCAGAACGTCCTTCTTATTGAGCCTCTGAGTTACGTCCCGTTTGTCGACCTGATGCGCCGTGCATTTCTGTTAATTACAGATTCTGGCGGCGTGCAGGAAGAGGGGCCGTCATTGGGAAAGCCGATCCTGGTGCTTCGCGAAAAAACAGAGCGCCCCGAGGCCGTGAAGGTAGGCACTGTAAAGCTTGTGGGAACCGATCCGGATCTAATTGCGGGAGAGGCGAACCGACTTCTGGACGATCCGGCAGAGTACAATCGCATGGCGCGGCTGCACAATCCCTACGGTGACGGAAAGGCCAGCGAGAGAATCGCGCGCCGCATCGCAGTCCACCTGGCCTGAATTCCATGCCAGCCGTCCACTACCATAAGAAGTTGTCACCTGTCGATTCACTTTGCCAGGAATCGGCGCCATCGGTCGGGCGCAGACACTGGCCCCAGATTTACTTCGGAGTCGCCGCCACCTCGCTCGCAACCCTGCTGCTGGAACTGGCTCTCACCCGCGTCTTCTCGGTCATATACTTCTATCACTTCGCTTTTTTGGCCATTTCAGTTGCACTATTCGGCCTCGGCGCTGGGGGCGTTTTCTCTTACCTGGTGCCCGGCTGGCGCGGAACTTTCTACGGCAAAATCGGCGTTCTCGCCAGCATCAACGCAGTCGCTATCGTCCTTTGTCTCACCTTCCTTCTTAATCGCACCGGCCAGATGACCACCGCGGAATTGACAGTCGCCTACTTTGTAACGGCTATTCCGTTTCTCCTCTCGGGAACAATTCTGTCGCTCGTTATTGCCGATACCATTCAGCGGGTCAACCGGGTTTACTTTTTTGATTTGATCGGGGCGTCGGGTGGATGTATCGCTCTGGTCCCGCTATTGAACTGGGTGGGCGGCCCGAATACCATCCTAGTGGCGGCAGCGCTGTTCGCTGTCTCAGCAGCAATCTGGTTTCATCTCGCTCATGCCCCGCGCGGCCGCGTGGCGGCAGTTCTCTTGGGTCTGGTTCTGGTCGGCCTTATTACCTACAACTGGAAATTCACCATTATCGACGTGAAGTACGCGAAAGGCCAGCCAATCAAGAACGAGGAGTTTGTCCAGTGGAATAGCTTTTCCAGAATCGCTTTGAAGCCCGAGCCAGGCAGCGGAATGAAGAGTATCGTGATCGATGCGGATGCCGCAACCGGGGTGGCTCGCTTCGATTTCGATCACTTGACGCCCAGGCAGCGCTTCAACCTTGCGTACGAAGGACCGGGATTTGCGTACCTGCTTCGGCCCGCCGCGAAAACGCTTGTCATCGGACCGGGCGGCGGCTGGGATGTAGCGCGCGCGCTGGCCTCCGGCAGCAAAAGCATCACCGCTGTTGAGATTAACCCCATAATCGCCAACACGATCATGCGGCAGCGCTTTCCGCAGTACAGCAATAATCTCTATTTCCGGCCGGAGGTTAAGATCGTTGTCGAAGACGGCCGGTCCTTCGTGCGGCGTTCCAGCGATCACTACCAGGTGTTGCAGGCAACTCTGGTGGATACCTGGGCTTCCACCGCCGCCGGCGCGTTCGCCCTCTCGGAAAACAATCTTTACACCACGAACGCCTTTGAAGATTACCTGTTGCATCTCACGCCGGATGGCCTGATGTCTTTCACGCGCTGGGGATTCGATCCGCCGCGTGAATCGCTTCGCATTGTTTCGCTCGCCTATGCGGCACTCAAACAGTTGGGACAGGAATCGCCGGCTAACAACGTTGCCGTGGTTCGCGAGAATGCCAACCAGTTGCACGCCTGGGGAGCGCAGGACACAATTCTTATTTCACGAAATCCGCTCACGGCCGCCGATCGGGAGCGGCTTCAAAGTGCGGTCCGTACCGCCGGCATGCAACTCATCTACATGCCCGGCACGAGCATTAAGAGCGCGTTCCGCGATCTGCTGCTGTCCAAAGATCCCAACCAGTTCTACGATAGTTACCCGTTCGACGTCAGGCCCGTAAGTGACAACCGGCCGTTCTTTTTCTTCACGGTTCAGCCGCGCGATGTGTGGCAGTTTGTTCTGCACGCTTCGCGTGCAACCGCCGATTACAAGATCAATAGCGCGTTGCCTGTGCTGTTTGCATTAGTCGCTGTCAGCATTATCGCCACTCTGGTGATCCTCTCGCTGCCACCGCTTCTGCTGGGTCATCGCCTGCCGCGAGAACCCGGCGCTATTCGCGCTTTACTTTTCTTCCTGTTTATCGGCGCGGGCTACATTCTGATCCAGGTTGCGTTGATTCAGAAGTTTGTCTTGTTTCTAGGCCATCCCACCTATGCGCTGACGGTGATCATCTTCTCCATGCTGCTCTCCAGCGGCTGCGGCAGCTTTGCCAGCCGGAAATTAGTCCGGGGCAGCATTCCCCGGCTGAGCCGCGTGCTGCTCATGATCGTCGGCGCCATTTTTGTCCTGTCCTTCATCGTCACGCCTGTCTCGGAAAGCGGCGTCGCGCTTCCGTTCCCCGTAAAGGTTCTGATTTCAGTCGCGTTAATTGCTCCGGTCGGGTTCGCCATGGGTATGCCCTTCCCCACTGGTCTGAGCCTTCTGGAACGAATTATGCCGGCCTCCATCCGTTGGGCATGGGCCATCAACTCGGCCTCCAGCGTCATGGGCTCCGCGGCAGCCATGTTTCTGGCCATCTATCTGGGGCTGCACGTCACGCTTATCATTGGCGGGCTGCTTTATCTCGGCGCGCTCTTCAGCGCCGTGCGTTCGCCGCTGAACCAGAAACAGGGCCGACAATTGGCGCGTGCTGTTTAATAAATAGCGTGACCACCGGGCGCGGCGAACAGAGCGATCTGCACGGTAGTGCCCCGGACAACCATCACACCGCGCTGCTGCTCATTGATGTCATCAATGATTTTGATTTCCCGCGCGGGGATGAGTTATTCCGGAATGCGCTGCCGATTGCGAACCGTATCGCCGCGCTGAAGCGCCGGGCGAGGAACGCCGGGATTCCTGCCGTATACGTCAACGACAACTTCGGACGGTGGCAATCGAACTTCCAGCAGACGGTGGCGCACTGCCTTCAAAAGAAATCGCGAGGGCATGCCTTTGTCGAACAGTTGGTTCCCGGCAAGCAGGACTACTTCGTCCTGAAGCCAAAGCATTCCGGGTTTTATCAGACTCCCCTCGAACTGCTTCTGAAGCACTTCGGAGCAGAACGTCTGATTCTCACCGGTGTTTCAACGAACAGTTGCGTACTGTTTACTGCGAGCGACGCATACATGCGTGATCTCGAACTGATCGTTCCTCGTGACTGCGTCGCGGCCTGCAATGATCAGGAGCAGGAATTCGCTATCGAACAGATGCAATCAATGCTCAAAGCGGATGTTTCGCCCTCGACGAAACTCGACGTCGAAGGCTTCAAAGCCGCTCACTGAATCAGTGGCACAGGCGTTCCGCGGGGCTGCCATTTCAGTGCTTCCTCCAGCGCCTCCAGAAAGAAATACTCGCCCCACATCACGGACTCGCCCACTCCCAGGCCTTTGTGAATGTGATAAACCCCGCCTTGCAAGACGCCTTCCCATTCAGGATCTGCGTTCGCCAGGTACTTCGTGCAAAGACTGCGCAAAATGTGGATAGCGGTGGACCAATAAAAATGGCCCTTCATCGGATCTGGAATGTGTCTGCAGAGGCGGAGGAGCCCGGCAGCCGCAATAGCTCCCGCCGAAGTGTCAACCAGCAGCCTGTTTTCCGGTGGAGCGTTATAGTCCCACGGCGGAACGCCATCGGACGGAGTGTGGGTGATGTAGTAGTCGGTACAAGCTTCCGCGCTGTGGAGGAACCGTGGATCGCGGCTGTATTCGTACGCCGTAGTGAAGCCATATAACGCCCAGGTCAAGCCGCGCGACCAGCATGAATCTCCCCGGAATCCCTGCTGCGTGGACTGGCGTAGAAACTCTCCGGTTTCCAGGTCGAAGATACCCTCATGCGCGGTCGAGCCGTCCCCCCGAACCAGGCACCGCCGCGTAGTAATGCAGTGCCGAACCGCGATATCGCGCAGAGCCCGGTCGTTCGTTTCGCGCGCAGCGTAGAACACGATCCCAACGTTCATCATGATGTCGATGAAAATCGAATCCTCCGCAACGAACGATCGAAGGAACTGGCCCGCCTCGTTGAATCGATCCGCTAGCGTCCTCCCCGCCTGGATCACCACCTCGCGGATCGCGTTATCTCGCGTGATGTGATACCAGCGGTAATAGGTGGAGAGAAAAATAAACCCGAGGTCATGCACATCGCTGTCGTTCTTGCGCGATTCCAGCGGCCTGCTGTACCGGATTGCCTGCTCAAACCAGAACCGTGAATCGGGCTTGTCGGGCCCCAGATACTTGTAGAAGAGCCACATCATTCCGGGCAGAAAGCCATCACACCAGTGCGTCCATGCCGGGCCTTCATGCTTCCATTTGCCGCCCGCCGTGTACATGGGGTAAAAATCCGGATGCAGCTCAATCAGGCGCTTGAGCTGCGCTTGCGCAAAGTCGATGGCATTCTCAAAGAGCCGCCGGTCAGATTCGTAAATGAATTGGATCACGTAAGATACCCGCGACCACAATTATAAGTAGCCAAGCCGGATTGCTCTGCTACCATGCAAATGAAAATGGCTGCGAAGGTCACAATTGTCAACAACGGCCCCATCCGGATTGAGGGAGAATTTGTCATTCAAGACTCGGAAGGTAATGCATACGGGATGAGCGGACGGACCACCATTTCGCTGTGCCGCTGCGGTCTGGCCGAAAATAAGCCCTTCTGCGACGGCTCCCATGGCCGTAATGGCTTCAACTCACAGTGTAAGGCGCGCGATCTGCCGCCGCCGAAGCCGAAGCCCTTGTAGGTGTCCAGGCATGCCCGAACCCTACGTGTCCAGAATACGGATATCGCGTAGATTGCGGTAATCTTCCGCGTAGTCCAGCCCATAACCAACGACAAACTCGTCTGGAATCTGGAACCCGACGTACTTCACGTTAACGGGTTGAACCCGGCGCTCTGGCTTGTCGAGCAGCGTAACAATCTCCAGCGACCGCGGTTTGCGCTGTTCGAGCAGACGCCTGAGATAGCTCAGCGTGACCCCGCTGTCGATGATGTCTTCCACAATCAGCACATCATGGCCTTCGATATTCACATCCAGGTCGCGCGTCACTTGCACCTGGCCTGAGCTGGTTTTGGCTTTGCCGTAGCTCGAGATCGCCATGAACTCAATGCGAACACAAGGCCGGTTGAGGGCGCGCGCCAGATCAGCCACGAACATGAACGCGCCCTTCAGCACTGACACCAGATAGATGGGCCCATCCGGATAATCGGCTTCGATCTGCGCGGCGATTTCGCGTATTCGCTGCTCAATCTGCCCGGCGGAGATGAGCACGGGGCCAGCCGCATCGGGCCTATCCGGAATCGAAACCGCGTTATTGCACATAAAGCAGTGCAATCGCTAAGAGCGGCGTCAGAAATGCAAGATTCCAAGGCACGCGAGCCAGCACATTCCTCATATGGGCGAAGTACTTAATTATGTCAAGCTTTGGCCCGATACAATGATTCTGCGGGCTGAACGTGAGCTCGCGATTCCACTCTGGAGGGCTTTCCTTGCGATTTCTTGCTGTTCTTCTGCTGCCGTTCCTTGCCTTCGCGGATGAGCCCCACCCCATTCTGCCCATCGGTTCGCCTGCTCCTGATTTCTCGCTTCCCGGAATCGACGGGAAGATCCACAAGTTAAGCGACTATTCCGAAAGCAAGATACTCGTCATTGTCTTCACCTGCGATCACTGCCCCACCGCGCAACTCTACGAAAGCCGCATTAAGAAGCTTGCCGGCGATTACCGCGATAAGGGCGTCGCGCTCGTAGCCATTGAGCCGAATAATCCAAACGCGATCCGGCTGGACGAGCTCGGTTACACCGATGTCAGCGACAGCCTCGACGAGATGAAGATCCGGGCAGCCTATCGCCATTTCAATTTTCCTTACTTGTATGACGGCGAGACGCAATCGGTGGCTCGGGCTTATGGACCGCAAGCCACGCCCCACGTCTTCATCTTCGACCAGCAGCGGAAGCTTCGCTATGAGGGCCGCGTAGATAACAGCCAGCGCGAGTCCCTTGTCAAAACACAAGATGCGCGCAATGCGATCGATGCTCTGCTGGCGGGCAAGCCCGTGCCGGTCGAGCGCACCCGCGTCTTCGGCTGCTCCACCAAGTGGATGTCGAAAGAAGCTGATCGAGCGGAAGAATTAAAGAAAATCGAAGCCGAACCGGTCAGCGTTCAGGAGGTTTCCGCCGAAGGCCTGAAGAAGCTCCGCGCCAATTCAACCGGCAAAGTGCTGCTGGTCAATTTTTGGGCCACCTGGTGCGGTCCCTGCGTACATGAGTTGCCGGACCTGGAAACAACTTGGCGAATGTACCGCTTGCGCGATTTCGACATGGTCACGGTCTCCACCAACATGCCGGATGAAAA
>DATIMA010000084.1:0-21524 GCA_035475915.1 Bryobacteraceae bacterium
AGCAACATCAAACAGCTGATCGCGTTTGCTAATATCGTGCCCGCCGGGCTCGCAGTCGCGGGACATACAATCTACTTTTCATTGGCAGGTCCCGATCCCCATCTGCCGAAGGACGGCAAAGTACTCGCTTTCGATGTCAACTCAGGTACAGTTACTGAACTGGCGTCCGGTTCGCCGTTTCTTCTTGACGTGGAATTTGGACGAGGTCGCGATCTCTACGCACTTTCGCAGGGCGTATTTACATGTTGCACTCCGACGGACTCGGCGCTGCCGAATACCGGCGCCCTGGTAAAGGTCAACGATGACGGCGGATTCAAGGTTATTGCGGATCACCTGGATCGCCCCGCATCGCTACAGTTCATAGACAACACAGCATACTTTGTTTCGCTCGCCGGAGAACTCTGGAAAATTCGCGACGTCTCGTGCCATCGCGACGACGACCGACACTAAAAGCTGGGGCCTTAAGTTCGCATCCATTCGTTGGAGGTGAGAACGGAATGCTGCGCGCGTTGCAACCAGGCGCAGCATTCCTAGTCCGCCGAGGTCCGCCGGCCGTTGTATGCAACATTGACAGCCCCAACCGGTACGGCCTGCCCGCGCACTTCGAGTTGCACGTCTGGGCCTGGCGGCGCAACCCCAAGGGCGCCTTCGTGGATTGGAATAACCGGGTAACCTGCGAAGGTCAATAGATATATCAAACCGTGCTAGTTCAGCGTGAAATGGAGAGCGGGCGTTTCCTGTTAGCGAGCGTATCGCCATTTCACGGGTCCAGTTTGGATGACACCGCCCCATGTAGTCGCGGGCAGCCTCGCTGGCTAGAGACAGGAATTCAATCACGACGCGCTCCCGCACGGGGCGGAGAGTTTCGGTAAACACTTGGCGACTACAGCGGATCTATAGTCTGCGAAACACCCGGAGGAAAGTTTTATTGTGTTTACCGGAAGGGTTGGTCCTCATTCTGACCGGAGTGTCACGGCTGGATCCACACGAGTCGCGCGAAGCATGGCCGGTGCAGCGGCAATTAATGAGACCAGCAGTATCGTGGCTCCGGGCGCAGCCAACGTCGAAACGTCAGTCGCTTTTACCCCAAAAAGTAATGACTGAATATGCCTTGCGGAGGCCAATCCAAACGCAAAACCTGCCAGCATGCCCAGCACCGCTCGTGCGAAGGCCTGCCCAGTCATGCGAATGGCGATCCCGCCCGGTGCCGCGCCAAGTGCCATCCGAATTCCAATCTCTCGCCGACGCTGAAGCACTGTGTAATCGAGCAGCCCATAGAATCCAACGCCAGCCAGGAGCAGCGCGACCGCGCCAAAGAACACTGCCAGCATCGCCAAGACTCTTTCGCGCACCGTATGCGAGTCAATCAATTCCTTTTGTGTGCGGACGTTGCTCACAAAGAAATCCGGCCGGGCCGCCGAAATAGCGCGCCGCACGGTAGCTGACAGCGCCAGCGGATTCGGACCGGCTGTGCGCACAATATACGTGCCCCTCGCATAATCTTCCGAAAAAGGAAGATAAGCAACCGGCATCATAGGCTCCCGCATGTTTCGGTATCGCGCGTTGGCGACGCGGCCAACCACACGGAAAGGTATGTGACCGCCGGAAAAAGTGACCATGTCGAATGACTTGCCTACTGGGTCCTCACCCCCGAAATATTCTTTGGCGAACGCGTTGTTAACGATCGCCACGCCCGGTTGTCTATCGCTTGCACGGAAATCTCTGCCGTCTAGCAAAGGAATTCGCATGGCCTCTCTCCAGGTGGGCGACGTACTCAGCAAATAAGACTGAGTCTGCCGTGGTGGCGCTCCGTTCACAGATATTAGATTCGACCAATTCTCTCCCGTCATTAGCGGCCATTCCGAGAGACCCACGGCGGCAACGCCGGGAAGCGAGCGAAGGCGATCCGCCACTTGTTCCCAGAAAACTGCCTTGACCGGCCTTGCTGTCAGCGTCTCAAGAGTTAGAACCCGATCGGACGAGAAACCAGTGGGCTGATTCGACAGCCGTTCGAAGCTGGTGACGAAAAGCATACCTACGAACAGCACAAGAAAACAGAAACCCGCCTGCACGGCGATCAGCGAATGCATCAGGCGGCCGCGCCATCTCACGGTGTCGCCCTTCAGAGCGCCCATCGGCTTCACACCCGAAACGTGCAATGCCGCCGGCAGAGCCAGCGATATAACAACTGCGAACGCGATGGTGGCACAGAAAACAAGCACGCGCCAATCTGGTGGAAGAGCCAGCTTGGTGGGAGCAACCGGCGAGCTGATCATGCTCACCACAAATGGAGCGGACCACCACGCGAACAGCGCTCCGACGCCAACTGACGCACTGGAAAGCAAAGCGCTTTCGATTAGCACCATTTGCAACAGCCGCCGCTTACCGGCTCCGATCGAAATACGTAGCGCCATCTCGCGCGAACGCGCGACTGCATTCACGGCCATCAGGTTAGCTACGTTTGCGCACGCGATAGCCAGGACAAGCCCCACTAGAACACCAAGCACCACAAGCGCACGGCCGTACTCAGCCTGCAAGCTGGATACTCCCGCGGCGGCAGAATTCATCAGTAGCTTTTGGTGTAAATACGCATCGATATCAGACTTGTATTCCCTTGGAAAAGTCTTCACGCTGTCCTGAAGGAATGCATGAAACGTCGCATCAAGTCTGTCTCTTACATATGCAGCGTTTCCATTGGGTTTTAGTTTGACGAAGGTTCGAAACCATTGGTAGTCGGAGCGGGTGATCCCGTTGTTCTTCATCATCGTTGTCGGGATGAAGATATCGACCATGCTGCCGGTATCTGTTCCTGTGAATGGTTTTTGTACCACCCCAATGATCTGGAAGATCTCGTTGCCGGTGTAAAACGTGCGTCCAATCACATGTTGATCTCCCCCAAAACGTGTCTGCCAATAGTCATAGGAGAGTACGGCATACGGATGTTTTCCCGGGGTCGTATCATCGCTTTCGGTGAAGACACGCCCCAATGCAGGATTCAATCCCAAGGAAGAGAACATCCAACCGGAAACATATTGCTGATTAGCCTTCTCCATCTGATCGCCGGACGAATATGTGAGGTCGATGCGCGAGACGTACGAGATGGCAATCAGTTCCGCTTGGTCCTTAACCAACGCTCGCATTTGTCGGAACTGTGGATAGGCCCATTGATCGAAGACCATATCGCCGTGGGAAGAATGTTTTACCTCCTTCGTCAGCACAAAGAGGCGCTCGGGGTGATCGACCGGCAACGGCCGAAACAGTAGCGCATCGACCAGCCGGAAAGCGGCCGTACACGCTCCTACGGCAAGTCCAATCGACAAGATCGCCGCTACCGTCGTGACCTTGTTCTTCTTTAGTTGACGCCAAGCGAAGACAACGTCGCCACGAAGTGAGTCGAGCCACGGAATCAGACGGATATCGCGGCTTGCCTCGAAGCGGCTTTCGATGCGACCGAATCTTCGTCGCACCTGATCGGCATCAGCCCCCTCGCCTACAGCGGTAGCTATGTGATCCTCAAATTCCTCATAGATCTCTCGGCTCAAAGCGTCAGAGCGAAAGACGTTGATCAATCTCGACCAGAGCGACATGTCTAAACCGTCCTTAGCACCCTATCGATTGCAAAGGTGACATTCCGCCACCGAGCTTCTTCAGTCGCCAGCTGTTTCTTGCCAGCACCTGCGAGTTCGTAGACTCGACTACGGCTGCCGCTTTCTTTCGTGATCCACTTGGCTTTAATCCAACCTGCTTCCTCCATTCGGTGCAAAGCTGGGTAGAGGGAGCCATCTTCGATTTGAAGTACTTCTTCGGAGATTTCCCGAACGGCAGCGATGATGGCATAGCCATGGATATTGGGACGTCCGGATAGGACCTTCAGAACCAACAGATCCAGAGAGCCTTGCAGTTTGTCGGCTTTAGGCAAGTTAAATACTCTAAGACATCTTAGTACATAGCCGTCTTAGATGCAAAGAGGCGTCGGGACGAGAACTCTAAGCAATCGCGCGGTCGGCCCGGAACTGAAAATTTGTGACAGAGGCGCGAATTTCTTGCACCTAGAAAACGCCTGTTCGCGATTCGGGCTTTGCTGTTCTACGACCTCACGTCCCTACTGTCCGAAAGGCTTCCTCGTAGCTACTGGGGCACAAACGACCGGAACTCAAGAAGCTAAATCGGGGATAAATCGCCGGTAACGGCCTAGGGTGTAGTTTGTCGGCAATTCTGACTAAAGGCGGCGCAGGAGGCCGGCCAGAATGCCCAAACCCCGGAGAAAGAGGAGACCGCCGAAGCGATCTCTTGCCTTACCCGATCTCGAACAGACGAAGTCTGCGGTACTGAACAGCCGTCGGCATCCGCCGAGTCAAGGGCGTACGCCGAATCGGTGTGCGATTGGGCAACTGGCTCACTGCCGATCAGGGCCGGTCGCTGCTGTTGAACTCTCAAGGGGATAGTCTTAGGAGCAGACGCAACTACGCGATCCTCGCTCTTCTGATTGGTTGTGGATTGAGGCGCGGTGAACTCCTCGGTCTTACGGCGGCGTCCATTCAACTCCGAGAAGACCACTGGGTGATTGTCGACCTTCTTGGAAAAGCCGGGCACATTCAACGGTACCGATTCCACTCTGGGCAAAGGAGGCACTCGATCGCTGGACCGGGAGATCGTCAAGAAAGCGGCCGAGGCTGCCGCCATAGACAAACTGGCGCCGCACGATCTGCGACGCTATGTGCACGTCTTTGCCATCTGGCCGGCGGCGAGCTCGACCAAATTCAATTCCTTCTCGGTCACGTATCGATCCAGACGACGGAACATTACCTCGGTTGCAAGCAGAAGCTCCGGTTCGCTGTGAACGACAAAATCGGAATTGACCATGATTGAAAGGGACGGATTACCAGTCCCTTCCTGACCAGGCAGGAGTTAATTCCCTTCTACCGCTCTGGCAATTCTCAGCATCGGCGACAACCGGTCAATGTGGATACCGAAAGGCAGCGAAATCCTGCATCTGTACGCATACCTCCGCCCTGCTCCCGGAACGATTCCCGAGATGCGACTCGACTTATTCGGTCTGCGGCTACACCGTTGCAATCAGCTAGAAATCGTGAAGGGCGGGCCCATTTTCGGACACCTGAACCGAAAATCGACCACCGACTGACCTTACCGTTCAATAGAATCAAGCACCTACTTAGGAAGTCAACCTGCATCCAAAACGCAGGAAACCACATGCGAGGCGTCCTTGAAGACCTCCGGTATGCGATGCGTGTCCTCCGCCGGACCCCGACCCTGACCGCGGTCGCAGTGCTTACACTGGCGCTAGGGATTGCCGCGATCACGACCGTCTTTGGCTGGATCGACGGAATGGTCCTACACCCGTTCCGCGGCGCCAGGGACGACGGACAACTCGCCGTGCTTGAGTCCGTCAGCGCCAGCGGCATGCAGCATCAGGTTTCCTACGCCGACTCCCGGGACTTCCAGGACAGCCTTCGCAGCATTTCCGGATTGTTGCTGAACCAAAAGCGCCCCGCCTCGATCGGCGAGGGAGAAAAGCCCTATTTCGCGTGGTGCGAATCGGTCTCCGGAAACTACTTCGACGTCCTGGGCGTAAAGCCGGTCCTGGGTCGGGCGTTCACTCGCGACGAATACGGCGACCGGGCGAAAGCGTTCACGGCAGTCATCAGCTATCGAGTGTGGCAGAACTATTTTCATGCCGACAAGTCCGTGCTCGGCCGCACCGTGCGGATCAACCGGTACCCGGTCACCATCGTCGGGGTAGCGCCTCCGGAATTTCGCGGCGATTTCCCGGGAGTGGCGCTCGACGTCTGGGTTCCAGTGCGGCTGGCCGGAGAACGCGAGCGCGATGCGCGGCACTTCGAGGCCATAGTCAGGCTCAAACCCGGCGTCAGCATCTCGGAGGCAAACGCCGAGGCGGCGACGGTTGCCGCTCGCCTTGCCCGTGGCTTTCCGAAGACCAACCAGGGGATCGGCGCCCGGATCGTACCGATCTGGAAGGCGCAGGAGGGGGCGTCGAGTATTGTGGCATGGCCGATGGCCATCCTAGGTGCGGCGTGTGTACTGGTGCTGCTGATTGCATGCGCCAACGTCGCCAATCTTCTACTGGCTCGTTCCACAGCCCGGCAGACGGAGTTCGGCATCCGCGCTGCCCTGGGCGCCAGTCCGGGTCGTCTGAGCCGCCAGTTGATTTTTGAAAGCCTGCTTTTGGCGGCCCTGGCAACGCTTGCCGGGTTGCCGCTGGCTCTGTGGGTTGAGAATGTGCTGATCTATTTCGTACCGCCCACAGGCGTGCCGGTGAGTTTCAACGTGCAGCCGAGCGCCCGGGTGTTCCTGTTTGCCGCTCTGGTCTGCTTGGCTTCCGCGCTGCTTTCCGGGATTCCGCCCGCGTTTCAGTTGGTGCGGCGTAGCCTGGTGGATGCACTGAAGCAAGGTGGAAGAGGCGGTACACGGAGCGGGCACGCGCAGCGCATCTCCGGGGCGCTGGTGGTAGCCGAAACGGGGCTGGCACTCGCGGCTCTGGTGACGCTCGGACTGTTTGTTCGGAGCCTTTACGGGTTAGAGAACACTCCGGCCGGTTTCAATCACCGCAAGGTGACGGTGGGCCGTCTTTTTCTGTCGACGAACAACTACACGGCCAGCGAGGAGCAGGAGTTCTCGCGGCGGCTACGCGAGCACCTGCTTGCCGCACCAGGGGTGACAAGCGCCGCCTATTCCGACTCCATCCCGCTCGGCTTCGGGCTGGGAAAGTGGGCCACCGTCGTGGTGGAAGGGTATGCGTCGCGGCCCGGCGAGAACCTGGATCTGCATCACGCCTCGGTGTCGCCCGGCTATTTTGATTTGCTGCGGATCCCGCTTCTCGCCGGCCGCGATTTCCGGGCCGAGGATAACGAAACGGCGCCGCGCGTCATGATCGTCAACGAGTCTTTCGCACGGCGCTTTTTCGACGGGCGCGACCCTGTGGGGCACCGGGTGCAGGTTTACGGCAAAGCGTTCAAGATTGTAGGAATGGTCAAGGACAGCAAGTACTACAATCTGTCGGAAGCCCCGCAGCCATACTTCTACATGTCCTTCGACCAGGTGCACTACGGTAGTGGCGAAAACGGAGTGGCGTTCTACGTTCGGACCGACCGTGACGCGCGCGATTTAGTTCCCGTACTCCGCCGCGAAATGTTGGCCATCGATCCAAATTCCACCGGCCTCACAGCCATGCCCTTGTCGGATTACATTTCGGCTGCCTGGTTTGGCTCGCGGATCGCCTCGTCGTTCCTCGCAGTGCTCGGCGCCATTTCCATGCTGCTCGCCGGGGTAGGTCTTTATGGAGTTATGGCTTACTCGGTAAGCCAACGGACTCGGGAAATCGGTATCCGCATGGCGCTGGGGGCCGACCGTGGGGGCGTGCTTGGGATTGTCATGAGAGAAGGCTTGCTGCTGGCTTTATTGGGGATCGCCACCGGCCTCGCTATCGCCCTGGCAGCGGCGCCGCAGATCGCGCCTCTGCTTTACCAAGTCAGTCCAGCCGACCCTGTGAGCATAGCGGGGGCAGCGCTGTTCCTTATTGTGGTTGCGGTACTCGCGAGCCTGATCCCAGCGCTGCGAGCCACGAGGGTTGACCCGATCCGCGCCCTCCGCCAGGAGTGACCGGCTGCGCGCTGGTGGCAGCGCCAGCCGGCATTTGGCCGGTTGATCAAGAGAGCCCTGCCGTGTGCACCCGGTTGCGTAACGCCCAACAATGAGAAGTGGCCGACGCCGGATTGATCCACGGTAACCGCCTACCGTTTATTTTGCGCAGCTCACTCGCGGAAAAATCGGGTTGTCGGAAACTGAGAAGCCCGCTGCTATTGTTTCCGGATTGTTCCAGGACCGTCGGCGACTCGTACATTTGACCCGCGCCAAACCCCTTGTCCGCCAATGTTCTGTTTGCCCGTGATCCTGGCCAATCCGGAAGCTTTGCCGGACCGTCATTACTCTCCCTGGCGACCTCTCAGGCCTGCGGAGGCAACAACCTCGCCGGCGCGCTTTTAGGATCTGCTTCGTCATCATCACACGCGATGGTGTATTCTTCCTCGAAAGGAGAACTTATGCCCCGCAGTTCGCGGCGCGAGTTAGCCCGTGCCATGACTGCCGTGTCTCTGTGCGGGTCTTTGCGCCAATTTGCGGCTGCGCAGACCGCACGTCCGAAGACGCGCGTCATGCTGCTTGGGACGGCGGGAGGCCCTCGGCCGCAAAAGAGCCGCGTTCCCAGTTCTCAGGTCGTTATCGTCAATGAGGCTGTCTACGTGATTGATTGCGGCGTCGGCGGCGCCACGCACCTGGCCCTCGCCGGTGTACTTCTGAGCTCTCTCCGGCACGTTTTCATCACCCATCACCATTCCGACCACAACGCAGAATATGGTCCGCTGCTGCTGACCGCCTGGGAATCCGGACTGCGGACTCAAGTCGATACCTGGGGACCACCGCCGCTAACGCGCATGACGGAATTGTTTCTAGAGATGAATGACTACGATATTCGGACTCGCATCGCCGACGAAGCGAGAGTTCCATTCGCACCGCTCATTAGGCCGCATGAGCTGACAGAGGAGGGCGTTATTCTCCGGGAGAACGGGGTAGTGGTTACGTGCGCTTGGGTCGATCATCCCCCGGTGAAGTCGGCCTTTGCTTACCGGCTCGACTCGCCTGATCGTTCCGTGGTGATCTCTGGAGACACAAAGCCTTGTGATTCCCTGATCCGGCTGGCTCGTGAGGCCGATGTGCTGGTGCACGAGGTGCTCTGGCCCTCAGCAGTAGATCGGTTGCTGGCCAACGCATACAATGCAGCGGCTTTGAAGAAATCGATTCTCAGCCATCACACGCCAGCCGTAGAGCTCGGTCGCGTGGCCGCCGAAGCACGGGTGAAAACGCTCGTACTTTCACATTTTGTACCGGCCGAAGACCCTGCGATCACGGAGGAAATGTGGACCGATGCAGTGCGCCGCGGTGGGTATAGCGGGCCAGTCATTTTGGGTAAGGATCTGTTGGAGGTCTGACATCCGGTGGTCCGGTTTTGATCGCCTGTGAGAGAGGACAAATCCGAGCGCAGTCCAGCAGTCGACAGGGTGATAGCATCGACAAAACAACCGAGGGATGGCGAATGGGCTGTTCACAATTCGGCTTACTTCTCCTACCGCTCTTGTGTTGTGCAATTGCGGCCGCCCAGGGGAATGGCGCCGCCAAATATAGCATCGCTTTCAAGAGCTTCGCGCCGTACAATACGGACATTTTTATAGCTGCGCGAGACGGCAGTAACGCGCGGCCGCTAGTACCCAACTCCACCCTGGATTACAATGCAACCTTTTCGCCGGATGGACGATGGATCATCTTCACGTCGCATCGCGCTGGCTCCGCGGATATATATCGGGTACATCCGGACGGATCGCAGCTCGAGCGGCTGACAGATGATCCCGCGTTTGATGACCAGGGGGCGCTCTCACCGGACGGGAAAAGCCTTGCATTCGTGTCGAGCCGGAGCGGGCAAGCGGACATCTGGGTTCTCGATCTTGTGACGCATAACTTGCGCAACATTACAAATCATCCGGCCGGAGATTTCAGACCCGCATGGTCTCCGGACGGACGATGGATTGTCTTTTCTTCGGATCGGGATCCACGTATCAAGGCGTGTCCGGCCACTACCGCGCCGGTCCTGCGCCATTCGTCACGCCGCAATTCACCCGTATTTACCTTGTGCATCCAGATGGTTCGGGCCTGCGCGGAATGACCGATTCATCCGAGTTGGCGGGAACCCCACATTGGTCGCCGGATGGATCCCGCCTCATTTTCTACACCGCGGCTCTGGACCAGGTCTGCAAAGGCGGCTTGATTTTTGGCACCGGCTTGAGCCAGATTGCCTCAGTGGATTGGAAGACGGGCGAGCGAAGGGCAATTACCGGCGGCGGAGGGCTGAAAGTCTTTCCACGGTACGTGAATTCGAACGAGATCGCCTATCAGACCAGCACCGGCCTTAAGTTCACGGGCGGGGCTGAACTCTTGGGCGATTTCGAAGCGCCGGATTGGTCGCCCGATGGTCGCAGCATGATCTTTCATCGCGAGGTCGAGACAGGCGCGGAGCGCGACTATAAGGTCCGCCCGTGGCCGAGCATGGACCGTCGTTCGCTTTGCAGCGCGTGCCCGACGCCGCTTCGTTTTCTCCCGGCGGAGACCGGATGGTATACGCGCTGGTCAACTTTCACGGAGAGTTCCGGAACGGCTCTGTCGTTGTGGCGCGTGCGGACGGTTCCGATCACAGGGCGATCTATGAAGGGCCGGCTACGGCTGACATGATTTTGCCGGCGTGGTCCCCGCTCGGCGACGTCATCCTGTTTACCTTGGGTGGGCTTTATCAAAGAGAGACGATCAAGCCGGCGCAATTGATGAGCATTCGTCCCGATGGGTCCAGTTTGGCCGCCCTCACAGCCGCCGATGAAAATAGCGGATCACCGAGCTGGTCGCCTGACGGCAAACAGGTCGCCTATCGTGTGACGAAGGGTCCCGTGCGGGGTCTACGCATTTTGGACCTGGCGACGGGCAAAAGCCGGAAGCTGGAAACCGGATCGGAATATGATGTATTCCCCGATTGGTCGCCGCGCGGCGACTGGATCGCTTTCACCAGTAAGCGGGACGGCGATTATGAGATTTACAGGATCCGGCCGAATGGATCAAGCCTGCAACGTCTGACTCATGCGCCAGGCACGAATGCTCATTCCAGGTTCTCTCCCGATGGGGAATGGATTGCCTTCTCGACGGGCCGGCAGGGATTCAAGGATGAAGCTATTCACCTGTTATTGGCTGCTCCCGTTGGTCTGACGTTTCAGCCATACGGAGAGATCGCCGTCATGTGTGCGGACGGCTCGAACATTCGTCTGTTGACAGATAACTCGACCGAAGAGGGTGCACCCTCTTGGATTCCGATGCGTAAACCGTGAGCTGCCGGTGTAAACTGAAACCTCTAAACGCGCGATTTTGCCGATTCGTCCCTGCCTCTGCCTGCAGTCCCTAATGGGTGGGAGACTTTCGTTTGGGGCGCTCGACTGTATCGATCAGTGCTGGCCCCGCCATAAACCGAATAGGGGCGGCCCGAGGTATTCCATTCCATACTTCGTCATGACCTGCTTGATCGTTGCCTCACTCAGCTGCGCGTCCGGGATCTTGCCCAGCTCGTCGAAAAATTTCTCAAAGCCGCCCGGCTGACAGGCCACGATGAGCTCGCCTTTCCCGCGTGACGTATTTGCCCATACGTGCGGTATGTCGCGGGGCATCCAGATGCTTCCCCCGACCGGCACCTCGTACTTCTCGTCGCCGATCTCGAAGACGAACTCACCGTTGTGCACATAGCACCATTCGTCTTCGCGATGGTGGACATGTCGCGACGGGCCGGCTTTCGGCATGACGTTAACTAGGGCGTTATACGGCCCAATGAATGAAGGCTTGCGATTTGAGGACGGGGCGTGAATCGGCACATCCCTCAACGCAATTGCTGGGTTCCAAACGGGGGAGTCGGTTGATACAAGACTGCAGCAGGAGATTGATTTCGTCATTCCGTGCGTGCCCCGTGATGCCGGGATGTATTGACGAGCCCTGGATTCGCGAGTTCTACACGTGTCCAGGGCTCTTCAGCCTCCTTAGAACGCGGGGCAGTTTTCCGGCTGCGGAGCGTCGACCCGGCGGACCGCGTCTGCCGGGATAAGCTGCACGGTCACGGTGGTTGCGAGAACACCGGTTTCGTTCCGGATATTGTGCACGTGATCGCCACCAGGATCGACAAAGCCCATGCCCTTTGTATAAATGGCGGGCGTACAGCCGGGAGCGTCCGATTCATAGTCCGTCACCGTTCCTGCTGTGACGATGATCAGACTATGGCCCGGGTGCGAGTGCCAGCCGGTGCTTCCCCCGGGCTGCCAGACATTATTCTGTACGTACAGGTCGGAAAGCCCTTTCGTCCTCTGCATCGATAGCCAGGGCGGCCCGCCGTGCTCTACGAGCTGGTTAAAGGTATCGATCTCGCCGAACCGGCCCAGGGCGAGCGTTGTGCCTACAAAGCCGCTGGCAGGTGTCGCCGCAGCATTCCTTATATACAACGCCGTACCCACGAGAACGGCACTCAGTAAAGCAACCGACATCCATTTTCGTCTCATTTCGATCTCCTGACTTCTGATTTACGCCTCCGGATGGAGACGTTTAACAGAGTCGGACATAGCGGCGGGCCGGTCAAACGGCAAAGTGCAGAAGTGCAGTGATTACTGTGCTTTGCCGTTGAACACCGCGTTTTACCGATCTTCGCTGCTTACGTTACAATCAGACGATCAGGCGCCCCGATGGGCAAATCATCTTCTGGCACATCGCCATCCGTGATACAGCATGAAGACCGGCTGAATTCATGGAAGGAAATTGCGGCATACCTCAACCGTGATGTTACGACGGTCCAGCGCTGGGAGAAACGAGAGGGCATGCCCGTTCGCCGGCACCTTCACGACAGGTTGGGCTCCGTGCATGCGTCGCGGGCAGAGCTGGACATGTGGGCGCTTGGCCGGAATCCTGGGGCAGTGCCGGATGCCGGAATCGATATCCCCTCCCCGATTCCGCCTGCACAGCCACCAGTTCCGCCTGGGCAGGCACCAGAAGCGCCGAAGTCCACCAGATGGATGTTCGCCGTGGCGGCTGCCGGTTTCGGAGCGGTTCTTGCGCTCGGCGCTAGCCTCTGGTTGCAGAGGACGGAGTATTTCTGGCGAAATCCCATTGCCGACGCGCGAGTTCAGACACTAACTGAATTTGGTGGAGCGGAGCAAGCCGGTGCGATATCACGGGATGGTCAATTCGTGGCGTTTCTGTCGGACGAGGCCGGACAGATGGACGTTTGGGTCACGCAGATCGGTTCGGGCGAGTTCCACAACCTGACCCGGGGCAACGCGCCGGAGCTCGTGAACTCGTCGGTCCGCACGCTGGGCTTTTCGCCTGACGGCTCTCTGGTAACATTCTGGGGCCGTCAGAAAACCCGCTCAAGCAGCAGTGACATCAGTGTCTGGGCTGTGCCAACGCTCGGTGGAGAACCGAGGCCTTATTTGGAAGACGTTGCCGAGTTCGAGTGGTCGCGTGACGGTTCCCGACTCGCCTGGCACACGCCCGGACCCGGAGACCCCCTGTTCGTGGCAGATGGAGGCCGACAACCGGGAGGCCATCCCATCTTCACTGCGCCTGCCGGGCAGCACTCCCATTTTCCGTCGTGGTCGCCCGATATGAAATTTATCTATTTCGTAGAGGGGTCTCTGCCAGACAAACTAGACATTTGGCGGATACCTTCGGCCGGCGGCGCTGCGGAACGGATCACGTCGCAATTTGGCCGAGTAAGCCATCCTGTCCTGCTGGACGGACGGACCTTGATTTATGTTGCGGGCGACTCTTCCGATGCGGGGCCGTGGCTTTACAGTATGGATCTCAAGCGCCGCGTTCCCCACCAGCTCACCTCAGGTCTCGACAGGTACACCTCACTGGCGGCCAGCGCCGATGCTGGCCGACTGGTTGCCACACGCATACGTCCGAAGACAACACTCTGGCGCGTGCCGATCTCTGGCTCTCCTGCTGAAAGACCAGCCGCGGCCCGAATTCCACTCGAAACCACGACCGGCTTCGCCCCACGTTTGGGGCCGGATTACCTTCTCTATCTTTCTGTAACTGGTGTGAACGAGAGTATCTGGAAAATCGCAAACGGAGAGAGTACGGAATTGTGGAGTGCCCAGGAGGCGCAGATTCTCGGGGGGCCCGGCATCTCCCGCGATGGGAGGCAGGTCGCCTTCTCTGTTCGGCAACACGGTCGAAGCCTTTTGTACATTATGCAAGCCGACGGCACGAACGCGCGGGTTGTGGCCGATTCGCTCGATCTGAAGGGCTCTCCCGCGTGGGCCCCCGACGGCAGCATCACCGTGGCAGCGGATAGTCACGGCTTTCCCCACCTGGTCCGCGTGCCCGTCGACGGTCGCGGCGCCGTTTCTTTTGTACGAGACTACTCGGTGGATCCGACGTGGTCACCCGATGGCCGTTTCGCTGTCTACTCGGGAGCTGACATTGGCACCAAGTTTTCGGTGAAAGCCATCACGTCCGAAGGCGGACTGCATGCCCTGCCGGAATTGACCCTGACCCGGGGGGCTCGACATCTGGCCTTCCTACCCGGAGGGCTCCTTGTATACCTGCGGGGCGAGATTGAACATAAAAATCTCTGGCTTATGGACCTCCGTAACGGCGCCGAACGGCAATTGACCAGTCTCACTCCCGATTTCGCGATTCGCGATTTCGACATTTCGCCGGACGGACGTGAAGTTATCTTTGAGCGAGTCGAGGAGCGTTCAGATGTGGTCCTGCTGGATCTTCACCGGCCATGATCCGCAGCAGCAGGCGCACCTGGCGGAGATGAACTCGCGCTTGAACCGTGAAAATTGGACGTACGATCGATTCTTTGTGCGATCGAAAAAACTTTGTCTGGTTTCCCCTGAAGAGTCCGGCTACCGGAAGTGGCAACCGAGGTTCCCGATCAGCCGCGCGGCAACGTAGAACCGGAGTCGCCAAAGCTAGTCTCCCGTTTCTAAAATTTCTTTATATTTGCTGACCTTCCTGATAATCTGGCTAGCACTGGCGACCCACTGAAATGGACGAGGGCTGCTGGTGTGGTGGCGGATGTAGTCGCGGATCGCTTTGATCAGGCTTGCAGGTCGCCGGGCAGATCGGCAGTTTAATCGTGCTGCCGTGAGGACGTACCCAGCAAACCCACTGTCTGTACTCTCGAAGTTCGAGTGGAATCATCGGAGTTGCCTCGTTTTCAACAGCGACGATTGCTTTCTCAGGCAGATTGGGCACAGCTTCGGGCTGTTCTTGCGGTTCTTCAATTGCCGTTCGAGCGCGCGCGTTCCGGCCCACAATCTCGCCACTTCCATGCCGATGCCAGCTTCAGTAACAACACTGATTAGCCGTGCTCCCGTACCGACCATGTGGCGGTCCAAACGCTGTTCAATTGCCCGTTCGGTCCAGCCAAGATAATGGTGTGCGTGATAATAGGCCCGCTCGAAATGCAGCAAGTAGATGGTGCCCGTTGGCGAATTCCTCTGCGGCTTTGTCGCGGTGCGGTTCGTCTCGATCATCGTCTTTTCAATCTCCTTTCTGTTGCCCTCTGGCTGAGGGCTGAAAGGCGCGGCGAATGCCTTTCGCGCATATTGTTGGCGCACACCGGGCACCGCGAGCGCAAGCGAGATCGGGTTGCTGGCAACCTTTTCGGGGGAGCCGATTTTCTGGAAGAGATTCCTTCCTAAAGTCTTTTGAAATTGGGGGCCGAAAACCTCGAGAGCGATCCGCTTGCGCTGCGGCCGTGTGCGCGATGCGCGAAAGCAAGGCATTCGCCGGACTGAGGACATCGGCTCGGGAAAGCAGATGAACTGGTGCAGATCTCAAGGAAATCGCAGCTGCCAGAATGTTGTGAATGCAGATCCCAAGCCGTACCTGGACATGGCCGTCGACAGGGGTGGGCAGAGTTCGGTCCTTTGCCCACCTTTTTGTCCACCCAACGTGGGCTGCGCTCTCTATTCGCCTGTTTGGGGTCGCTTTCGTCCGAGGGGAAGATCGTTTGTTTTGTGTAAGTTGTTGGAGGCGCGGGGCGGGATCGAACCGCCGAATAAAGGTTTTGCAGACCTCCAAGTAGATTGTAACCAAAGAACTTACAGGCCGTGTCCGGTTCCGTGTCCGGCCAACATGTAGTTTTTGAGCCCTCGTCATCCCTTCACCATCCTCAGGGAGGCCACCGGCCTGGAGGCTTCGTAGCGTTTCATTCCTTCGCGTTGGTGCTGCGCGGTCGGGTGGACGTACTTGATCACACTGCGTAGACTCGAATGACCGAGAATATCCTTCAGCGTCACGAGATCGCCACCGGCTTCGACGAAGCGCGTAGCGAAGGTGTGTCGCAGATCGTAGATCACAAAGCTCACGCCGGCGTCCTGGCAAACGCTATCGTGGGTCGTCTGCAATTGTCGGATGTGACCGCCGGGTACACGATCACTTGGGAAAAGCCAAGGACCGTTCCCGAGCTTCATGCGACGATCTAAAATCTCAATCGACTCTCCACACAGATATAGTGTTCGCTTGGCCGCCTTCGATTTTCCACCTTCAATTCTGAGCTCGCCGCGTGTGGCATCATAGCCTGACTTCTTAAGGGCCATGACTTCTTCGGGTCGGCACCCCTGCAGCAGCATCAGCTTTGCGACGTCGTAGAGGTTGTGCGACTTGCCGTTGCCAACTCGCATCGCGGCGAAGTACTTACATTCATCTTCAAACGAAAGGACATTGATTCGAACTGCGTCTTCGCCGCTGGGCCGCTTTACTTTGTCGTCGCCCATCAGCGGATTAGTAGCAGCCCATCCCGCCTTTTTCGCGTATTTGAAGAACAAGCTGAGGGCATTCAGGTCATTGCGAAGCGTTACATCTTTGATGAAATTCTCGGCGCGCCAGGTCTTGTAGCGTTCTATCTCTATTGGAAGAACCTCTTCGACGGTGTGCTCACGGAAGAACTCATTCAGAGAAGCGAAGGACGTGGAGATGCGTCGTGCGGTGCTCGGCTTGCTTCGATAGCACGTGCTGTGACACCACGTCAAGAACTCGGCCGCTGCTACAGGAAAGGGAACGCCGGAGACTTCTTCCGGTTCGATCCCCTGCTCGGCATCAAGCCGCCTCTGAGCCTCAATTGTGCGGGCTGCGTTGAGATTTCGTCTGGTTGCCGGTAAAACCGGTGCTGGCGGCGAATTCCCTGCCGTGCACCTGAAATCGGTAATGCCAGCGTCCCGCTCGTTCCCTTACACTCACGTCGCATTTCCTCCTCTCTCAGCCATTCCTCAATTGCGCCCTTTCGATAAAACGGGCGACCACCGACATTAATAGATTTGGGGCCTTTCCCGAGCTGTCTCCACTTAGCAAGCGTTGAGCTTTTCAGATGGTTGAATATTGGAAGCTCAAGCAGTTCGTCAACGCTGAGATACTCGGTTGTGATCTGCACGCGTGGAACTGTGGTCATCATTGAGTTCGTTGCCATGATTAGAGCCCATTGAGGTCAATGAAGTCAGTATGATTCGCCTTCCCGTGTTTACTTCGGGAGTGCACCCATTCTTGACGCACAGGTTCTTCGAACGCTGCCAGCTTGATGAGGTCTGCCTTGTTCGATTGCATTCTTCTGAGCCTCACATTAATACGTACTACCGAAGGCGGTCTTTGGGTGGAATTGCCAAAGCGAGCTTATGAGCTCGTTCCTCCAGGGAACGGCTCGTTTTGATGTCACCTTGATCGCGCGCTCGCTTCGCAGCCGAAATGAGATCGTTCACGCTACAGGTTTTCGTTACGATGTCGTCCGTTCTGGACAGTTGAGCGCCAGCCAACTTATCGAATTCCGTAAGAAGCGAGTCAGGTGCGCCTAGGAGGGCGTGAGCCGCTCGAGCGCGTTGGACAGCGCCTGGCCGGGAGGCGACGATCGCTGTTTTTAGCTGGTCCACTTTCAGTTCCAGAAGTCGAACAAGGACGACCGCCTCTTGCTGTTGCTGCGTCGCCGCTGCTGCTTCATCACCCCTGAAAATTGCCGCGTATTTCGGAAGTTTGCTTTCCTTCGCTAACTCCGCCAGCCGCTTGAGAGCCTCAGGTGAGGGCCGTGCGCTGGTTTCATAGCGTGCAATAGTGCCAATTGACAGGCCTGTTCGGTCTGCAAACTCTTGCTGGGTCTCGCCGAATGTCAGTCGGAATCGACGAATCGCTTCAGCGAGCGGTGTTCGCCCCGAGGTTGCGCCTGTGGAATAGGCATCGTCGAATATCTCCGCAAGATCGGAGCGCCCCGCTTCTCCGGCTATCTTGGAGAGCGTCAGTAAAATGTCTCCGTTCGGGGGCTTCTCGAGCTCGTATCTGGTGACGGTTCTGACCACAACTCCAAGGCGATCACTGAACTGTTGCTGTGTATCGTTCAAAGTGGCGCGCAAGCTCCGAACCGCCTCTGCTAGCTTTTTCTCCCGTGGCGCCACAGCAAATAACTGTAACACCAAGAATTTGCGAGTAACGATATGAGGCTATCATGAAATCTTGTAACACGCAACAGAAAAAGTTACGCACGACATTAAATGTCCATGTCCTTTTATAGAACACTATGCGGCACTAAGAAGTTCAGGTCCCGCGCATAGCGGACCGCGCGAGTCCTGGTGGAGGCCCAAAAAATGTGCGGCAAGCCATAGCATTTTCAAACACTCGTAATTTTGCGGTGCCAATTTTCGTTCGGGTTTTGCCGCAGCAGAACCCCTCGTTAAATGTGAGGGGGCATTTCATTTTATTTAAATGTCGGTTGGACAGCGGCTAATACATGGGACATGTGGGCGCACGCCAGCACGGGATTCGGCTTCTGAAGTGCTTTTTACGTTTCGCGAATGGCTAGGAGCAAAGCGCCACTTGCATCGTGAATTCATGTCACGCAGTGTGCTTTGCCTCGTTTTATTACGAGCATTTCCGAAAAAATCGCCGATGGCTGTCCCGAATGCCCCTTGCCAAGACCTACATATTGAGGGCTTGAGTGAACGTTAATCTGATCCTTCCCGATGATATTGGCGCACAGCTAAAGCAGATCGCCGTGGATCGCGGCTTTTCTTCAATGGAGGGGTTCATTCACGCAGCCATTCAAAACGAGATGGAACGGCATCTGATTGAAAAAACTCCTCTCGAACGATTGTCTGAGGCCCTTTACCAGCTCTGGGAGCAGACGGGAAGGCTAGTGGGCGAGGAGGGAACTACCCCTCGATTCATTCAATCTTTGACCAACCTGATCTTTGCCTGCACCGCGGAATTCGAGTCTCATGTTTTCGCGCAAGCCGTTTCAATTAAGGGAAGGCGTCGCCGTTAATCCGCAAGAAACCTTGTAGAGAACACAAAATGGTTTATGCTGAATCCTTATGGCAAGCGTGCTGCTCGCGTGGATTGGAAACACGGATCTTCGCGCCGCTCAGGGCGACGAGCAGGCAGGCGCTGGGCCGATTGCGCAGGCATTAAAAAGCAAGGCCTACGACGAAGCTTTTTTGCTGGCTAATTATCCAAACAAAGACGTTGAGCCTTTTGTCAAATGGCTTGGCCAGCAATCCAGGGCCAAGCTCAGCGTCCGTCACGTTGCGCTAGACCGCCCCACGAACTTCGGGAAAATCTACGAGGCCGCCGTTGCTCTCCTCCAGGCCATCGAAAAAGATAAACACGGATTGCCAAATCTTACGTTTCACCTCAGTCCTGGCACGCCGGCAATGGCCGCCGTCTGGATACTGCTCAGTAAAACGCGATTTAAGGCGGAGCTGATTGAATCCTCAAAACAGCACGGCGTTGCTACGGTTTCGGTCCCATTTGACATATCCGCAGAGTTCCTTCCGGTCGTGTTCAGCGCACCGGATGAAAGACTGGACGCCCTCTCCATGGGACTGCCGCCCGAAACAGCGGAATTCAAGGACATCATTTACCGGAGTTCCCAGATGAAGCGCGTGGTGCTGATGGCCCGTCGCGTTGCCGTGCGTTCGGTCCCGGTCCTGATTGAAGGTGAGAGTGGCACTGGCAAGGAACTGCTGGCGCGGGCCATCCATCACGCGAGTCCGAGGTCGAACGGACCTTTTGTTGCCGTCAACTGCGGCGCAATTCCCAAAGAATTGTTCGAGTCGGAATTCTTCGGTCACGAAAAGGGCGCCTTTACTGGTGCGAACCTGCCGCGCGCGGGGCATTTCGAACAGGCCGATAATGGCACGCTCTTCCTTGATGAAATTGGCGAGTTGCCGCTAGCAGATCAAGTCAAATTGTTGCGGGTGCTCCAGGAAAGAGAGGTTGTCCGTATCGGTGGCAGCAAACCGAAAAAGATCGACGTCCGAGTGATTTCGGCTACGAACCGGGATCTCCTCGCGGCTATATCGGACTATCGTTTTCGGGAGGACCTGTACTACCGGTTAGCAGTTGCGGTGATTAACGTTCCTGCTGTTCGGGAGCGCGAGGGAGACCTCAGCCTTCTAATCGATAGAATTCTGGAACAGGTAAATCGCGAGAGTGCAGGCGAGCCCGGGTTTTCGGACAAAAAACTTTCTGCTGGGGCCAAAAATCTTATGCTCCAGTACCGGTGGCCGGGGAATGTGAGGGAACTGCTTAATGTAATTAGACGCGCTACTATTTGGTCTGGCGGTCCGACAGTCGCCGAACCGGACATTGCTGACGCCCTGCGGTCGATGCCGGGCAAAGTGAAAGCTGACGAGCGTGGCGTCTTGCCACCTCTGGCCGAAGGCATTGACTTGCCTAAACTTATCGAACGGGTGAAGCGGCGCTATCTCGAAGAAGCGTTACACGAGGCCGGCGGCAACAAAACCAAAGCGGCGGTACTCGTAGGGTTGCCAAACTATCAGACGCTGACAAATTGGATGAAGCAATGCGGCATGGAGTAGTGGTGGCACCGCAGTTGCAAATGAGTACAAAGCATCTTCTTGCGTCATAGTCGGTCGCTTTCTTCGAAAGCCGTTGTGCCAGCGCCATCGATCCGGGCGATGAAGATGTCCATTGATATGAATAATTCGCAACCCTCAAGCCGCACAGATGCTGGCATTCAGAAATGATCCCACCTCGCCAAAGCGAAAGAGCAACATGAGCCGCCTGGAAGACCTCCTGCCAACGGCCGCAGTTCGTGGCATTCTGCCGGAGCAACTGGTCACTGTTGTCAGCGTGCAGTGGTTTGGCTCCGAAGCTTTGGAGCTAACCTACAAGAGGTCGTCTGGCCATGTTGCCAACGAGCTGCTCTATCGCCATGATGAGCCGCGACTGCAGGTAGTAGAGCACGGTCGCCCGTGGAGCTTCGACGGCGACGGGCATTTGTTTCGTCTCGTTTCGGAGGCGCATCGCATCCGTTTGGCACATCTGTTCGACCCCGTGCTTGCGGTGCACACCTCGCTTGTTGAACCGCTACCGCACCAAATCACGGCCGTTTACGAGGCAATGCTCCCGCGTCAGCCGTTGCGCTTCCTGCTTGCCGATGATCCTGGCGCGGGTAAAACCATCATGGCGGGATTGCTGATCAAGGAACTGATCGCGCGCGGTGACCTACAACGCTGTCTCGTCGTATGCCCCGGTAGCTTGGCCGAACAGTGGCAAGACGAACTCTATCGCCGATTCCAGCTTTCGTTCGAAATCCTGACCAACGACAAACTCGAGGCGGCTCGCACTGGTAACTGGTTTCTCGAAAATAACCTTGTTATCGCTCGTCTCGACAAGCTCTCTCGCAACGAAGACGTCCAGCAAAAGCTCCAAATTCCCGAATGCCGCTGGGACCTGGTGGTCTGCGATGAGGCACACAAGCTCTCCGCCACTTTCTTCGGTGGCGAGGTCAAATACACTAAGCGCTATCACCTCGGTCAACTTCTTTCGGGTCTGACGCGCCACTTCCTCTTGATGACTGCCACGCCGCACAACGGGAAGGAAGAGGACTTCCAGCT
>DATIMA010000085.1:0-4462 GCA_035475915.1 Bryobacteraceae bacterium
ATCCACTTTGGCCATCAGCTCATCCACCGTGGCTTCCCACTTCGGCTCGCCGTTCAAAGCTCCCAGCGCGCTCACCCGCACCACCGGCAGATCGTCGCCCGGAAATTGGTAGCTCTTCAGCAGCTCCCGCACTTCCAGCTCGACCAGTTCCAGCAGCTCCGGGTCGTCCACCATGTCGACTTTGTTCAGCGCCACTACAATGTGAGGCACACCCACCTGGCGCGCCAGCAGAATGTGCTCCCGGGTCTGCGGCATCGGCCCGTCGGTTGCCGCCACCACCAGAATGGCCCCGTCCATCTGGGCCGCTCCGGTGATCATGTTCTTGATGTAATCGGCGTGTCCCGGACAATCCACGTGCGCATAATGCCGCTTGGCCGTCTCATATTCCACGTGCGATACCGCAATCGTGATCCCGCGCGCCTTCTCTTCCGGCGCGTTGTCAATCGAATCGAAGCTCCGAACCTTGTTCTTCGGGTTGTGCTTGGCCAGCGTCTTGGTGATCGCCGCCGTCAGGGTCGTCTTGCCGTGATCGATGTGCCCGATCGTCCCGATGTTGACGTGCGGCTTGCTGCGGTCAAATTTCTCTTTCGCCATGTTTACGTGCTCCCTCTACCTGGTTGCTATCCCGCCTTTATTACGGTTGATAATCTCCTCGGCCAGGTTCTTTGGAACTTCCTCGTACTGGCCAAAGTGCATTGTGAAGCTTCCGCGACCCTGCGTCCGCGAACGCAGCTCGGTCGCATAGCCGAACATTTCCGACAGCGGCACCATCGCCTTGATAATCTGCGTGCCGCCCACGACCTCAGTACCTTCCAACCGGCCGCGCCGTGAAATGAGATCGCCGTTTACCGGTCCCATGTAGTCTTCCGAAACCGTCACCTCCACGCGCATGACAGGTTCCAGCAATACCGGTTTTGCTTTCGAAGCAGCCTCTTTTACGCAGATGGAACCGCAGATCTTGAAGGCCATTTCGGACGAATCCACTTCGTGATACGCGCCGTCGAAGACCGTCACCTTGATGTTGTTCAGCGGATACCCGGCCAGGATGCCGCCTTCAAGCGCCTCCACAACACCCTTCTCGATCGCCGGGATGAATTCCTTCGGAATGTTGCCGCCTCTTATCTCATTGACAAATTCGAAGTCCTTCTCCGGATCCGGTTCCACGCTCAGCTTCACGCGGGCATACTGACCACTGCCGCCGGTCTGCTTCTTATGCGTGTAATCGTATTCCGCACGAGTTCGAATCGTCTCGCGATACGCCACCTGCGGCTTGCCGACATTTGCGCCGACGTTGAACTCGCGCTGCATCCGGTCCACGATAATTTCCAGATGCAGTTCGCCCATACCGGCCAAAATAGTCTGCCCGGTTTCAGGGTCGGTATTGACGCGCAACGTGGGATCCTCCGACACCAGCTTCTGAATTGCAATGCCCAGCTTTTCCTGATCCGCTTTGGTCTTGGGTTCGATCGCAAGCTGGATCACCGGCGCCGGGAAATCAATCGATTCCAGCAGGATTGGATCCTTCTCATCGCAGATGGTATCGCCGGTAATAACCTGCTTCAGGCCTACCGCCGCGCAGATGTCACCAGCCAGTACTTCCTGGATCTCTTCGCGCTTGTTAGCATGCATTTTGACCAGGCGGCCGACGCGCTCCCTCCGGCCCTTACTGACGTTATAAATGGAATCGCCCGCGTTCAGCTTGCCCGAATAGACGCGAATGAAGCCGAGCTGGCCGACAAACGGGTCGGTCATGATTTTGAAGACCAGCGCTGAAAATGGCTCCGAATCTTTCGCCTCGCGCTCCAGCACCTGTTCGGGATTATCGATCGCCGTCCCCTTCACCGGAGGAATATCGATCGGCGACGGCAGATAATCGCAGACTGCGTCCAGCAGATTTTGCACGCCTTTGTTCTTAAACGAAGAGCCGCAAATCACCGGAAAAATCTTTTGCGCAATGGTGGCTTTGCGGATACCCGAAACAAGTTCCTGTTCCGTGATGGGCTGCCCTTCGATGTACTTCTCCATCAGCACATCTTCGGTTTCCGCAACCGCTTCAATCAGCTTGTCGCGATATTCTTTCGCTTTTTCGACCAGATCCGCCGGAATATCGACATCGTCGTACTTTGCTCCAAGCGTCTCGTCGCGCCAGATCCGCGCCTTCATCCGGACCAGATCGACGACGCCCTTGAACTGATCTTCCGCGCCCACCGGCAATTGAATCGGCACCGGACGCGCATTCAGGCGATCCACAATGGTATCGACGGAATGATAGAAATCGGCGCCCACCCGGTCCATCTTATTGATGAAACAGATGCGCGGAACACCGTATTTGTCGGCCTGCCGCCAGACCGTCTCCGATTGGGGCTGCACGCCCGCGACCGCGTCGAAAACCGCGCACGCGCCGTCCAGAACGCGCAAGCTGCGCTCCACTTCAGCGGTGAAATCCACGTGACCGGGCGTATCGATGATGTTGATGGTCACGTCATGCCATTGGCACGTAGTCGCGGCCGACGTGATGGTGATGCCGCGCTCCTGCTCCTGCGCCATCCAGTCCATGGTGGCGGTGCCTTCGTGCACTTCACCGATTTTGTGCGTACGGCCGGTATAGTACAGAATGCGTTCGGTCGTAGTGGTCTTACCGGCATCGATGTGCGCCATGATGCCGATATTGCGCAATTTCTCTAACGGTACAGTGCGAGACATATTCCCAACTCAAATACAAACAACAGCAATTAGCCCTTACCAGCGATAGTGCGCAAACGCCTTGTTGGCTTCCGCCATGCGGTGCACGTCGTCTTTCTTCTTCACAGCGCCCCCGCGCATGTTGGCCGCATCGTTCAACTCGTTTGCCAGCTTGTCGGCCATGCTTTTATCGGGGCGCGTCCGGGCATTCGTAATAATCCAGCGAAGCGCCAGGCTGATCCGGCGATTCTGGGCAACTTCCACTGGCACCTGGTAGTTTGCGCCGCCCACGCGCCGTGTTTTCACTTCCAGCATCGGCTTCACATTCTCGACAGCCTTCTTGAAGGCTTTCAACGGATCATCGCCGGATCGCTCCCGGAGAACATCCATTGCTTGATAGAAGATCTTTTGGGCCGTGTTCTTTTTCCCATCCCACATCATCGAGTTGACAAACTTCTCGACCAGGGTCGAGTTGTACAGTGGATCGGGGAGAACCTCCCGCGGCTCGGGTCGTCTTCGGCGCGGCATACCTGTTTACTTCTTTCCCTTCGTTGGCGCTGCGGCAGTTCCGCCCTTCGGGCGTTTGGCGCCGTATTTGGAGCGCCCCTGCTTGCGATTCGCGACACCGGCGGTATCCAGCGTTCCGCGCACAATGTGGTAGCGAACGCCGGGCAGATCCTTCACGCGGCCGCCGCGGATCAGCACAATCGAATGCTCCTGCAGGTTATGGCCGACACCCGGAATGTAGGTAGTTACCTCAATACCGTTTGTGAGCCGCACACGGGCGACTTTGCGAAGAGCTGAATTTGGCTTTTTCGGGGTGGTCGTGTACACACGGGTACAAACGCCGCGGCGCTGCGGGCAGGACTGCAGCGCGGGACTTGCAGTCTTGTACCGGGTGGCCTTACGGCCTTTGCGCACAAGTTGATTAAAGGTCGGCACGAATATCCTTTTGTCGAACGATCGAAAAACGCCGCTCGCCGCCCTGCTGAAACAATGGCCGCACGCAGCAACGCTTTATTAAAAATCGAAAATGCCCACTCCGGGCTTATTTCACAGGCTCGAACCTGCTTTTATCCAGCAGGACGGCTGCATTTGACTAACTGCCAGGAGGCTGATATAGCGTGTTCACCAGCCCCAACCGCGAGGGTAACTGCTTCGGGTAACGGCCCATGCCGGAATCAACGTCACTCCTTCTATTGAAAGGAAAGAGCTTATTGGTCCAACAGCGGGGCCCGACTTCCGGCCGGATGCCTATCCGAGACATTCGTCTCTTCAGACACGGTAGCGCGGAGGCCGAAGAATCAACTCGCCAAACTTTCTCAGTTTATAAGGGAACTGTTCCGGTTGTCAACCAGATAGGGCGATCGCCCACGACAGGCGCGCGCTTCCTCGGTGTGACCTATTCATATCTAAGGGCCTGGACCGGCTCGGTCCGCATGGCGCGAAGAGCAGGCAGGAATGATGCCGCTATGGTCGCGGCCAACAGAATGGCCGCAGTCAGAACGAACGACGACGGATCGAAGCGCGACACGCCGAATAGCAAACCTTCCAGCGACTGCGTGAGCAGCATCGCCGCTGCAATGCCCACCGCAATTCCGACAACTCCGAGCACCAGCCCTTGTCGAATTACCTGAAGCAACAATCGCCGCGGTTCTGCTCCCAGCGCCATGCGGATGCCGAACTCGGACATCCGCTGTTCCACCGAATAGGAGATTACGCCATAGATGCCGACCGTTGCCAAACCGAGCGCAAGGATGGAGAACATGCCCAGAATCAG
>DATIMA010000086.1:0-6636 GCA_035475915.1 Bryobacteraceae bacterium
AGCCGTCCAGAGTGATAACTGCACTTTCTGCGCGAATTCGCGGGATTCCTCCATCTTCGTCTGCAGCACGGCCTGGTGCAGCAAGTCGTTCAGATCGGAGATGGAACTCGCCGAAGTTGCGTTCTCCCGGCTGGCCAGATCCAGCCCGCGCTTGTCAGATGTCAGGTTGAAATAGTAGGTCTCCACACCGGTGGCGTTTGCCTCTGGAGAAGAGTTCGCGTGAATCGAGATGAACAAATCCGCTTTGTCGTCGTTGGCGATCTTGGTTCGTTCCTCGAGCGGAATAAAAACATCGGTGGACCGGGTGTATACAACTTCAGCTCCAAGCTGTTTGGTAATGAGCTTGCCTAGGCGAAGAGCCACATCGAGGACGAGATCTTTCTCCATCAAGCCGTGCGGCCCAATCGTCCCGGTATCATGACCGCCGTGCCCGGCATCAATTACCACGCGCCCAAGTTTCAAACCGAATACACGAACCAAAGAGCGATCACCGCTGCTATCCCGCTTCGCGGGTGAAGCGATCCCGATCGACCTCGCCAGAGGGCTGTTTACCGCCTCTTCACGCGATTCCGCTCCCAAGTTTCGGCGACTGGTTCCGGCCGCTTTTGCTTCGGGTTTCGTATCTTCCGCAGGAATCCCAACAAGAGGAGGCACCGCTGGCGTCACAGAGGCCGGTTCCGGATTAGGGAGCGGGCGCGAGTCTGGCGGCGCTAATGGATCGGTGCTGCCGCCTTTTCCCGCCGTGGATAAATCGATTTTTTGAGATCCCGTAACGCTGTGCCCCAGTGACAGCGCCGTGGCATCGCCCGCCTTAGGCCGGATTTCAACCATAAGGCGGTCTGGATTAACGAGTTGGGAAGAGACCACATTCGCCGGACATTCCAGATCGAACACAATCCGCGTCTTCCCGGGACTGACTTCCGCCACCCGGATTTCCTTAACGCGCCGGTCATTCACTGGTATCGTTTGCATTCCATGGTGAACCGCAGCCGGCGGCCGCAGCCCGCTCAAGTCGAAATAGAGCCGGGAAGGATTCTGTATCTGATCTGAAAACAGCTTATATTCGCCCTGGGTTTGGATCGCAATTCGGGTAACGTCGCCAAAAGACCAGAAGCGGATCGCTTCCACGCGCGGCGGCGGAGTTTGCGCTCCTGCCATTTGCATCAGGGATGGAGTCAGCATCACTGCGGCGGAAATGACGACGCGGCGGCGTACACGAAGCATGGCAGGCAATTTAGCGAGCTCTCAAATAGAACCGCTCCCCTGAATCAAACACATGAAAAAGCGGACTTTGTCTTTGATTATATCCGGAAATCAAACAAACCAATGCTACTATTTGGGCATGCGCGCGGCAGGCTTCGTGCTCGTCGGCGGACTTAGTTCGCGTATGGGCCGAGACAAAGCGCGTCTCCCGCTGGATTCTCATCTGCTCGTAGAAGATGTGGCCGGCAAGGTTGCTAAAATCGCCGGAAATGTCACTTTGATCGGCGACCCCACCAAATATTCCGATCTGGACCTGAAGTGCGTACCCGATCTGCATCCTGGTATGGGACCGCTGGCAGGCATTGAGGCGGCGCTTGCAACGAGCAAGGCTGAATTAAATTTAATCGTGGCCTGCGATTTGCCAGGACTTGCGAGCGAATGGCTTGAAGAGCTTCTGCTCGCTGCCGAGCAATGTTCCAGCCTTTGCTGCGTAGCTGAAGACGCAAGCGGAATTCTCCATCCTTTATGCGCCGTATACAGGCGCGCTTGCCTCCCGCTGATTCAGAAGAGTTTAGCTGTGGGCCGCCTGAAAGTTCTGGATTTGGTCGATGCGCTGAATGGCCTCGCCGTCAAGATACCTGCGCCGCTTCACAACGTAAATACTCCGGAAGACTGGCGACTTTGGCGGGCCGTGTAAATGCCCCTCCCGGACACTTTCCCTCATTACCTCGAATTCCGGCATGTTGACAAATCGTTCGATCACCCCGTTCTGCAAGATGTTAACTTCTATGTGGATGCGGGTCAGACGCTGGCCATTATCGGCCGCAGCGGCGTTGGCAAGTCTGTAAGCCTCAACCTCATCATGGGGTTTCTGAAAGCCGATGCGGGTCAGATTATCGTCGGGCATACCGACATTACACGAATGACCGAGGCCGAATTGCGCGCCATTCGCAGGAAAGTCACGATGGTTTTCCAATCCGGCGCACTGTTTGATTCGCTGACCGTCGGTGAGAATATCCTCTTCTCACTAGAGCTTCGTGAGGACTACAACGAAAAGAACAAAGAAGATGTGGTCAACGGCCTATTGAAAATGGTGGATCTGGCTCACGTCAGAGAACTGTACCCGGCCGATCTCTCGACTGGCTATAAGCGAGCCGTGGCCATTGCGCGAGCATTAGCAGCGCAGCCCGAATGCATCCTTTACGACGAGCCCACCACGATGGTGGACCCCATCATGTCAGACGATCTGGGGAATCTGATGCTCCGGCTGAAGAAGAAACTGGGGCTCACAGGAGTGGTGGTCACGCATGATCTGGATCTGATGTACAAGGTCGCGGATTCCGTCATGTTTCTTTATAAAGGCGAAGCAATCTATTTCGGGCCGGTCTCAGAGCTCGGGAATTGCCAGCATCCGCACGTTAAGCAGTTTCTGGCCATGGATAGGCTTGACATCACCGGGCAGATTATCGAAGTGTAGGGTGCAGGCATGCCTGCACCGCTATTAACCGCCTCGCGTAAACCGCTGCTTGAGCGCCTGCCAGTGGCGTGCGAACCAGCCCGGCTTCGACACTCCGGCCTGCGGCTTCGCGGTTTCTATCGCCCCAGATTTGCTTTCTTGTTTGGCCGCGAGATTGTAATTTTCGGTCGCCGTTAAATGAACTCGTACGCCATCGAACAAGTATGCCCGCTTGCGAAACGCACCATCATCATCCTTCGTAATCAGTTCGAACGTTCGCTCCACGGAGCCTGGATCCGGCGCATTCACGTGAACCGGGAAGTAACCCTCCACGTCGCGCTGGCGATAGGAGGTCTCATACCGGTGACGCCGCCTGTTCCATAGAAAAACGCGCCATCCATCGAAATCGTACGGCACACCGCCTGAAGAGGTGGTCCATAGCCAATCGTGCTTTAAGCCCTTCTCATCATCGTTAACATCTCCCAGAGAGAAGTACGAAGTGATGTGCTTTCCCTCCGCGTATTGGGCTACCTCGTCCGGTATGGAAATCATGAGATTGCGGAACAGCACCCAGCCCACCTGGCTGTTCTTGGTCCTGACCAGGGCCCAGTCTTCGAGCACGACAGGCCTTTTCGCTTCCTCAGTCTTTTTTTCGGCGGCCTGATCGTCTTTCTTCTCTTTCAAATCGGCCGTGCTCTCTGCCCCATCAATGCGCTCGGCTGATAGCTCCTGCCAGTTGGCGGGAGGTTTGGGCGGAGGCGGCGGGGCAGGGAGTTGCGGTTTTGTCCTTCCCTGGCGCGAGTTGCGGCGCCTGCGAGATGGAGGTTGCGGCCGATCCACAATCAGCGATGGCGGCTTTACAGGCCCGCTCAGCTTGGGAGCGAGCTTGTACCCGAGAATACTGACCGTACCGCCTTCCGGTATCCGCGCAAAAGCCGGCGACTTGCGGCTCGGCTCAAGGTGGATGTTCAGTGCGTCATACGGGGTTGCTGCGCCTTCCGAAGGAAGCGTTAATGCCTCCTCGCGCTCCTGACGGACACGGGACATTTCTTCGGGACTCAGCAGCTCAATTGAATCCACCCATCCTTCGTCCCCTTTTTCCGTACGGACTTTGACAAACCGGCGGCGCACGTCGATGATGTTGACTTGCTCTCCGTGCCTCAATACCGCCACCGTGCTGTTCTTCTGCGTGAGTTGACGGCGCAGATTTAGCGTCGCGGGCGCCACATAGGCTTGACCCAGTACGGGAGGCGAGTCGTTTCCGCATCCGGCCAACGCCAGGATCAGAAACCCTACTGTGACAGCCGCGGGCAGCCGCCGGGAGAACACATCCATGTCGAAGTTAAGGCAAGAGTCGCGCGAGTTCCTTCAGGATACAGCGATCCATAACAACCGGAATCCCAGCCGCCTCAGCCTTTTCGGCGGCCTCTTGATTGAGAACGCCTTCCTGCATCCAAAGGCAGCGCGCTCCTTTTTGTATTGCATCATCCGCCACTTCCGGCACTCTCGACGGGCGGCGGAACACATTCACGATGTCGATCTCGCCCGGCACATCCTTCAGGGTTGGATAAGCGCGCTCTCCCAGTACTTCGCGCTCGTTCGGATTCACCGGGATTATGCGATATCCGTGCCGCTGCAGAAAACGCGACACTCCAAAGCTGGCGCGCATGGGGTTGCTGGATAGTCCCACGACGGCGATCGTTTTCGCGGATCTCAATACTTCGGCCATATCTTGATCGCTCATCACGATTTAATCCTCGCACCCTTTTGTTCCGGCGCTTCAAAATGCATCAGCTTTCGGAATCTCGCTACTTCGGAATTCGTAAGGGTGCGATACGCGCCTGGTTTCAAGTCTCCCAAATCCAGGAAGCCTATTTTGACTCGCCTCAGCTTTTCCACCAACCGGCCGAAATGCTTAAACATGATGCGGATCTGGTTCTGACGCCCCTCCACAAGGCGAACCTCGTACCAGGGGTTGACGGTCTTACGAATGAGCTTCAAACCTGCTGGCGCAGTCCGTCGGCCATGCATCGGAATGCCCCGGCGAAACTCCTCTTCCTGCTCTGCCGTAAGTCCACCATTGACCTTCACCAGATAGGTCTTCGTAACGTGGCTGGCCGGCGACATCATCCGGTTCGCAAAATCGCCATCGTTCGTCAAAAGCAAAAGCCCTTCGCTGGCGTAATCCAGACGCCCCACCGGATAGATTCGCTCTCGTGCCCCTTTGAAGAAAGACATTACTGTCTGCCGCCCTTCCGGGTCATGAACAGTGCTGACGCAATTCTTCGGCTTGTTCAAAGCGATATACAGGTAATGCTTCGGCGCACTAAGTACGCGTCCGTCCACCTTCACCTTGTCAGTGGCTAAATCCGCTTTGGAGCCGAGTTCGGTTACGGTTTCGCCATTGACGGAAACCCGCCCAGCGGCGATCAGTTCCTCCGCTTTCCGGCGGCTTGCGACGCCGGCATGGGCCAGAATTTTTTGAAGGCGTTCCTCAGCCATCCTGTTCCTGCGGTTCCACGACGTCTGGTTGCTCTTCGGGCGGCGGTTGCTCCGAAGCAGGTTGCTCGCGGGTCGCCGAGCCCGCTTCCCGATCGGCAGGCGTCGGCGCTTCCTCGGAGTCAGTCAAAGCCAGCCGCCCCAGTTCTTCGAATTCCTTGAGGGTGGGTAGCTCCGCCAGCGAGTTCAACCCAAACTGGATCAGAAACTCGCGAGTCGTTTTATACATGATCGGTTTGCCGAGAACATTCTTTCGTCCGGCGGCTGCGATCAGTTTTCGATCCAGTAGTGTTTTGAGCACGCCCGCACCCTGCACCCCGCGGATTTCCAGAATTTCGGGAGCCGTGATGGGCTGCTTGTAGGCGATCACCGCCAGCGTTTCGAGCGAAGCCAGCGACATCTTCAAGGGCGGCTGAAGGTTCTTGACGAACCGGCGGATCGGCTCGTGATACTCGGGCTTGGTCGCCATCTTGAACCCGCCAGCGAGTTCTCGAACGGACAAGCCGCGATCCGGAGCGGCGTACTCGGCGACTAGCTGACTTAAGATTTCTTTGACGCGATCCAGCGGCTGCTCAACCGCTAAAGCAATCTGTTCCGCCGTCAGGGGCTCGTCCGTAATATAGATGGCCGCTTCGATCACGGCCTTCAGACCAACGGAGTTTTCGCCCTCCGGAACCGGCTCTATAACCGCTTCGGCGATAATAATGTCCTCTTCGTCCGGGCCGCCTTCCGTCTGCGCGGGGAGGGTCGTCTGGAGGACCTGATCTACTTCGTTCATGCTTTCGTCAGTGATATTCCTGTTCTACCGCAGCAAGCGCTTCGGCCGGCTCTGAGGAGAAATCGAACCCCGATCCCCGGCGCAGTCCGATGTCGCCGAACGCCTCGCCCTGCGTAAGTTCCACAGCCTGACGTCTTACCAGTTCAAGAATTGCGAGAAATAGGCAGATCATCGCCCGGCGGCTACGCTGGCGCTCAAAGAGATGTGTTGCGGAAAGAGTTTCCGGACGCCGCGGTCGCGTAAGCTCGGCTCGCAGAAATTGAATCATGTCCGGAACGCTGACCGACTCTCTGCCGATCTCGTATAGAGGACGGTTCTTGGTCCGGTCCAGTACGCCCTGAAATGTCTTGACCAGATCGAAGATGCTGACCGCGAGCCCAGGGCCCTCGCTCTCGGCCAGGAAACTCTCCATCTGCGGGTTCGACCAGATCGCTTCCTCGACGACTCGCTTCTGTTGCAGCATCTCCGCCGCATTCTTAAACCGCTCGTGTTCGATCAGCCGGTCAACCAGTTCCTTTCGCGGGTCCTCTTCCGGGGCGATCTTTTGGAGTTCCGGATCGACCGGCAACAACAGCTTGCTCTTGATGTGAATCAGCGTCGCAGCCATATACACGAACTCCGAGCTGAGTTCGATGTCCAACTCAATCGCTTTCTGGACATATTCCAGATATTGGGCGGTGATCTTCGCAATCGGAATGTC
>DATIMA010000087.1:0-2606 GCA_035475915.1 Bryobacteraceae bacterium
GGTCATCGCCAGAGGAATCTTCACCTCCGTGCCGGATCTGGCCCGCAAGCTCATGCGCTACGTTCGCGCTTATGCGAAATCCGCTAAGCCTTTTGCTTGGAGATACTCGGAATGTTCGGCGCCGAATCACATGCTAACGAACTCACTGCGACAAGCCACTATTGAAATGTCCCAATGATAATGTAACCAACAAAATGCCCGCGTAGTCCAGAGGAGTATGCGATACCGCTGTTGCGTGTCCCAACTCAGCCCAGAGCAGCGCGAAGAGCTGAGGAGCTGGGCTCAGTCGCGGAGATTGCCTGCGGGCGATGTCTTCCGCGCGCGACTAATGCTTGCCTTGGCCGACGGGAAGAGTTGGAGGGAAATCGAAGCGGAGTTGAACACTTCGCGGCCGACGATTGCGCGTTGGAAACAACGATTCGAGCTGCAGGGGATGGTGGGGCTGGACCCGCAGCAGAAAGGCAGTAACCCGCGCAGAGCAACTGCGGCTGTGCAGGCCCGAGTGTTGCGCAAAACGATGCAGCCACCGCCGGACGGCAGCACACACTGGAGTTGCCGCAAGATGGCTTCAGCGCTGGGATTGAGCAAGTCGACTGTGCAGCGAATCTGGCGACAGGCGCGGCTCAAGCCGCACCGTTTGGATCGCTACATGGCCAGCGACGATCCGCATTTCGAAGAGAAAGCGGCGGATATTATCGCGCTGTACATGAAGCCGCCCCAACACGCGGCGGTTTTCTGCGTGGACGAGAAGAGCGCCATTCAGGCTCTGGATCGTTTGGATCCCGTGCTCCCGCTATCTCCTGGGCGTGCCGAACGGCACGGATTCGAGTATTACCGGCACGGAACGCTCTCACTGTATGCGGCCTTGGAGGTGCGGACGGGCAAGGTCGTAGGCAAGACTGCCGCTCGCCATACCAGCGCGGAGTTCGTCGATTTCCTAGACTAGGAAGACTTTTAGAAATGAGCGCTCGAATACCTTACGTGCGCGCGTAAAGAGACTGAGAACACTGGGAACATCGTTTCGTTTGAAAGACATGCAACTGGGGACAAGAGTGGGAACAGACTGGGAACAGGTGGCGGACACCGGGAACATTTCATGATTCTGCCCTGCGATATCGCCATTCCAGCCTTGCGCTCTGGCGCTCGCGGTATCGTTCCTAGCCGAGCGCACGGAAGCAGCGAGCTACGCGATTCTTATCTACTTGTGTCCATTGCGCCCGAGGCTCGTCGAGGCAGCACGACAACGTTTCTGACACCGAAGCACTGGTGCGGTCTTTAACCCAAGGCGCGATCAGTTCTTCCCACGGACCGGATTCGAAGCGATTCGCCTGTTCCTGTGTGCGGCTGCCGCGATGAGTGCAGCCGTTTCCAACCACCAGATGCCTCCTTGATCAAACCGGGCTTTGGCTTCCGCCCAGAGTTGATCGCGGTCACGGCCGACGCGGTCGATCTCAATTGCGCCACACACTACGGGCCAAAATCGGCGGCCGCCGGTTTCGTCTCGCAGATAGGTCGAGTGATTTACGGTGCCGGCGAAAACGCACTGCCGCGGCGATTTGATGAGGCGCTTGCCATATGGCGGTCGGAAGCGGTCCGTGGTCCGGCTCATGAACGTTTTGATTCGGCTCACCTCAGAACGGCTGAGCGTATCGAGCTCGGAAAGTTCGATGATCCAGACGCCACGCGTTTGCATGGCGCAATCTTTGCTGCCAGGTCTGCCAGTTCATCGGTGAAGTAAGGCCCTCCCAACGTTTTCAACGTGGTGGATTTCTTGATGCCCTGTGGCCCTTCGAGAATCAGGCAGCATTCCGCTTTTTCTCCGGGCCGATAAACTCTTGCGACTGCCGAAACCAGCCAGCGGGCACCCACCGCTCGCGTGTAGTCTGTGTCTTCCGCACCTATGTAGATCGACAACCAGCGGTCGAGGCGCTCTATGCCGTCCCACTTCAAAGACTCGAGATACTGGCGGACAGGATGAAACGAACGATCTCTTGCGACGTTCCCTTTGCGCGCTAGTCTCGCATCGGCATCGGTGGTGGACTGATGCGTCTGATTGGAGCGCTTCTCCCCATGAAAGTTCACCGTCGGGTTGCCGGGATCGTCCGGCGGAGTAGTTTTGCTCCGATCCTTTGGCTGAAAACTCTTCAGACTGGCCCAAGCTTCGATGAGCGTTCCGTCTACCGTGAAGTGTTCATCGGAAGCCCATCCCTTCTCGTACACCTGCTTGACCGTTTGCGAGAGAAATTCCCTCGCTATGTTCCCATCCAACAGGCGTTCCCGATTCTTAGTAAAGGTGGTTGCGTCCCAAACCGATTCATCCAGATTCATGCCGACGAACCAGCGAAATAACACGTTATAGTCGATCTCCTCCATCAGCAACCGCTCGCTACGGATCGAGTACAACATTTGAATCAGCAGCGCCCGCAACAACTTCTCGGGTGGGATTGAAGGCCGCCCCGTCAGCAAATACATCTCACCAAATAGCGGCGACAACTCCCTGAGAATCTCGTCCACCGTTCTCCGAATGCCTCGCAGCGGGTGATCTGGCCGTACGCGCTCTTCCGGCGACAGATAGCTGAACATTCCGTCTTGCTGATGATCCACGC
>DATIMA010000088.1:0-36570 GCA_035475915.1 Bryobacteraceae bacterium
CTCCACGCCGGCGGCGTTGGCGCGAATCCAGTCGAAGCCGTGGCCATAGAAGGGCGTCGAAAAATCGCCATTTGTCAACGGATGGGCCGCGCTTGGAACGCTCTCCTGTATCCAGCCGCCGTTCTTCATGCTGGTCCATACGCCCAGTGCCGCTTCGGAATCACCCGCCGAGAGAAGCCGGTCTTGAATACTCGCAAGCAGATCATCCCGCCCCAACGCGTGCGCCTTTTCAGGACCGGCCGCGTGGACCAATCGCGTAACCACAGCCGGAATCGCCGCAAACCGCTGCTGGCTCGACAGGAATATCGCGTATTGCAGCAGCGTTCTGGGCCGCTCCGGAACCGCTGCTCCGATCAGAGCCGCATCCTGGCTCATCAGCCACATCTGCGCAAACACCGGGTCCGGCGAATAGGGCGTGATCGCCAGGGTTGCTTTCGCCCACCGGAAAAACTCGGCCTGGTTCTGCCGGCGGAAATAGAAGTTTGTAAGCGTCCACTTCGGCAAAAACATCCGATCCACCGCGGCGGCCCGTAAGTAATATCGCTCGGCTGTTTGAGGATCGTTCCCGTCCAGTTCTGCGGCCAGCCCCAACTGGATCCACGATTCGGAATCGAAAGGATTCAACTCCACGGCCCGATGCAGCAGTTGAACGCGCTGGTCCGGTTTCCAATCTGCCAGCCGCGCCAGGTAGCGGGAATTGTCGGGCGTCAGTGCGGACGCTGCCGCCACAGACTCAGCCGTATTCTTTCCGAACAGGTGCGCGGCCCTCGCGAGCAGCGCCGAGTAGTAGCATCCCGCCATCGCGGCGGCAATCAGCAGGCACCGGAGTATCACAGAATATCGCGTAAGCTAAGCGGCGGCTGGCTTCTCCGCCTCCAGTAACACAATCGCCTGCGCTTCGCACGAACGGCCTTCTCCAACCGGCCCCATTCTCTCAGCCGTCTTAAATTTCACGCTCACAAGGTGAACCGCCATCCCGGTCGCGCGCGCCAGGCTCTCTCGAATCGCATCGCGGAAATCTTTCAGCTTGGGCCGCTCCAGAACAATCGTTACATCGATATTGATCAATCGATAGCCCTCATCAGCCGCCAACCGAATCGCGTGTTTCAGAAACTGCGCGCTCTCTGCTCCCTGCCATTCTTCAGCCCTGTCGGGAAAATGCATGCCGATATCGCCCAGCGCCAGCGCGCCCAGTATCGCGTCTGTCACGGAATGGAACAGAACGTCTGCATCCGAGTGCCCGGCCAGTCCGAAATCGGACGGAACGCGGATTCCGCCCAGAATCAGCGGACGTCCTGGTTCCAGGCGATGCGTGTCCCAGCCTTGCCCAATGCGGAATGCCGGCAAGCCCGTCTTGCCCATTAATGCGATAGCTCGAGCGTGGAATTTTCCAGCATCAGATACAGCCGCGCAAGATCCATATCGCTCGGCTTCGTTATCTTGATGTTTCGATCGGTGCCCAGAACAACCGAAACCTCCACTCGCTCCAGGCGTTCTACTAGCGAAGATTCGTCCGTGCCTATAAACAGATCCTGCCGCGCTTTTTCGAACGCGTCGCGCAGCAGCTTCAGCCGGAAGACCTGCGGCGTCTGTGTCAGAATCAGCCGCTCCCGGGGCAGTGTCGCGCGAACTTTGTTCCGGTGTACCTGCTTAACCGTGTCCACTGGAACAATGCCGACAATCGCCGCGCCATGCTCGCTCGCTTCGTGAATGACTTTCTCAATCGTCTCGCGCAGCACAAATGGCCGCACCGCATCATGAACCGCAACCAGGTCCGTGTCGTCGCTAATCGTTGCAAGCGCATTCTCCACCGATTGCTGCCGGCTTTCACCGCCTTCAACCGTGCGAACGTGATGGCTCAGCCCTTGGCTCTTGAATAACTCTTCGGCCCACGGGAGATCTTCCGAGCGAAGCGCCACCACAATTTCGGTTACTGACGGCGAGCTTATAAACTTCCGGATCGTGTGCGCCAGGATAGGCGAGCCGTTCAAAAGCATGAACTGCTTCCGGCTGGTCCCTTCTTTTTCCGGTGCGCTCCGGCCCATACGCGTTCCCAGCCCGGCCGCCGGAATAATAACAGAGACTTTCATTGGAACTCGAATTTACATGATAGAAAACCTTGCGCCCAGAACCTCGCGCCTTCATCGGCCCCGCGCTTTCGCCCTCCGCTATTCTGGGGAACAATGCTCGCGCGCCTTCGCATACTGCCGCTGCTCATTCTCATCGCGATAGCGGCCTGGTGTCAGGATCGCCGCGTGCCGTCATGGTCTGGAACGCTGCGGGATTCCGCCGGCGCTCCCATCGGCGGAGCGCAAATCGAGATCAGCTCGGGAACAACCAGGTTTGTCGCTTCAACTTCGTCCGGCGGCGCATTCCGATTCAGCGCGATACCTCCCGCCAAATACGTCGTATCCGTGCTGTGGAACGAAAATCGAATCGTCTGCGCTCAACCGGTTGAAATCCGTCCGGATGCCCCCACCGCCCACCTCGCGATTTCACGAGACGGCACTCTGTCCCTAAAAGAAGCCAGCGAGTCTGCAACTGCTGGTGGCGAGCAGCTCAACCGACAGGCCGTCTCTGAGCTTCCTCTCAATAAGCGCGATTTCAGCCAGTTGCTTCTGCTCGCCGCCGGCACTATGACAGATACCAATGGCGGCACTAACTTTACCCAGCAGTTCGCCATCAATGGACAGCGCGGCGTTGAGGCTGTCTTCGCCATGGACGGCGCGGATATTAGCGATCCCGAAATGGGCGGCGCTACCTTCTCCAACTTCAATGTGGATGCGGTTCAGGAAATCCAATCCAGCTCCGGATGGATGCCGCCGGAAGTGGGCCGGGGCGCGGCCGGATTCACAAACATTCTCACCCGCTCGGGCGCAAGCGGCTTCCATGGCTCGGTCTTCGAGTTCGTTCGAAACTCCGCCTTCGACGCCCGCAATTTTTTCGACCGCAGATCCATCGCCAACCCCGGCCGTATTCCGCCCTTTCGTCGTAACGAATTCGGCTTCACCAATGGCGGGCCTGTGTTCATTCCAGGTCTCTATGATGGGCGCGGCAAAACCTTCTACTTCGGTCAGTATCAGGGCTTTCGCCAGGTACTCGGAACTACCCAGGTGCTGCCTGTCCCCACTGCGGCCGAACGCGCGGGCCTCGATACCACTGCCTTTCCCGGCGACACTCTATTCGTGCCCGTTGATCCCCGCGTTGCTCCCATGCTCAACCGCTATCCCTTGCCGAACGATCCGCAAGGCCCTTACGGCGCTCGCACCTACGCCACTTCATCTAAGGTTCGTACCAACGCGGATCAGTTCGCCATTCGTATCGATCACAAACTCTCGGACAAGGCGCAGCTCTTTGGCCGTTTCAATCTCGATAACATCACCGGACCCACCACCAATCCCAGTCAGACCGCCATCGATCCAACCTTCGGCATCACTTATGTCGACCGCCAGCGAAATGCTGTCATCACTTACACCCGCACGCCCTCTCCCCGCTTCTCCTTCGAATCGTCCCTCAGTTTCACGCGCACTACACCGTCTTTCCCCACTCCAAACCGCACAGATCCTGCGCTGAAATTTGGCGATGGACTTTATGAAGCATTCAATGCCCCGGCTGGTTCCGTCACCAGCTCGTACGGAAATCTGTTCCAGGGTCGCCAGAACTTCTCGTGGACTCGCGACCGGCACGCCATCAAAGCAGGCATCGAGTTTCGCGCAAATCGCGATTCCACCTATTTCGGAATCAGCCCCAACGGAGAATACACGTTCGGTGGAGGCACTGCCTACTCGCCCGCCCTCATTCGCTCCGCCAGCGGCAGGCACGATATTCAGGTGGGCGATCCTCTCCCCGACACACTCAGCGGGCTTCTAACCGCCAGCCCGTTCGCTTACACGCTCGCCGTTGCTCCACAGTTATTTCCCCAAGGCGATCAGATCGGCGTCGCCGCAATCTCGCGTTACGCGGCCAATTTTTTTCTGCAGGACACTTGGAAAGTTTCCGACCGCCTCTCTCTCGATTACGGCTTGCGTTATGAAGTCTATTCGCCCATTACCGAGCGCGCCAAGCGCACCGCCGCAATCGCATTCAAACCCGGCCCCGACGGCCTCGGCCAACAGTATTTGATCAACCCTCAGCCCGGATACCGGCTCGATCTCAATGGGTGGGGACCGCGCTTGCGGGTAAGTTGGCGCGCGACTGATCGCTTGACCTTGCGTGCCGGAGCTGGAATCACTACCATTCCGCCCAATATCTGGCAGGATAATTTCTTGACTGGCGGGGCTCCGTTCGTCATCTATCCCCGCTTGACCGCTGCTCCCGGCGCTTCCATCCCGTTCCTGGTACAAATCACCCCGGCCGAATTACCGCAAGTCTATACGCCTTCCGGAACGGAGATTTTCGCCTCCGGTAACACCAAGGCCGTGCCCGCCAACACCATCATGGATGTGAACCGCTTTGAGCTGGGCATCGCGGCGCTTAGCCGCAATCATCAGATCACGCCCCTGAGCGTCGCCACCATCTCGCAAGATTTCGGCAATTCTTACCTCGGCACCTGGACTTTCGCCATGGAGCGCCAGTTCGGCGGCCTGAGTGCAAGTGCCGCTTACGTCGGTACCGCCGGCGTACGCGTGCCCGCGGTGAACTTTCTGAACGGATATCCCGGAGCGGATCCAGCTTATGCGCCTTACACGCAGTTCAATTCTTCCGGTCAGGTGATGGGCGGCTTTGGGACCGAACAGTTGATGACCAACCGGTCTCATTCCAGCTATCATGCCCTGCAGTCTTCTATCCAGGGCACTGTGCCGCTGCTCGGTACCAGTTTGCAAGCCAGCTATACCTGGTCGAAATCGCTTGACGATACCAGTTCCACAACCGGAGGATTTTTGAGCGGTACTTCCGGCGCGGTCGCCCAGGCTTGGCCGCAGGATCCCTTCGATACCCGGGCCGACAAAGGGCCCTCCACCTTCGATGTCGGCCACGCGTTCACCGCCAGCGCGTTCCAGGATTTGCATCTCGATCGGATTCGTTACTTGCGTTCGCTCGGCGAGAAAGTCGCCGGCGGCTGGCAGCTCTTGAGTATCTCGACCATCACCAGCGGGGCGCCGTTCACCATTTATTCAGGAGTTCAGCAAACCGGCGTCGGCTCGAACGGAGTAGACCGGCCCGATCAGGTTGCGGAACCGGAGTTATCCACCAGCCGCGTCATTCGTGAAGACTACTTCGGTCGCGGCGGCGGCAACGCGTCCTTTTTCTCCATCCCTATCGGCCTGCCCGGAGGCGCCGGACCCAATCAGGGGCGATTCGGCACGCTTGGGCGGAATACCTTCCGTGGGCCGGCCTTCTATAATTTCGATTTCGCGCTCATCAAAGATATGCCGCTTGTCCGGCACGGCAGCAGTGAGCGCACAGACCTGCAGTTCCGCGCCGAGTTCTTCAATCTATTTAATATTGTGAATTTGGCCCTGCCCGCAAACATCATCAAGGGCACCGGTTTCGGTGAGATCAGCCGGACGGCAGGCACGTCCCGGCAAATTCAGCTTTCGCTCAAGCTGATCTTCTGAACCTTCCGCGGCGTCTGCCCTTAAACGGCCGCTCTTGCTCTTCTCGCCAGCCCCGTCTCGCTGCGGCTGCCTTTTCTTGGTATCTCATCCAGACGCTTCACCTGGTCGCTTACGCACACCAGAAACATCGGCTGCCGTGCATTCTTCAGCAGATCGATAATACGGTCCTGCTGATCTTCCAGGTAAATTGATTTTCCGTCCGTCAAAAGATGCAGCCGTGAATCGGACGAAAGAATGTCCGCTAGCCGGCGTCCCATCTCCCGCTGCAGAAACCGCACCACCCGCCGGATCTTCTGTAGGGAAAATCCCTTCCGCCGGAGTTCCGCGATCAATGTAATCTCAATCACTTCCTCGGGCAAATAGATCCGCTTGTGCCCCTCATGCCGCGGCGAAACTACTTTGCGCTCGTCCCACCACTGCAGTTGCCGCAGGCTGACCTGGGCTATCTTTGCAACATCCGTGCTTGTATAGGTCCGTGGTGCCGGGCCTTTATCGCCACGCGCGGGCGCAGCTTCTCGGCCTAAATCAGGACGGACTTTCCGTGTTTTGAACATGACGCCCAGTTTCCGTTTTGGATTTTTGAACGACTCCCAAGAGTTTACTAGACCTTGAGGTAAAAAAAAACAAAATTCGTACCGATTGTTAAAACCTGCTCTCTTATTTTCCTCCTGCCGTCAATAGCTTACATCGCCGGCTGGTATCCTGATAGTCGCGAGCTTGGCTCGCTGCTACTCCTTTCCGTGAATCGAACTACCCCGTTGAAAATTGGATTTGTAAGTCTCGGGTGCCCAAAAAACCTCGTCGATACAGAGGTGATGATGGGCCAGTTAGTCGCCGGAGGCTATGAGCTGACCCCGCAGCCGGCCGAAGCCGACGTGATTGTCGTTAACACCTGCAGCTTCATCGATCCGGCAAAGCAGGAATCGGTTGACACGATTCTCGAAATGGCCGAGTACAAGAAAACCGGCAAAGCGCAGCGGCTCATCGTCGCCGGCTGTCTGGTGGAGCGTTACCGCGCGGACATCTGCAGGAACATCCCGGAAGTTGATGCTGTCATCGGGACCAATGAGCTCGCGCAAATCACAGCATTATGCGAGGGCATGCAGCCCAAGCAGATTGCGCCTGAGCCGTACCTGTATCACGATCTCACCGCGCGAGTCTTCACCACTCCCCGGCACTCCGCCTATATAAAGATTGCGGAGGGCTGCGACCACCCCTGCTCGTTCTGCATTATTCCCCAGTTTCGCGGACAATTCCGCAGCCGCCGCTTTGAAAGCGTGGTCAATGAGGCTACCCGCATGTTTGCGATGGGAGTTCGCGAAATTAATCTGATCGGTCAGGACACTACCTGCTACGGCGAGGACCTTGGTTTGAAGAACGGCCTCGCGGATCTGCTGGCACGCTTGGCATCCATCCCTACGGATCTGCCTAAATGGGTGCGGTTCCTGTATGCGTATCCGAACAAGATCACCCAGAAGCTGCTCGATACCATTGCCGGACATGAAGCCCTGGTCAAGTACATCGACATGCCGCTCCAGCATGCCAGCGCGCCAGTGCTCAAGCGCATGAAGCGCGGCGCTAACGCGGACATCTTTCTGAAACTGCTGCAGCGAATCCGCCAGACCATTCCCGGTGTGGCGATACGGACCAGCATGATTGTCGGCTTTCCCGGCGAATCAGAGCATGATTTCGAGGAACTCTGCCAGTTCGTCCAGGCGGCCCAGTTCGATCGTCTTGGCGTCTTCTCCTACAGCGATGAAGAAACAAGCGGGAGTTTCCACCTGGATGGCAAGCTGGACGCGCAGACAATTTACAACCGTAAACGCAAGCTGATGTCGCTCCAGCGGCGCATCTCGTTGAAGCGGAATCGGCAGCTGGTGCGGCGAGAGTTTTCGGTGCTCATCGAAGGGCCGTCCAAAGAGACCGAGTTGTTGTGGGAAGCCCGTCTTTCAACCCAGGCCCCCGAAATTGACGGGGTCTGCTATATCAATGACCTCGGTCAAACAACTGCCCGCGCCGGTGAGTTCCGGACATTTCGTGTCACCCAGGCGCACGATTACGACCTTGTCGGTGAACTGGTGGATACACCGGAGAGGGCGTATTCGGCTCCTCCGCTCGCTGCCAATCCCTTCCCGATCCTCCAAACCGCCTAAAACGTCGCTCGTTTTTTCAGCTCTCTCCACCAATCTGCGCATCCAGGGCGGCCCAGATTCGTTCTACCGGGATGGTCGCCAGCTCATCGCGCACGATCAGCGACCCCTCCATCCATTCCAGTACGGAGCGATCGGCAGGATCCACCAGGTAAATGTGCGTAAAACCCCATCGGCGGTAGGCCCTGCATTTCGCGCGCATATAAGGCATCGTGTCGTCTTCGGAAAGCACCTCAACCACTACATCGACGGCCCGAGTGGGGTAGGGCAGCTCAATTCTGCCCTTCGTTGCAATCACATCGGGTTTGGGATGCGCTTCGGGATCAATGCGTAATTCGACTTCTGAGCCGGACTTATATCCTGCCTCGTCGAGCAAGGTCATGATTATCTTTTGCAACAGTCCATGAATCCAGGTTGGCATTCCTTTGATGATGGCTTCGCCATACCAGTATTCGTAGGCTCGGTCCGAACGCCCGTACTGCCGCTGGAAGTCTACGAACGTCAATTTCCGGGCGACGCTGGCCATGGCCCATTTTCGCATTCATCGCTCAAGTTATTGCGAATCAAGAGTAACCCCCTTACTCGCCCTCTCTCGCCTCCAGCACCGCGCGGTTGTGCGTGCATGTTTCGCAATCGCAGCCGCCGCGCTCCTCCGGCCTCGGCAAATTCCCTCCGCACGGCCCCACGTGCCCCGTTCCAGTGGCTTCCTCGCGCTCGATTAGTTCCAGCCACGTGTCTACCGTCATCCGCTGCGTCCCCATCCCGCCGCGCTCGCGAGTTACCGCATCGTCCGTCGTCCATGAATACTCGGGCGGAACGCCGTTTACAAAGTGCAGCCTGCGGTACACCATTTCGGGCGCTGGAATCATGGCTTGCCCCTGCTTGATCAACTGCTCGTTCGATGGATACAGCTCCGTAACCGTCTTCCCGTCCTGGATCTCAATCTCGATCCACTGATCCAGAATCGGAATCTTTTTCCGCTTTTTCGGATTCCGCTGCCCCTTGAATAATTGCTGCGCTTTCGTCAAAACCGCTTCGGTCTTCGACGTTCCCCCCTTTGGCTGCTCCGCCGCGGGCGCTGGCCGCTTCTCCAGCTCCTTTTTAAGCCGGTCCTTTTCCCGTTCTATGATCATGTAGTGTTTCCGTAACTGCTGCAGCGCATTCAATGACCGGTAGAATGACCGTTCCGCCGAGGTCTTATACCGCTGCATCAGCTCCACGTTCCCCTCTTTGGCCTCCGCCTCGTGCAGCCGTCGCACTGCCCGCTGCAGAAACCAGTCGTTGTCTACCAGAATCTTGACCAGCCGCCGTTCCATGTACGTCTCGGGCCCGAATTCGTCGTTCCACTCCCGCTCCATCTCGTCGTAGTCTTCCTGGTATTCGCCGTCCAGAATGACCACCGTTTTCGACCGGCAGCCGTGCGCGGTCGAATTGCGGCTTGAGTTCTTCTTCCCGTCCGGTGTGTTGGGTCCGCCGCCCCGCTTCTTCGCCATCTCGCCCGAGTATCCGTACACCGCCGTACCCCGCCCGCCAAAAATTCCTCCCAACCGCCTGATTCTCTTGCCAAAAGAAAATCTCGCCAAACTGTCACCGCATATTCCCAACAGCCCATGCTGGCTCAGGGTGGCGCAGACGATCTTTTTTATCGTCTGCGGTAGGGGCGAGGTATGCCTCGCCGGGATGAGCCCGCGCATTCTCAGCGTGACGAAGACTCAACGTGGAGTTCGTTTGGCAATCCGGATGAGCCCGCGCATTCTCAGCGAGGCGAAGACTCAACCTGGAGTGGCAGAAACCCTCGCGTTAACCTAATAGCTTCCCTGCCGGGTCGTAGCGCATGGCGAAAAACTTCAAAGACCTCTCCGAACGCGAGATTCTCGCCCTCGCCATCTCTCTCGAAGAAGAGGATGGCCGCATCTACGGCGAGTTTGCCGAGGGCCTCCGTCAAAATTACCCGGTCACCGCCCGGATGCTCGAAGAAATGCAGGCCGAGGAATCGGACCATCGCACCAGCTTGATCGAGCTCTACCGGTCGCGCTTCGGTGAACATATCCCGCTCATCCGCCGCCAGGATGTCAAAGGCTTCGTCTCGCGGCCGCCCGTCTGGTTAATCGGTCCCATCGGCCCAATGGCGGTCCGCCGCTCCATTGAGTCGATGGAATCTGAAACCCGCCGCTTTTACCAATTGGCTGTGCAGCGCTCAACCGACGCTTCCGTCCGCAAGTTGCTCGGCGATCTTGCCGAGGCCGAAGCAAAGCACTCCGCCGCCGCGGTCTCCATGGAAAGGCAGCATCTCACCCCTGGCGTCCGGGCGAAGGAAAAGGAAGCCTCCCGGCGCGTTTTCGTGTTGCAGTTCGTGCAGCCCGGTTTGGCCGGCCTCATGGATGGCTCCGTCTCGACGCTCGCGCCTCTGTTCGCCGCCGCGTTCGCTACCCAGAACACCCACGATGCCTTCGTCGTCGGCCTTGCCGCTTCTGTCGGCGCCGGCATCTCGATGGCATTCGCTGAAGGTCTCTCCGACGATGGATCGCTCACGGGTCGCGGCCGCCCTCTCATTCGGGGCATCGTCACCGGCGTGATGACCACCGCCGGCGGCATCGGTCACACCCTGCCTTACTTGATCTCCAACTTTCAAATCGCCACCGCGGTCGCTGTCTGCGTCGTGGCTGTTGAATTGGCCGCGATTAGCTGGATCCGCCAGCACTACATGGAAACTCCGCTTGTGCGCGCCGCCCTGCAGGTCATATTAGGCGGCGTGCTCGTTTTCATTGCCGGCATCCTCATCGGAACCTCGTAGAATCTCCCATGCCCACCCTGATTGAATACAACGACGCCCGCCCGGAGGTTCGTGAAGTCTATGACGACATCATGGCCACCCGCAAAACCGATTGGATCAATAATTTCTGGAAGGCGCTTGCCAACGATCCCGCAACTCTTCGCCGCACGTGGGAAAGCATCAAACAGATCATGGCTCCCGGTGCTTTGGATCCGCTCACAAAAGAACTCATCTATCTCGCCGTCAGCGCCACCAATCAGTGCCAGTACTGCATGGCCTCGCATTCGGCCTCGGCCCGCAAGAAAGGCATGACCGATGAAATGCTCGGCGAGCTAATGGCTGTCGTCGGTATGGCAAACGAAACCAACGTGCTCGCTGCCGGCTATCAGGTCGAAATAGACGACCAGTTCAAATTCCCCCACTGACCTTCACTTAGCTTTCGAAATCGCAACGATACGGCCGTGTGGGGCGGGTTGGTCAACGAGAGTTGACAACCCGCGGCCGATTCGCCTGAATCGGCCCTTTATCTATACTTTTGTGAAAGGCAACGGTAGCCCGCTGTCCTGCAGCCCCCCTCAGAGCTTCAGTCCGCACCTCCCGGCGACAATATACCTATGTCTCGCAGAAGCGGCAGAGCCTTCGTCTTTGTCCGGTGGACCGCCGCCCCCTACACTCCCGCCCGGCTTGGTGATGTCGCTTGGGCCTTCGAGCAGGTCGATCGCCTCGGCCGGTTCTATTGCTATTACTGTGGCGGCTCCGAGTGGCGGCATGATCCCATCCCTGCTCGCGCCCGTACCGCCTGGCACGAGAAGTGTCTCACTTTGCCTGAACTCATCAAAGCCATGTCGGGTCAGGGGCCGGAGCGCCCCGGTTACGACGAAGTCAAAGTGCTCGAAGTGGAGGAGGCCGAGCCCGACGCCGCTCTGAAATTCGCCCAGCGTCCCGACGATCCCGCCCGGCCCAGTGATCCCTTGGAGGAAGTTCGCGAAATCATCAGCCGCTACGGAGCGCATGGCTTTGCCGCCCCGAAGGGATTCAGCGCGCCATTCCTTTGGTACAACATGCTGCCCGGGCGCAGCGTGCCGCTCCGTAAGCTGCCGGTTCACCTGTTCCAACTGCGTGCGGCCAGCGAGCGCCGTAATGAACTGTCTGCCGATGAAGTAGAGGATCAGGCTCGCAAAGTTGCCGAAGCCATTCCCGGCGTGCTCGGCGTTTCAGACTGTTTTATTGCCCGCCTGCGTTCCGATTTTTTGATCACCGTCGATCTTGTGGTGTCGGCGCGTCTTTCTGTCGGTGACGGGCGCATTCTGGGCGAGGCCGTCGAAGAAGCTTTACGTGCTGCTAATCCCGCGGCGCGCTACGTATTCGCGCGCGTGCGCTCGGACGAGACATAACCGTGCTTCTCTCCGCCATCGTCGACACTTCACGCCGCATCGCCGCCACCACGAAGCGGCTTGAGAAGGCCGATCTTCTGGCCGCTCTCCTCAAACGCCTGCATCCTGAAGAAGCAGAAATTGCGGTCGCTTATCTATCCGGCGTCACCCGTCAGGGCCGCATCGGAATCGGTTACGCCACTCTTCGCAATGCCGGCGCGCCGCCCGCGGAACATCCCACCATCGAACTGCTGGAAGTGGATCGTGTACTCAGCCGGCTTTTGGAAGTGAAAGGTTCCGGCGCCGGACAGGCAAAACGCGAGCTTCTTTGCGGGCTCTTCGAACGCGCTACCTACGATGAACAGGAATTTCTGATTCGGCTTCTCGGCGGCGAGTTGCGCCAGGGCGCCCTCGAAGGCGTCATGCTCGACGCGCTCGCGCAAGCTACCGGAATCTCGGCCCTGAAAATCCGGCGCGCCGCTATGCTGGCGGGCAGCATCCAGGCCATTGCCCGGCCGGCTATTGAACAAGGCGAGCCCGGCCTTTCTCAATTCGATATTCAGTTGTTTCGCCCTGTTCAACCTATGCTCGCGCAAACGGCCGAAGACGTGACCGAGGCCTTGGATGAGCTGGGCGAAGCGGCGCTCGAATATAAGTTCGATGGCGCTCGTGTTCAGGCCCACAAGTCGGGGGACGATGTCAGAATCTTCTCGCGTGGTTCAAACGACGTATCGGCGGCCGTTCCGGAGGTTGTCCAGGCCGTCCGATCGTTACCCGCGGACAACCTGATCCTCGATGGCGAAGTGCTTAGCCTCGATGCCCAGGGCCGCCCCCAACCGTTCCAGGTGTCCATGCGCCGCTTTGGCCGCAAGCTGGATGTGGATCGCCTGCTCGCCGAACTCCCCATGACGCCGTTTTGGTTCGATGCTCTGTATCTCCATGGCCAGCCGGTCATCGATGAGCCGCAAGCCAAGCGGTTCGTCGCTTTGACTGGAATTGTTCCCGCCGCTAACATCGTTCCTCACCTCACGACCGCAAGTCCCGATCAAGCCAAAGACTTTCTCGCGCAGGCCCTCCGCCAAGGGCACGAAGGCCTCATGGCGAAAGCTCGAAATGCCGCCTACGCCGCCGGAGCGCGCGGGCAGAGTTGGCTCAAGATAAAGCAGGCCCGAACCCTTGACCTGGTGATCCTTGCCGCCGAATGGGGCAACGGCCGCCGGCGCGGCTGGTTGAGTAATTTGCATCTGGGCGCACGGGATACCGTAAAGGGCGGATTCGCCATGCTGGGCAGGACTTTCAAAGGTCTTACCGACCAAATGCTCGTCTGGCAAACCCAGGAACTGCTGAAACTCGAAGTCGCTCGCGACAGCTATACCGTCTACGTCGAGCCAAAGCTTGTCGCCGAAATCGCTTTCAACGAAATTCAAGTAAGCCCGCGCTACGAAAGCGGACTCGCCCTGCGCTTTGCCCGCGTGAAGCGCTACCGGCCCGACAAATCGCCTGAAGAATCGGATACCTTCCAAACCGTCCAACATCTCGCTGGCAATCAGAACCCATGACAATCAACCCAACTACTTCCGACCAGACCAATGCCGTCGCGCCGCTCTCGCCGGTACAGGCGCTGGCGGCGCACTTTCAAGAATTGATGCGCCAGGACGGTTCGTCCGTTCGCGCGGTTCGCCATCAACCTGCCAGGGCCGCGCGGTTCGGGCCATTTCCGGAACAGTTGAATCCTCTGCTTCGTTCAGCTCTCGCCGGTCGCGGCATCCAGAACCTCTACACACATCAGTCCGCCGCCGTCGAACACGCGCTCGCCGGAAAAAATGCTGTTGTGGTCACGCCCACCGCCAGCGGCAAAACCCTTTGCTACAACCTGCCCGTCCTTCATTCACTTCTGGCGGATTCCGCGGGCCGTGCCATCTTCCTTTTTCCCACCAAAGCTCTTGCCGAGGATCAGCGCCTGGAACTGCAGCGCCTGAACGATGCTATCGGCGGTCCGCTCTCGTGCCATACCTATGACGGCGACACGCCCCAGGATGCCCGGCGCGCAATCCGCGACAAAGCCAATATCATCCTGACCAATCCGGATATGCTGCATGCCGGCATACTTCCTCATCACACCAAGTGGGCCAAGCTCTTTGAGAATCTTCGCTATATCGTAATCGACGAACTGCACTATTATCGCGGCGTCTATGGCAGCCATCTTGCCAATATCCTCCGGCGCTTAAAGCGAATCTGCGAATTCTACGGTTCGCACCCGCAGTTCATCTGCTGCTCTGCAACCATCGCGAATCCAAAGCAGCTTGCCGAATCAATTACCGGGCAGCCGTTCGAAATCGTTGCGGATAGCGGCGCGCCTTCCGGAGATAACTACTTCATCTTCTACAACCCTCCCGTCGTGAATCGCCAGCTCGGCATTCGCCGCAGCTATCTTCATGAAACTCGCCGTATTGCCCTCGAATTTATCCGGCAAGGGCAACAGACTCTGGTGTTCACGAACAATCGACTCGCGACCGAGGTTCTTACAACGTATCTGAAGGATGCGTGTTCCCACCTGCCGTTTTCAAATGAATGTGTCAGCGGATATCGCGGCGGTTATTTGCCAAAGGAGCGGCGTCATACCGAGCAGGGCCTGCGCACCGGCGTCATTCGTGCGGTCGTGGCAACCAATGCGCTGGAATTGGGTGTAGACATCGGTTCGCTCGATACCGTTGTTCTTGCCGGATACCCCGGCAACATCGCTTCCACCTGGCAGCGAGCCGGGCGAGCCGGGCGCAGGCAGTCTGCCTCCATCGCCGTGCTGGTTGCCTCCAGCGCTCCGCTCGATCAGTACATCGTCGAGCACCCCGATTACTTTTTCGGATCTTCGCCCGAACAAGCGCACATCAATGCCGACAACCTCGAGATATTTCTCAGCCATCTCAAGTGCGCCGCCTTCGAGTTACCCGTTCGCGATGGAGAGCAGTTCGGAAAGCACGATCTCGCACGGCTCTGCCGTTTCCTTGCCGAAGACCTGCGGCTGCTGCATCACTCCGGCGATTGCTGGCACTGGGTGAGCGACAGCTATCCGGCCGATTCAGTCAGTTTGCGCGCCGTTACCAGCGATAACTTTCTCGTCGTGGATATCACCGGCGATCATCGCATCATCGGCGAAGTGGATTTCCCATCGGCGCTCACCACCTTGCACGAAAAAGCCATCTATCTCCACGATGCCCGGCAGTATCAGGTCGAGAAGCTCGATTTCGACGGACGAAAAGCGTTTGTCCGCCAGGTTGATTCCGATTACTTCACCGACGCCATCGTTTATACCCAGATCAGCGAACTTGCTCAGTTCCAGAACGCGCCGGCGGCTGTGCATCCCCGCGCGCTCGCCGCTCATGGCGAGGTTCGCGTCAAACGCCAGGTCGTCGGGTTCAAAAAGATAAAATTCTACACGCTCGAAAATCTCGGGGCGGGGAATCTATCGCTACCGGAGCAGGAAATGCACACGACTGCTTTCTGGCTGCATTTCTCGACCGGGTTCTTCGACGATTTTGACGGCTTCTCGACCGCCGATCTCCAGGACTCGCTGCATGGATTGGGAAATGCGCTGCAGACTGTAGCGGCGGTCCTCTTGCTCAGCGATCCTCGCGATCTCGCCGTCGCCGTTCTCGACGAATCTTCCCAACTCCAAACCGCTTTCGAACCCGACCTGGTTCTGTATGACAACTATCCGGGTGGCATCGGCCAGAGCGAACCCCTGTTCCATCGCCGCGGTGAATTGTTTCGCGCCTCGCTTGAGCTTGCAACCGGCTGCTCGTGCAATGCCGGATGCCCCGGCTGTGTCGGACCTCACAACGAAATCGGCTCGCGCGGCAAAGAGGGCGCGATCCGAATTTTGAGAACGATTCTTTCAGCGTAGCTGCTTCTCCGCGCAACGCAAGGGTGCTTCTCCCGCCCCGAGAGTTAGACTACAGGAGATGGAACTCGCTGCGAACCCGCTCCTGGCTCGCATCACGGTTGAACCCGGAAAGCGATCAGGCCAGCCTTGCATTCGGGGCATGCGTATTACTGTTTGGGATATCCTTGAATGGCTTGCAGCAGGGGTGCCGGAAGACGAGATTCTTTCTGACTACCCCGAGCTTGAAAGAGAAGATTTCCAGGCCGTTTTCGCTTACGCTGCCGAGTTTGGCAAACGGGCTTCATCGCATTGAAGCTGCTGTTCGATCAAAACCTCTCTCGTAAGCTTTCTCTCCGCCTTTCCGATCTCTTCCCGGGCTCAACCCACGTCATCGAAATCGGCCTCGAGCATCGTCCAGATGCTGAGATCTGGCTCTACGCGAAACAAGGTGCATTTGTTCTAGTCACTGCGGACACAGATTTCGGAGCTTTCGTCAGGGAGAAGGGCTTTCCTCCCAAGGTGGTCTTGCTTGCAAACTGCAATTATCCGACCCGCATAGCCGCTGAACTATTGCAGACCAACGCCATTCGCCTTCGCGATTTTGAAACCGGCAACACTGGGCTGCTTGTCTTGCGTCCCCGTTAGCTGCGCGGTTAGCTTGATTGTCCCGGCTTTGGCTGTTCGCCATCCTCCGGAAACACTGTGTAGCCCGAGGGCGGCGGATAAAGGGTTCTCAGCAGGTTCAGGCGTTTCCGTAAGTACCGGCTAGGGAGCTGTCGCGGGCCTGTTTCTACATCGATGTCGCAGCAGATACCGTGAAGATATAAGGTCAGGCTATCGACAAAGGATTGTTTGATGTAATCGGCGAACAGCGGGCTGTCGCGTTTTACATTGCTTTGCCGGCGCAGCAAGACCTGCTTCGCTTGCCAGCTCTCGTCGTCCACCTCGCCGTGAACGCTCGATATCAGCTCTTCGCGGATCATCGCTTTGTATCCGGCCGAGGCATCCGGCGACCATTTCTCCGCAACCAGCCCCGCCAGCCGGCGGTAGAGGCGATAGTGATACTCGGCGACATCCTGTTCCTTCAGCGCAAATACCAGCACGGTCTCGTTCGCAAAGCTAACCTGGGAAGCCCAGGATTGTTGTCCATCGGCCGGCCGCTCCGCCACAACGAAGTCGCCTACTTTCTCCAGCGCGATCCGTTTCTTCCGGGTCGCTTTCACGCGTCCCCGTGCTTTGGTCCGCTCCAGGTAAGGGACCAGTAGTATGGACACGCGCGGAAGCATTGCAGCAATTGTGGGCGGCAGCGCTGCAATGGGCTCTTCCAGGTATTCCTTCACAACCTCTTCAGTCATCGGAATCGAAGCGCAGAAATATCCGAAAGTGTTGCTCAGCGGAATTACTTCGCCCCGGAACCGTTCGGCAAATTGACCGACACTGATCCTGAAGACGCCTGATTGAGCTGGATTAACAGGTGTCGGCTCTAATGGGCTGGACATCTAGGTTTTCGATCTCGATTCTAGCAAGCTGGCATCCAAAGGTTTCCCCGGCAGCGAACCCGCTGCTACACTTGAGTGAAACGCAGTGCAGTTTCTGGTTTCCGCGGGCGAAGCGTCTGGCGATATGTATGCCGCCGGTGTTGTCCGGCACTTAACCGGAATGCTGCCCGGCGCCCGCTTTTACGGCTGTGCAGGTCCTGGTCTGCAGGCCCTTGGAGTTGAGCCCGTTGTCGATTCCTCACGTCTCTCTGTAGTGGGACTCGCCGAGGTAGTTTCGCATCTTCCCCGTATCTACTTCGAGTACCGCAAGCTGATTGATTTTGCGCGGCGAAATCGGCCCGATGCTGCCCTGCTGACGGACAGCCCTGATTTCAACCTGCGACTCGCCCGGCAGTTAAAACGGCTCGGTATTCCCGTTTATTATCTGGTTGCTCCGCAGGTCTGGGCTTGGCGTCAGGGTCGCGTGAAAACGATCCGGAAACTGGTAGATAAACTCTTTTGCCTCTTTCCGTTCGAACAGGAATGGTTCCGCGCGCGGGGAGTGGATGCCAGCTATATAGGACATCCACTGGCCGCCGTGGCCCGTCCGCGCTACTCCCGCGAGCGGTTTCTTGAAATCCACCATCTTTCGCGTGAAAATCCGATCGTGGTTCTGCTTCCTGGCAGCCGGGCCGGGGAAGCACGGCGGCATCTGCCCGTTCTTTTGGATGCAATCTCCATTCTGCGGGGGCGCTTTCCGCTCTCTGTCATTCTGGCGACCCCGGAAGGTTTTCAGGCACGCGGCATCTTTGCAGAATTTCGGGAACGCGTTTCAGCGCAATCCATCCAAATAATTGAAAACCAGACCTGGGACTGCATCAGCCATGCCGACCTTGCGCTTGCCGCCAGCGGTACCGTCACGATTGAGGCGGCGGTGCTGGGTACCCCGATGGTGACCTTTTATAAAGTCAACCGCCTAAGCTGGTGGGCCGGACGTCGCCTGGTGAAGGCGCCTTTTTTATCGATGGTGAATTTAATCGCCGGGCGGCGGATTGTTCCTGAGTTGATTCAGCACGACATGACGCCCGGTAAAATTGCAGCGGCAGCGGAAGAGTTGCTTTCGGGTACTGCGGAAGCAGACCGGATGCGCGCCGATCTTGCGTCGGTGCGTGCCGCGCTTACCCCGCTCAACGATCCTTTCCGCCAAGTGGCAACCGTGATTGCGGAATCCAGTGGCATCACCCTCGCAACAAGCGCTCCGGCTTAACGTATTCGGGAGAGAATAAATTAGATATGCGCGGCTTCAAGTGGACACTCCTCTTTCTTGCTCTCGCGGCTAGTGTCCTGGCACAGGACAAGCACCCACACAACATCCAAGTTCAGAAGTACACCATCGATGCCGAAATTAATCCTCGGACACAATCCATCACCGCGACTGCGAAGATCGATTTCACTTCCCTCGAAAATATCAGCGAAGCCAGTTTCGAGCTGAACAACGCGCTCGCGGTTTCGAAGGCGGTGGATGCCCAAGGTCATACACTCGAGGCCTCCCGCGACTCTCAGGATGCCAGCATCAAAGTTGAACTGCCCGCTCCGATTCAAAAAAGCCAGACCGGTGAGATCTGCCTTACCTATGCTGGAAAACTCACTGGAAATGAGGACGGGCCGGTTTCCGGGATCAAATTCGCGGCCCTGCACCCCGATTTTGGATACCTCTTGTATCCCGCACGCTGGTTCCCCGTTTCCGGCTACACGACCAACCGGTTTGCGGCAGACATGCACATCACGACGCCAGCCGATTACCGGGTGATCGGCAGCGGCGATCTCAAAACAGATCGGGCCGGGGATGGTGGAACCATTTATTCTTTCCATTACGAAAATGCTAGTTTCCCCGGTAGTATCGCGATTGTAAAAGGTGATCCGGTGCGGGTCAGCTCGCAAGGGATTATGACGCAGGTCTATTTCCGCGATCAGCAGGCCGCCGCGGCGCAGACCTACGGCGATGAAACCGGAAAGATCATGACCTTTCTCACATCCGAATACGGACTTGCTCCGCAGGCGAACCTGAGCATTGTCGAAACGGAGGCGGGGGCTGTCAGCGGCTATGCCGCGCCAGGCATTGTTTTTCTTTCACCGGCCTCAATCAGCAATCCGGTAAATACGCGCGTGCTGGCGAACCAGCTTTCCCGCCAGTGGTGGGGAATTCTGGTGTCTCCATCCAACCGCAATTACCTCTGGCTTGAGAATGGTCCCGCGCGCTACTCGGAACTGCTATACCAGGAACATCTCGGCGGACCCGGAGCGATGGAAACCGAGATGCACAACACCTACATAGAAGCGCTGACTGTAAAAGATCCGCCCGTTCTGCAGGCCGCGCGGCTGGAGGATTATTCGCCCGAGTACTGGGCGCTCACCGCCGCGAAAGGCGCTGCTGTGCTGAACATGCTGCACAACGTGATCGGCGACGCGAATTTCAAGAAGGGCATGCACGCCTTCATGGATAAGTACAGTTGGAAGTCCGCCACCAGCGAGGATTTCCGGAAAGTCATGGAACAGGTTTCGAACCAGGATCTCCGCTACTTCTTTATTCAGTGGCTGGAATCCAGCGGCTCGCCCGAGTTCAAACTCCAGTACACTGTGTTCCGAACGCAGCAAGGGTTCAGGGTAGTGGGCAAAGTCACCCAGGATCTCGACACCTTCCGCATGCCGGTCGATCTGCGAATCGAGACGGAAGGAAATCCGGAGGACAAGAAGATTGAGGTGACCGGCACTTCTTCCGAGTTCAGTGTGGACACATTCGGCAAGCCGCGAAAACTGACGCTCGATCCGAATCACGTTCTGCTTCGTCTCGATCCATCAATCGAAGTGGCGGTCGCTATCCGGCGGGGTGAGCAATTCGTCGAAATCAACGACTTCGCCAACGCGCTGAAGGAATATCAAAAAGCGCTCGAAGTGAATCGAAACAGTTCGCTTGCTCACTACCGCGTGGGCGAGCTGTTCTTTAAACAGAATAATTTTCAATCCGCGGCAAACGAGTTCCGTGCCGCCATCAACGGCGATCTCGTTCCTAAGTGGACCGAAGTCTGGTCTCACGTGAATCTAGGAAAGATCTTCGATGTCACCGGACAGCGCGACCGGGCCGTGAACGAATATAAGCAAGCGATTCGTACGCACGACAACACGGCGGGCGCGCAAGAAGAAGCCGCCCGTTATTCCACGAAACCTTACGAGCAGAAGAACTCTGAAACCTAAGCTCAGCCGTCGAGTTGCGGCCATTATCCTAGTGCGGCTCCGATGTAACGAGCAAATCCTAGCCGTTTGTGCGTCAAATAAAATGACGGGTCTCGGCACTACTACTCAGAATGTGTAAGCCGCTTCATCGAGTGGGAAACCGTCGCGGCGATTTCGTTATCAGCCGCCTGGCCGCTTGCTGACGCGCGCGGTTCCGTGCAGGAAACAGAACCGCGACCGCCCGGGAGCGGCGCCGGAATCGGTGATAACCTGAAGGTGCCCGAGAAAGGGGAAGACTTGGACGACAGACTCAAAGAACTGATGACGGAGCTGGGCAATGCAATTAACGAGTCCCTCTCCGACTCAGATCGAATTGCGGGCGCAATCGGCGAAATCAAACGAGCCGGTTACGATGTATTTCTGGTGCTTGAAGCAACAATCGGTTTTAATAAGCGAGATGAATCTCACGAGGATTCCGAAGATGGATTAGGCTCAGAAAGCGCACCGCCCAGAAAATTCGAATCGACCGGAAAAATCCGCTTGACCTCGCAGGACCAGAAATTTCTTCGGGCATTGAAGATCTCCGTCGAGGAAGATCAAAAGTAGCCCGCTTTTCAGTTCAGTAGGTCTCTGTAAACCCCGTAAGTATCTCGCACCGCGCGTTCCCACGGAAACAGGCTCGCTCTTTGCCTACCCAAATTGGCGAGATGCCGCCGCAGTTCGGGATCTTCAATCAATCTTTTCAGGGCAGCTTCGATTTCGCTGGTCTGGCGAGGATCAACCAGCAACGCCGCCGAACCGGCGACTTCTACAAGGGCCGAACTGTTGGATGTGACCACCGGGACTTCATAAGCCATTGCTTCCAGCACGGGAATTCCGAAGCCTTCGTCCAGCGATGGAAACGAAAAGATAGAAGCGCGCGAATACAGATTAACCAGCTCAGCGCGGGTGACATAACCGGTGACCTGGATTCGATCGCGGCAGCGGCTGGATTCGATTCGCTGCAAGATCCGCTCCGCTCCGAAGCCAGTGGGCGCCCCGGCGAGAATCAGCCGCCAATCTTCCGGCAGCGCTTCAAACGCTTCGACCAGGCGGACCACATTCTTCCGGGTCTGCAAAGCGCCAACAGAAAGGATCAGCTTGTCGCGGGTCTTCGCCTCCAGCCCGGCGGGCATTCTCACCCCGTGCGGAACCACCCTGATCCGCGCCCTCGGTACGCCAAGCAGTCCGCTGACTTGTTTCGCGGTAAATTCCGAGACCGCCACAATCAGGTCCGATCTCAGCGCCGCGCTCCGCGCCTGCTGCGAAAACCTCACCCGGAATTCGGGCGATGAATATTCTCCCGTCAGAACAAACAAATCATGGAAGGTGGAGACCACTCTCTTTGCTGGCCGCTTGTCCACTCGCTGATTCAGGGAATGAAAAACATCCGCAGTAAAGGTAGGAACAGGCGGGAGCAATACTCGTTTGCGGACATTCTTCAAGGTCGAGGGCGGAGCGTTCCCAAATTGTTTGGGCCGGTAGCAATGAAGAAAGGTATCCTCGGGATATTCTGACGCCAAGCCAGCCAGGATCTCGCCCGAGTACACTGCAATTCCGGACGGATACCGGTCCACGCTGTAAGTAGCATCGAGCGCGACTCGCACGCTCCTAATTTACAGCCCGTATTCTTTGAGTTTGCGGTAGAGCGTCGTTCTCCCGATGCCAAGCAGTTCGGCGGCGAAGGTCCGGTCGCCCTTCGTATGCTCCAGCGCTTTCAGAATCGCTCTTCGTTCGACTTCGGCGAGCGGGACAATGGCATCGGAAGCTTGCTGCCCATCCGGGCCGGAACTTATTCCGCCCGACTGCGCATCAAAGTGGCTCTCGACCCTTCGATTGGCGACCAGCGAATTCAAATCGCCGAGGGAGAGCCACGGTCCCGTATTCAGGGCAATCATCTGCTGCAGCGAGTGCTCGAGCTGGCGCACGTTGCCGGGCCACTCGTATTCCTGCAAGGCGTCCATCAGATCGTCCGGGACCTTATGCCCGTTTCCGTATTGCTGCAAAAAATGCGAGACGAGCGGCGGAATATCATCTCTGCGTTCGCGCAGAGGCGGCAGCCGGAGGCGCATTACATTCAGGCGGTAATACAGATCTTCGCGAAAGCGTTTCGCTTCGACTTCCGCAGCGAGATCGCGATTGGTGGCCGCGATAATCCGGAAATTGGACGTGCGCTGTGCCAAGCCGCCCACGGCGCGAAACTCCTTTTGCTGGAGCACCCGCAGAAGTTTCATCTGGAGTTCCAGGGGCAGCTCGCCGATTTCGTCGAAGAATGCGGTCCCGCCATTCGCGGCATCCAGTAGCCCGAGCTTCTGGATATGCGCTCCGGTGAAGGCTCCTTTGGCGTAGCCGAAAAGTTCGCTCTCCATGAGCGGGCCAACCAGGGACGAACAGTCGACGACGACGAATGGGCCCCGGCCCTCCATATTGTGAATCGCCCGCGCGACCATTTCTTTCCCCGTGCCCGTTTCACCGAGAATCAAAACGGGGAAACGCGACCGGCCCATTCGCGCGACCAGCCGGTGCACCTGCTTCATGGCAGCGGAGCTTCCGACCAAAGTGGAAAGCGGCGATATGTCTAAAGCTACTTGCGGCGTCACAACGGAATACCCTGCGGAGGGCAGATGTTCTCGTCAGTGTAGTTGCGGGATGGGGAAGAAGTTCTCTCGCGTCGAGCTTTCGCCGCAACTAGCGCGACGCCGGTCTCACGAGCGAAGCGGCCGGCGAAGAAGCGTGGGGAACGGAATCCAGGCGCACCACGAAAACGTTCTTGTCCTCGGCAGCCAGAACAATCGCCAGTTGTTGCGCCGCTTCCAGTGAGGGTTCTTTCCCCACCAGCACACGCCATACAGGGGCAGTCCCATTCTTTACCCGAAGCTGAGCGTTGCCGAAACGTTCCGCATAGTGCTCACGGAGCTGCTCCGCATTTGCCTCCACGGAAAATGCGCCCACTTGCACCGCGTAGAAATCATTTGCCGGAATATCGGCCGGCGCGGCAATCACTTCCAATCGCACTTTTCCGATCCCCGGTCCAAGCAGGCCGATATCTCGCGCGGCGGCTTTGGAAAGATCGACGATGCGTCCGTCAACAAACGGGCCGCGATCGATCACGCGCACGTTTACGGTCTTGTTATTAGAAAGGTTTGTGACTTTGAGCCACGTATTGAAAGGCATTAATCGGTGCGCGGCCACCAGTTTCTCCATGTCGTAGATTTCGCCATCGGCGGCGGGACGGCCATGGTACGGAACGCCGTACCAGCTTGCGATGCCGGTTTCGGTGTAGCCAACCGGGAGCGGAGCGGGCCTGGTGGTTTTTCGCGATGCTGCCCTGGAGGGTTGCGGTGCTTGCGGAGTCCGCGCGGCGCGCTGATGTTTTCTCCCGCATGCCGAAAAGAAAACGCAGCAGGTGAACAGCGCAGCCGCGAGTGCGATGCCTCTCATCATTCGCGGCGCGACCATGCGGCCAGGAGAACCAAATCCGCATCCGGTCATCGACGCGATGTCTCTCAACTGCAAAAATGATAACCGCATCTGGTCGAAGGACGCAAATGAAGCCTTCGGGAGGTAAAACAAATCTACACTTTTGCGTGCCGGGCGCCTCCGGGGGACGGATTGATCCGGCTCGGAAGAGGCCTTCGTAATTTTTTTCTTGACTTATGTTGCGAAGACCCGTATATATGAATCACAACTGCGATCTTATTGGATTGCAAATTTACGTTAGGGAGAATCGCTCGATGAAGAACGCAACTAAGAAGACTGCGAAGAAGGCCGCGAAGAAGGCCCCCGCAAAAAAGAAGAAGTAAACCACTGCCCGCGCTAGCGGGTCCAACAGCAACCATCGCCCCCGGAGCTTCCGGGGGCGTTTTTATTTTGGGCGCAGACTTTTAGGGAAGGCTGTACCGCAGATTCACCCAGTACATGTTCGTCCGGGCGTCCTTCGGTGACCCGGCGGCGACGTACCAGGGATTTCGCGTGAGGTAAGAGTATTGGGTGATCAGCGCAAGCGATCCATAGCCCTCGCTTGTCCATAGCGTCTGGACCACCCCGAATGTCCCTTCCTGAATTGTGCGGTTCTGAGTGTTGGGCGAACCGGCGAAGCCGTAACCAATCGGCGTTGTTCCGTTTGCATCCAGCGCCGTGTTCCTTTTCATGTAGATTGCGCCGTAGTACCCGTAAATCAGCGTGTTCTTCCCAGCCTTCGCTTCAAACCCATCGACCGTTGAGTAGGTGTGGACGGGCGAAATACTTCCATCCGCGCGGATCACGGCATCAGGAGCCTGTCCGAAGACATAACGTCCATTCCCGGATCCGAAGAACGTATTCGCGATCAGCCTGAAGCCTTTAACCACCTCAAGGTTCGCATTCACCTCGCCTGATGCCGCCGTTGCCGAGGAGGCCTGATACACGACCGGCTTGGCTGTGCCATAGGCGAACTTAAATGTCCGCAAAAGGCCGACTGCTTCCAGGTGCATCAGCTTGCCGCCTGGATGCCAATCGTAAGCTCCTTTGAAGATGATGTCCGGACGCAGGTTGGCCGCGCCGTAACTGTTGCTTCCGTTGTTGAATTGTCCGCCGGCCGTGGATATGAACGCGGCAGGAAGCACGACGGGACCGCCGCCGGAAGAGCCGCCGAGATACTGCTGCGGATTTTCAAGCGATAAGCCCAAAGCGAAATTCTCGTTCGGATGCACGACGAAACGAAACTGCGTCTGCCGCGACCAGACCAGACCGGCCTGATAATTCGTATCCATGTTCTGGGTGTAAAAAATGTCGGAAGGAAGCGGAGAGATGCCGCGTCGGTTGGGAACGGCCATTGACCAGTCCTGTCCCGCCAGAACCTCGAACTTGCTTTTCCGGACATCGACAAATATATTGCGCATGCGAAATGTATCGGAGTTGCTCGACACGAAAACATTTCCAGGCTGGTTTCCTAAGAAGTCAGCCTCAAAGTAGCCCAGAACGTTTGCCCCGCGAAAATTGGAATCCACGCGGAAGCCGATGCGCGAGTTTTGCGTGCTGAAATTCAACTCTGACAAGTGACCCGTGGGAGATGTGTTGTAGGGAATGCTCCCAAAGTTTGTTCCAATCCCGCTCCCCGAGTTGGTGGACCTCCCGAAGAGCGTGGCGTCTACGAACCCGAGAGGTGTAAACGTCGTGTTACCGATGTTGATGCTAAGCGGCGATCCGCCCGAGTTCGGCTTCTCTTGTTGATCCGGCGCTTTGGTCTTCGCCGCAGCGGCGTTCACTACCGGAGTGCTCCGCAGTGTCTGCTCAATGAGTTTCTGCTGGGTATCAATTGCCTGCTGGAGTTTTTGGATCTGCTCTCTCTGCTGCACGATCTGCGCTCGAAGCTGCTGGAGCTCTTCGGCCGATGCGGATGCCGCTTCGGCTGCCCTAATCCGCAGGGCCGCTCCGAGGCAGAGCAGACTCAGAATCACTAGTCGGTTCATAATCTCTGTTCAAGGATATTGGAGCAAGCGTTACAAGCGCATTAAGATAGCGTAACGGCTCGAAGAATAAACAGAAGCGCCGGCCCGCCGGCAAATCACAGGAAACAAAGCAAGAGGGCCGGAGTACCCTGGTTTTTTCATATTTGAAACTTTCGTTCGCGGGGCCGCATCTGAATCCACTGAAGCGCCATAAGTAGTTTCCGGGCGGCTAAAATCCCCAAGTTCCCAAGATCAGAGGTACAAACCTGACAACGTATTGAAAAATCTGTGTGGCTGCGATTGGAGGAAAGAAAGAGAGATGTCTAAAACACAATTGAACAGTTTCCGGCGGGTGCTGGAGAGTAAGCAAAAGGAGCTGATGGCGGGTGGTTCCGATCGCGCTGAAATTCTGATTGAGAATGCGGCGGAGGAATTTGACCGGCTTCAGCAACAGCTCAACCGGGAGGTGGCAATTCGCAACCTGGATCGGGAAGCAAAGCTGCTGAAGGAAGTGCGCGCCGCGTTGAAGCGGCTGGATAAAGAAACTTTTGGGATTTGCCTCCGCTGTGAAGAGGAGATTCCAGAGAAGCGCCTGAAAGCATTGCCCTGGGCGGCGTACTGCGTTAGCTGCCAGGAAGCAGTCGACCGCCAGCGCGCGGCGGGTGAACCCGTGGAGGACGACGAAAGTTTTGAACTGGCCGCCGCATAATAACGGCGGCTCCTCAAAAGGCGTTTAGTTCTCTTCGAGGAGAAAAACAGGGGCGAGCGCGAACGCGGCTGGGGCGCCGGGCGCAGTGGACTCGAGAGTGGCGGACGCACCCTGAACCTGTCCATTGAACACTTGGGGATGCACGAACACGTTCGCCTCTCTCATCTTTAGCTCGCCGTACGCAAGCACTGGAAACGATTCTGGGGCTGCGCGAGGGCGCTCCTGAACCACATACGAAGCCCGCAGGGCGAGCTGGAGTGCACGTTCCCAGGCTGGTGCGTTCATTTCGGACCCAATGAACGATCGGCCGTCATTTCCTTCTTCATTCGGAAGCAGCATCAGATCCCCTTGTGAGCGCAGGATGAATTCCGGCAAATCTATCGTCTCGCCGCGGTACTTGGTCTTTCGCTGCGACACCACTCTGGTCCAAGGAACAAAAGTACGAATCAGCTTGTGGTCGGCGGAAGAAAGCCGGAAGGTGACGGTTTCATCGGTGAGCAGATCGAAGAGCGACCGGCGCTGCGCGATCTCCGAGCGGAAACTGTTCACGAGGCAAACAGCACGATCGCGATAGGCATGCAGCAGCGGATGTGAAAGATCGGAACGAACCAGCAGTTCGCGGGTGAGCATCCGCCGGAAGGCGATATCGATGCGGAACCCACCCGCGTATAGCACGCCGCTTGAGTAATCAAGCTGCTCGGGTGAAACGACCAGGGATGGAGAACCAAAACTGCTAAAGCGCTCTGCCAGCAGGCGGACTTCCCCCGCGCCCGTGGGCTGGGCCGATTCGATAATGGCAATGTTGGGCGGAGCCGTGCCCCCGAATTCTTTCCAGGCATTAAGCAGAGCGGAGTGCAGGTGTTTCACGCTCCCCAATTTTGAGAGCTTGTAGCCGGCGCGCTTGAATTCCCTGACAATGGGCAGTTCGAGGAACAGATCGTCGAGCAGATCAGAATACGCCAGTCCAGCGGCTTTGCACGCATCAACACCGCACATGAAAAGCGAACCGTTCTGAATGTGCGCGCTGAAGCGTGAGGCGACCGTAAAGCGCGAATAGCCCGAGGGAATAGCGGCGAGCATTTTCTCGGCCGGCAACATTTGCAAACGTTCGAGAAGCGGGCGCGATTCGAGCGCTACGGCCTCAACCTGGTCAACGATTACGGCAAGCTGCTCGGAAACGCGGGTGAGATTTTCAAGCTGCCGCCGGGTAATAAAATGCGGCCGCAGCACAGGCATGAGGAGGCGGCCGGAATCAGAAAGGTTCGGACGCATCTGCTCGTGCAACTGTTCGGCCCAGCGGAGGTCACAGTAGCGATCGTGCTCCAGGAGCTTGTGATAGCGGGCGACGGCCTCGCTAAGCGGCGGCATGTGTACTATTAAGGTCCGCTTTCTGAGTCATAAGTATGGCATGGCGCTCCGATTTTCAAAAGCCAGAAGAATCGGGGATTCTCCCAGTACTATCTGGATTTCTCAAGACTTTTACAAGAGAGTAGATTTTGGAGTCGAACAAAGCGATGACTGAAACACTGGAGATTAGGCCGCAAGATGCTCAACGGCGGCTAAATAGCGGAGTCGCGACCTTGATCGACGTGCGGGAACCGGAAGAGTTTGCCGCAGCGCGGATTGACGGAGGCCGGCTAATTTCCATGCAGGAGATTCCCGCCGAACTTCAGAAACTGGAGGCATTAGCGGCCGAGAGCGAACTTCTGCTGATCTGCCATCACGGCGTTCGCAGCCTGCAGGCGGTGCAATGGCTGCGCGAGCATGGGCTGGAGAACTGCTTCAGCGTGGCCGGTGGCATCGACCGCTGGAGCCGCGAAATAGATCCAAGCGTGCCGGTCTATTGATTTGAACGGTTCGCTAATTCCGCAGCGCCATACCCGGCGCGCTGTTGCTGAAAAGAAGCCCGCGCATCCCGCGCGGATGCCGTGCCAAGGTGCTCTACGCTTGCGCGCATGAGAGCCGAACCCAGAGTACCGGCGATCCCAGCCGCCAGGCGTCTCCTTTTGGTCGGCTTCGGAATGAGTCCGAGTACCAGGCCGCCAGCCGTCAAAACCATCGCGGTGCGCCACAAAAATCCGCTTAGCCCCCTTCTGAGTGGACGACCAACGCGTGGAACCACGCTCGTTTGCTTTTCCATTGCAATCGAGGCGGCGAACTCAGCAATTTGACCGGCGGTTCCGAAAATTTTGGTGAGCCGGCGCTCTTCGGAATTCTCCACTGTCAACTCAAACAGTGCTCCCACACTGGACATTGCGGAGGTCCCAAACAGGACCGGCAAGATCTTGCGCGACGCCTGCCAGACCGGGACAGCGGTGTTGGCAGTGAGGACGCCCGTGTAGGTTGCGAGCCCGGCCCCAAAGATGCCAGCCAGATAGCCGGCGATCTCTCCGGTTTTGCCACGCCAGTTTTTCCGGCCGCGCAGGGTAAGCGCCAGAAACGCCATAGCACCTGTGCCGGCAAGAATCCACGCACCCATGTTCATCACAGACGTTGGGCGGAATACCCGCAGCATATTGAAAAATCGCGAGGGCATGCCCAGGTCGTAGATGAGCAGGCCGCCACTGACGCTTGCCCCGATCAAGCCAATCCAATGACAGCGGCGGATTAGCTCTTCTCTTCCGCGCGAATTTCCCGTCTGGGCCGCGGCGCTCAATACCAGCGCGGCCCCGGTCAATCCGCCCACATAGTAATAGGTCGGAATCGCCCACTCCCATACCGGCTCGTTAAGCATCGGTACGTTATAGTACGTCGGGTCCCCCGGCTGCGGCATCGGGAGTTGCTGCCACACCTGCATTTCGTGTTTCAGGTGCTTGTCTGCCGCGCCGGACGCCTCCTGATCGGCCGCTTCTCCGGTAAGTGTGGCAACTTCTGTGTCGATATCGCGCCCATCGGTGTAAACCGGCTCGACCGAACTCTTATAACGAACAGTCCTGTTCATGCGCGCTCTCCCCCAAACAGCACTGCTCCAATTGCAGCCAGAGCCATACCGGCGGCGGCGGCCCCAGCGGCCACCCAGGCGTCTTTCACTTTCTTGCCAGGCGCAACCGGATCGGGCGGCAGATTGTAAACCTCCGGCTTGTCCACCAGCAGGAAAAAAGCATTTAGCCCCTCGGTCCCCGGCTGGTCCTCCGCGCTCGCGCCGTACAGGTACGCCTCCGGCATGCCGCGCCGATGCAATTGCTCCACGCGTTCGCTGGCGCGTTCGCGAAGCTGATCCAGATCGCCGAACTGAATCGATTCGGTGGGACACGCCTTCGCACACGCCGGGGTCAAATCATCGCGCAGGCGGTCGTAACAGAGCGTGCATTTCCACGCGCGCCCATCCTCTTCGCGGCGATTGATCACGCCGAACGGGCAGCTCACAATGCAGTATCCGCAGCCGTTGCATACATCGGGCTGCACATAAACCGAGCCATACTCGGTTCGGATAATGGCGCCGGTCGGGCAACTCTCCAGGCACCCGGCCCGCGCACAGTGCTTGCAAACATCGGAAGAAAACAGCCACGAAAACGCCCCGCCGTCCTGGGTGTTCAAGGGTACCGGCCGTTCAATGAACGCCACGTGACGCCAGGTTGACCCGCCCAGATGAACCGTGTTGTCGTACGACATGCCGGAAAATAAAAAGCCGTCGTCCGGCAATTGATTCCACTGTTTACATGCCACTTCGCATGCCTTACAGCCGATGCACAGAGTGGTATCGGTAAAGAATCCCTTGGTGGCAGCCACGGCTAAATGTTCCCTTCTTTCGTTTGTTCGGCCTTGTACCCGTGCTTGGTTTCCGGCTTGTGGCCTACTTTCGGAAGATCGCGGTCCTGCTCCCGGGAAGGCAGCTTTTTGACGAAACGTCCGCTGGTGACGTGCCTGCGCCCTTTGCTCTTGCGCCCCGGCTCGATGTTACCGGTGAAGGCCTTCGATTCCTGAATGGAGACATTCGGATCGGCGACGAATCCGATGAGATCGTTCGCCGCATCGCCCCGCACCAGTCCTTTTGTCGACCAGTGATAAGGCAAACCAATCTGGTGCACCAGCTTGCCTTTGATGCGTAGCGGCTGCAGGCGCTTGGTGACCAGCACGCGGGTTTCAATCTCGCCCCGCATTGTGCGGATGGTGGCCCATTCGCCATTCTGCAGCCCTCGTTCTTTCGCGAGTTCAGGCGAAATTTCACAGAACATCTCCGGCTGTAATTCGGATAGCCAGCTCAACCACCGGCTCATGCCTCCAGCCGTGTGATGTTCGGTCAGGCGATAGGTCGTGATCAGATAAGGAAATCGCGGATCGTCATAGGGCTGATGGTACGGATTATCTTTCCGCATCCATTCCATGCGCTCGGGATTGCACTGCTGGCCATAAAGCGGGTTCTTAATAACGGACTCCTGCGGCTCGTAGTGCGTTGGCAGCGGTCCATCCTGTAGTCCGGTTGCCACGTAGATCCATCCTTTGCCGTCGGCCTGCATGATGAATGGATCGACGCCCGCAATTGTGTCTTTTCCGCGCGCTTCTTTCGAAGGGCGGTGAGACGGCTGAAGCTTGGCGATGAAATCCGGCTGGTCGTCGCCGGTCCACTGCTGCTTTTGTTCGTCCCACCACACCAGCTTTTTCCGTTCCGACCAGGGCTTGCCCGCCGGGTCCGCCGATGCCCGGTTATACAGGATCCGCCGATTGTGCGGCCACACCCAGGCCCACTCGGGCGCCAGATGATTCTGCCCCCAATACGGTTTGCGGCGGGCAGTCATATTAATTCCATCCTTGTAGCAGCCGGAATAGATCCAGCAGCCGCAGGCTGTCGAACCGTCATCCTTCAGGGACGTATAGCCCTCAACCGGTTTGCGGTCCGCCACGGTATATCCGTTGATTTCGTGTAACACGGCCTCGGCGCTCGGTTCGTTTAAGGGGTCGTGCGTCGGATAATCCCAAGTCATGTCACGAATGGGCCAGTTGCGGGCCTGATGGTACTCGCTGGCATACAGCTTCTTCAAGCGTTGACCCAGCTTGAAGACGAAATCCAGCTCGCTGCGCGAATCCCCGTTCGGTTCTACCGCTTTGTGATGCCATTGCAGCATGCGCTGAGTATTCGTAAAGCTGCCGTCCTTCTCGGTGTGCGCGGCGCCGGGGAAGAAGAACACCTCCGTATGAATGTCCTTCGTTTTTACATCTCCGCGCGCGATCTCCGGCGCATCGCGCCAGAATTCGGCCGTCTCAATTAACTGGAAGTCGCGCACCACCAGCCAGTCGAGCTGCCGAAGTCCCTTCCGTTGCAGCGCTCCATTCATGGAGCCAACCGCCGGATTCTCGCCCATCACAAAGTAGCCCTTCACCAGGCCGTCCACCATATCCACCACGGTGTTCATGTGCGAGTGGTCGCCGGTCAACGTGGGCAGGTAATCGTAGCACCAGTCATTCTGTTTAGTTGCCGCATCGCCGTACCACGCCTTCAGCATGGAAACCATGTATTTCGGGAACTCTCCCCACCAGCCGGAAGGCGATGTATTCAGGCGCAGATAGGTATCGAGATCTTTGTCGTGTTTCGCCTTGGGCATGGGCAGATAGCCCGGCAGAAGATTGTAGAGCGTCGGGATGTCGGTTGAGCCCTGGATGGATGCGTGGCCGCGCAAAGCCATAATGCCGCCGCCCGGACGCCCCATATTGCCGAGGAGCAACTGAATGATGGCAGCCGACCGGATGTATTGCACGCCAACCGTATGTTGCGTCCAACCCACGGCATACACAAACGCTCCGGTGCGTTCACGGCCGGAGTTTCTGCATAACGTTTCTGCAACGCGGAGAAACATACGCGGCGGGATGCCGCAAATTTCCTCCACCATCTCCGGCGTGTACCGCGCGTAATGCTTCTTCAAAATCTGGAACACGCAGCGCGGGTCCTGCAGGGTTGGGTCCGTGTGCTCTGCCTGAATCGGGTTGCGCTGGATGGGTTCGCCCTTCTTACCGGCGGGAGATTCGCGCGTGCCGCCCGCGGGCTCAGGGTCCACATCTTTATACATCCAAGTACGGGTTTCGTACTTGCCCTTCTTTTTTTCCCACCCGCTAAACAGACCATCCAGATCTTCCGTGTCCTTGAAATCATCGCCGATAATGACGGGCGCATTCGTGTAATTGACCACGTAATCTTTGAAATAGCGCTCGTTCTCGATGATGTACCGAATGATTCCGCCCAGAAAAGCGATATCGCTTCCCGCGCGAATGGGTACGTGGATATTGGCGACCGCGCTGGTGCGAGTAAAGCGCGGATCGACGTGAATGACGGTCGCACCGCGCTCGCGTGCCTGCATCACCCAACGAAACGCGACCGGGTGGCACTCCGCCATGTTCGAGCCTTCAATCACGATGACATCCGAGTTCACCAGGTCACCTGGGAACGTGGTTGCGCCGCCGCGGCCGAACGAGGTCCCCAAACTGGGGACCGTTGAGGAGTGTCAAATGCGAGCTTGGTTCTCCACCTGGACAACGCCCAGGTTCGTGAACAGCTTTTTGATGAGGTAATTCTCTTCGTTATCGAGCGTTGCGCCGCCCAGGTGAGCTATGGCCATAGTGCGGCGAAGTGGGTTGCCATCTTTGTCTTTGTCTTCCCAGTTTTCATCGCGAGTCCGCTTCACGCGCTCGGCAACCATGTCGATAGCCTGCTCCAGCGGAATCTGCTCCCATTCCGTGCCGTGCGGCCGGCGATAAAGGACATGCGATACCCGATGGGTTCCGGTGACGAGTTGAAAGGTCGCGGCCCCTTTTGGGCAAAGGCATCCGTTCGAAACGGGCGATGCCGGATCACCCTCAATGTCGATAATTTTTTCGTCTTTCACGTAGACGAGCTGACCGCAGCCGACGGCGCAGTAAGGGCAAACAGAGCCCACCACGCGATCCGCGGCCTTCGTTCTGGCAACCAGCATTTCAGTCCGGCTGGAACCGGCAGTCGAACCATCCAGCGCGAACACGTCGCGTTTTGCGACCTGCCGGAAGACGGGCCAGGCTGAGCTAGAGGAACTATTATGATCGGGCATCAAACCCTAGACGCCGTCACAACTGGAATGGAATACTGGTCAAATTGCTAGAGCAGGCCGCCGCTTCAGTGAGGATGCTATTGAAGATGGATATTCTGGATCAGTAGGATGACCGCTGTCGTTTCCATGCTGCGGGGCGTGAACGTCGGATCGCACAACAGGATCAAAATGGATCATCTGCGGCGGCTCTATGAATCTCTCGACTTACGAGATCCGCAAACTTACATTCAGAGCGGCAACGTCGTTTTCAACGCCGGAGAGCGGAATCTGGCCGCTTTAAGCGAGCGAATCGGGAAGGGCATTGAGCAGAGCTTCGGTTTCCGCGCCGGCGTCATCCTCCGAACGACATCCGAGCTGAGAAAGGTTGTCGAGAAAAATCCGTTCGCGGCGCGGCCCGGCATCGATCCAAGCAAACTGCTGGTCACTTTTCTAGCCAGCAAGCCCGATCCGGAAACCAGGGAGAACGTCCTCAAGATCGAAACCGACCCCGAGGAGATGCGAATCGAGGGCCGCGAAGTATATATTTATTTCCCAAACGGTATGGGCCGCCCCAGGCTGTCGTGGCCAGTTATTGAAAGGAAGCTAAAGACATCCGGAACCGGCAGAAACTGGAACACCGTGTTGCAGTTGCTGGAGATGGCCGAACGGCTGGAAGCCTCTGGCTAATGTGCTTGCCCGCTTTTTGTTCGGTTCATCAGCAACATACCGCCGGCTACCAGCAGACTTGCACCGGCCGCGGCCGTTACCAGCGGATAGGAAGGTTCCTCCTGAACCCATCCGGTTTCGATGAATTTCTTCTTCGGCGTCAGCGGCTGGTGAAGAGCCATCTGAATCACCTCAGCCAGATGCATGCCGTGGCGGCGTGTCCCATGCATGATCTGTTCGCGGCAACTGAAGCCATCGGAGATGATTAAGGTGTCATGCTCCGCTTCGCGCACGCGCGGATAGAGTACTCGCCCGGCGATCTTCATCGAAACATCGTAGTGATGTTCTTCATAGCCAAACGAGCCCGCCAGCCCGCAGCAGCCCGAATCGAGTAATTCCGCGTCGAGGCCCATCTGCTTCACGACTTTTTCCTCTGCGGACATGCCCCAGAGCGATTTGTGATGGCAATGCCCGTGGATGAGAGCCTTGCGCTTCAGATTCGGTGGATTGTACTTTGTATCGACAAGAAACTCGCTCAGCAGTTTCGTTTGAGCGCGCAAACGCTGGGCATCTTCGTCGCCCGGGAAGAGATTTGTGGCCTCATCGCGGAACACGGAAGCGCAGCTTGGCTCCAGAACGACGATTGGAATGCCTGCCGTAATCTGCGGCCGCAAAGCATCCAGAATATTCAGCAGGTATGTTTTCGCCTGATCGAGAAAACCGTAATCATAAAGGGGCCGCCCGCAACACAGACTGCGCTGCGGTATTTCTACGCGATAGCCCGCCGATTCCAGCACTTCAACCGCGGCCTTCGCGGTGTGCGGGAAGAAGTAATTGTTGAAGGTATCCGGCCAGAGCATCACAGCCGGTCGATTGTCATGCTTCCGTTTCGTCTCAGCGGTATGCTCCGCGAACCAGGCCTTGAAGGTTTGCTTCGCGAATGCGGGCATTCTGCGGCGCTGCGTAAGCCCGCCGAGCGTTTTTGCGATTCTCGACAGCCCGGGCGTTTGGGTAAGCAGATTGGCAGCATCGGGAAAATGCGACGCAATTTCGGCCCAGCGGTTGATCATGCCCATTGCATACGCGCTGGTGGGCCGCGAATTGCTTTCGTAATAGTGGTACAGGAACTCCGATTTGTAGGTTGCAACGTCTACATTTACCGGGCAATCGCCCTTGCAGCCTTTGCAGGCCAGACACAGGTCGAGAGCATCCTTAATGTGCGGATCTTTCCAGCCGTCCTGGATCACATCGCCGCGCAGCATCTCGAATAGGAGGCGCGTACGGCCCCGGGTACTATGCATCTCCTCGCGAGTGGCATGAAAGCTGGGACACATGGTGCCGCCATCCAGGCCGCGGCACTTCCCCACGCCAAAGCAGCGTTCCGTCGCGTGAGCAAAGCTGCCCTGGTCCTCCGGGAATTGAAAAACAGTGAGGACCGGTTTCGGCTTGAAATCGGGACCGGTGCGCAGGTTCGTATCCATCGGATACGGATCTACCACTTTGCCCGGATTCATCCGCCATTCCGGATCCCAGGCGGATTTGAATTCGCGAAAGGCCTGTACAATCTCCGGGCCGTACATCACCGGAAGGAACTCGGCGCGCGCCTGACCATCGCCGTGCTCGCCCGATAGCGAACCTCCAAAGCGCGTGACGACGTGAGCTGCCTCGGTCATGAACTCGCGGTAGTTCTTTACGCCTTCGGCCGTCTTCAGATTGAACGTAATGCGAGTGTGCAGGCAGCCGTCGCCGATGTGGCCGAACAACGTCATCTGGTAATGATGCTTGTCCAGCAGCTTATAGAGTTCTCGAAGATAATTGCCAACCTGCTCAACCGGAACCGCGGCATCTTCCCAACTCGGCCAGGCATCTTCAATTCCCGGAATGCGGCTGGCACCTACACCGTTCTCGCGGACTTTCCAGATCAGCTTCTGATCATGCTCGTCTTCGATCAGGCGTATCCAGGTGTGATCGTTGTCCATCGCGCGAATCTTCTGCATCGCCGTCTGCGCACGATTCTTTGCCTCTTTGAGGGAATCGCCGCCGTACTCAAGCAGAACGTAGGTATCCGCCTTCGGAAACAAGTCTTCGCCCGGCATGTGATTTCCCTTGCGATGTTCGTTGTCGAGCACCTTGTGATGGAAACACTCCAGACCAATGGGGCCCAGATCGCGGAATGACGCGGCATGATCGCCCGCGGTAAATACGTTCGGAAACCCGACCATGATGAGCGCGCGGTGCTGCGGGCTGTGGACCAGTTTCATCTTGGCGCGCAGAATAATGGCGCAGGTACTC
>DATIMA010000089.1:0-9189 GCA_035475915.1 Bryobacteraceae bacterium
GGTGCCTTGCATATAGAAGGCCTGCTCAGGCAAGGCGTCGTGCTTCCCTTCGACAATCTCTTTGAAGCTGCGGATCGTGTCTTCGAGTTTCACGTACTTGCCGGGGCGGCCGGTGAATTGTTCGGCCACGTGGAACGGCTGAGACAGGAAGCGTTGCAGGCGGCGCGCGCGTGCAACAATCTGCTTATCTTCATCGCTCAGTTCGTCGATGCCCAAAATGGCGATGATGTCCTGCAGATCCTTATAGCGCTGCAGGGTCTGCTTCACGCGCTGCGCGATGTCGTAGTGCTCGCGGCCGACGATGTTCGGATCCAGAATGCGCGAGGTGGAAGCCAGCGGATCGACCGCCGGATAGATCCCCAGCTCGGAAATGGCGCGCGACAGGTTCGTGGTCGCATCCAGGTGCGCGAAGGTGGTAGCGGGTGCGGGATCGGTGTAATCGTCCGCGGGCACGTAAATCGCTTGAACCGACGTGATGGAACCGCGATTGGTAGACGTGATCCGCTCCTGCAGATCGCCCATCTCCGTGGCAAGGTTCGGCTGATATCCAACCGCGGAAGGCATGCGACCCAGCAGGGCCGATACTTCCGAACCCGCTTGCGTGAACCGGAAGATGTTATCGATGAAGAGCAGAACGTCCTGCCCCTCTTCATCGCGGAAATATTCAGCGACGGTCACGCCGGTTAAACCAACCCGAAGACGCGCCCCGGGCGGCTCGGTCATCTGCCCATACACCAGCGCGACTTTCGATTTCCGCCAATCGTGCGGGTCCACAATCCCGGCTTCCTGCATCTCGAGCCACAGATCGTTGCCTTCGCGCGTCCGCTCACCTACGCCCGCGAACACGGAAACGCCGCCATGCTTCATGGCGATATTGTTAATCAGTTCCTGAATGATGACGGTCTTGCCGACTCCAGCCCCGCCGAACAGGCCGATCTTTCCTCCGCGGAGATAGGGCTCCAGAAGGTCGATGACCTTGATGCCCGTCTCGAACATTTCAAGCTGCGTCCCCTGCTCGTCAAATTCAGGAGCAGCTCTATGAATGGGAGCCCGATGTTCGGTCTCAACCGGGCCCATGTTGTCCACCGGTTCGCCCAGCACATTCAGCACGCGTCCCAAGGTTTGCTTGCCGACGGGAACCATAATGGGCTCGCCCAGATCATACGCTTTCATGCCGCGCACCAGGCCATCGGTAGGCTCCATGGCGATGGTGCGAACTCGGCCTTCGCCGATATGTTGTGCCACTTCCGCTGTGATGTCAATCTTCACTGGCACATCGAAGCCTTCACTGGTGACCTTAACGGCGTTGAACAGCCTGGGAATGTGACCTTCCGGAAACTGAATTTCGATGGTGGGACCCGCCACTTGGACGACGTGCCCTTCGGCGACACCTACGCTTTGCGTTGCCATAAAATTTCCTATTCTAAGTCCTTGAGTCTTCGGCTAGCTGAGATACGCCGCCTCATCCTAACGCGGCTGCACCGCTGACAATTTCGATAATCTCCCGCGTAATATGCGCCTGACGGACGCGGTTAAGATTCAGCGTCAGATCCTGGATCACATCGCCGGCGTTTGAACTGGCCGCATCCATTGCGGTCATGCGAGCGGCATGATACGCCGAAATGGATTCCAGCAGCGCCCGGTAAATCTCCATCTCCACATAACGCGGCAGCAGAACCTTAAGCAGTTCGTGCGGCGGTTCCTCATAAATGTAATCGGGACGGTTGTCCTTGTCCTCCGGCAGTTCGATGGGCAGAATCTTCCGCAGCACCAGCCGGGGCGCCATGACATTTTTGAATTCGTTGACAACGATGTAGACCGAGTCCAGGTCTGAGTTGCGAAATCCCTGAATCATCTTGTCCGCAATCGCCGCGGCTTGGTCGTACGCGGGCTTGTCCACAATGCCGACGTGCTCGCCCGTCAATGAGAAATTCCGCTTGCGAAAATAATCCCGGGCCTTACGTCCAATCGCCTCAATTTTCAAATCGACGCCGCGATGCTCATCAATGAACCGTTGCGCCGAGCGGAACAGGTTGGAATTGAATGCGCCGGCCAGCCCGGTATCGCTGCTGACCACGATCAGTTGAATCTGCTTCTCTTCGCGAGCCTGCAGAAGAGGAAGATCCTCGGTTTCCTGAAGGCCGGCAGCCGCTGCCGCGACGTTCGAAAGTACGCGCGAAAGCATCGCCGCATACGGTCTGGAAGCAACCGCGCGTTCCTGGGCGCGGCGCAGCTTGGCCGCCGAGACCATCTTCATGGCCTTGGTGATTTGCTGCATGTTCTTGACGCTGCGAATGCGGCGTCGAAGATCAATCAGACTCGGCATCCGCTAGACCCGCGCGGGCGTCCTCGGTGCTTGTGTATTTGCAGCCGGTTCTGCACTGGCGGGCGGCCGCGCACCGTTCGCACTTTGCCCAGCGGGCATGCTCGGTCCTTGATTCGTCCCGCTGGGCGAGCTCTTGCCCTCTGCGGCCTTCTGGCCTTTATCGCTCTGGAATCGCTGTTTGAAGTCCTTCAGCCCATCGTTGAGCTGCCGCTTAATATCATCGTTCAGCTCTTTCTTTCCGCGGATCGCCTGCAAAAGCTCAGGCTTGCTGTTGTCGAGATACCGGTACAGGTCCGTCTCGAAACGGCCGATATCCTCTACCGCGATGTCATCCAGATACCCGTTCGCCCCGGCGAAGAGAATCGCTACCTGCTTTTCCACCGGAATGGGCGAGTACGGCGGCTGTTTCAGGACCTCCACCCAGCGTTTACCGCGACTAAGCTGATCTTGCGAAGCCTTGTCGAGATCGGAGCCGAATTGCGCGAACGCCTCCAGGTTTCTATACTGCGCCAGCTCCAGGCGTAAACTGCCGGCGACGGAACGCATGGCTTTGATCTGCGCGCTCCCGCCAACGCGGCTCACTGACAGGCCGACGTTGATCGCTGGACGAATATTCGCGTTGAACAGATCGGTTTCAAGATAGATCTGGCCGTCGGTGATTGAAATGACATTGGTTGGGATGTACGCGGACACGTCACCGGCCTGCGTCTCAATGAAGGGCAGGGCAGTCAGCGATCCGGCGCCTTTGTCGTTTGACAGTTTGGCAGCGCGCTCCAGCAGCCGGCTGTGCAGATAGAAGACATCTCCTGGAAAGGCTTCTCGGCCGGGCGGGCGGCGCAGCAGCAGCGAGATCTCGCGATAGGCGGCGGCGTGCTTGGATAGATCGTCGTACACGCACAACGCGTGGCGTTTGGAATCACGGAAATATTCGCCGATAGAGCAGCCGGCGTATGGCGCGATGTATTGCATGGGGGCCGGATCGGAAGCCGTCGCTGCAACGACGATGGTGTAGTCCATCGCTTTGTGTTCTTCCAGCGTTTTCACCACCTGCGCAACCGTCGAGCGCTTTTGCCCGATGGCGACGTAGATGCAAATCATGTCCTGCCCGCGCTGGTTAATAATCGTGTCCAGCGCAACGGTCGTTTTGCCGGTCTGCCGATCGCCTATGATCAGCTCGCGCTGTCCGCGGCCAATCGGCACCATGGCATCAATCGCTTTGATACCGGTCTGCACAGGCTGTTTTACCGGTTGCCGGTCGACCACGCCCGGAGCGAGTCTCTCCAGCGGATTGAATTCCGTCGTGTCGATAGGGCCCTTCCCGTCAATCGGCCGGCCCAGCGCATTGACCACACGGCCGACCAGAGCTTCGCCCACGGGAATGGACATGATGCGGCCGGTGCGCCGGACCTGCCCGCCCTCTTTGATGTTGGTGTAATCGCCCAGCAACACAGCGCCGACCTGGTCTTCTTCCAGATTCAGCGCGATACCTACTGTATCGCCGCCGAAGTCAACCAGTTCGCCGGCCATGACATTTTCCAGACCGTAGATGCGGGCGATGCCATCGCCGACGCTTATAACCGAACCGGTTTCGGAGACATTGGCGACCGCATCGAAGTTCTCAATCTCCGATTGCAGAACGCGAGAGATTTCGTCTGCTCTGATATGAGCCATAGTTGAATCCTTTAAAGATGCGCTACCAGGCGCTGGCGCAGGCTGTCCATTTTGCCCCGGATTGTTGCGTCATATTCCCTCGATGCAACCCGCGCCCGCACGCCGCCAATCAGCGCCGGGTCTACCTTGTACTCCGCCCGGATGAACTTACCGAGCTTTGAGCCCAGGGTCTCTTCGATCTGCTGCCGCTGCCCCGGCGCAAGCTCCCTGGCGGAGGCGATCTCAGCACGAATCCACCCCGTTCGCTCATCCACAATGAGATCGAAGTTTTTCTCAATCTCTTTCAAATCGCCCGTCCTGCGGTGCGAGATCACCACTAGCAAAAAATTGCGAATGAGCCGGTGGAAACCCAGTTCGTCCGCCAACCGCGTAATGACGGCTTGTTTTCGAGACCTGGTGACGGCCGGGGAAAGCAGGGCGCGCTCCAGGTCTTTCGATCCGGCAATCAGCTCCGCCGCGGTTTTCAACTGCCCCACCGCCTGTTTGGGCTGTAGGCCGGAGTTGGGAGCAAACACGGCATCGGCGAGCGCGCCCGCGTAATGTCTGGAGACTGCGCCTACCACCTTAGTTTTTCCCCTGCTCTACCAAGTGAATGAAATCCTGCGTAAGGCTTGCAGGCTCGCCGGAAGCGAACCGGTCGTGAAGCCGCCGTTCCGCAAGGCCGAGGGCTAGTTGGGCGGTGCGCCGCCGCACCCGGTCCGCGCCTTCATTTTGGACGGCATCAAGTTCCGCTGCGACGTTGTGGCTGATATGGACAATCTCTTCCTGGGTCTGCCCAATCACCCGCCGGTGCTCGCGCTCCATCTCGAGCGCGGCTTCCGCGCGCAACTTGGCAACCGCTTCGGCCAGCGTGGCCATCTTTCTGTCAATCTCCGAATAGCGGAAATCAGCTTCGAGTTTCAGGCCGGTGGCATCTTTGATCGCCTTCTGGATGTCCGCCGAGCGAGCGTTAAAAAAGCGCGGCGAGTATTTCACCAGCGCGTACCCAAGGCCGATCGCGAAGAGGCTGAAGTTAATAATCTTCCAACGCCCCACCCGATCGAGCGCGGCTTTCTCTTGCGGCGTAAGTTCGTCGGCTCTGGCGTGCGTCGCGCTGCCCGCGAGACCCAGCAAAGCTGCGTACAGGACCACCCAGGCGATTCTGCGACCCACTATGCCGCTCTCCGCGCCGTCAATGTTTGTACGATCTGTTCACTCAAGCTTTCGACTCTGGCATCCAGTTCGGCTTCCGCCTTCTCAATCTCTCGGGCGATCTGCTGCTTGGCAGCCTGGATCTTCCGGTCCGCCTCGGCTCGCTCCCGCGCGATGATCCGCGCTTGCTCCTCGGACCACTGCCGCCGTAGCGCTTCGTGTTCCTGGTGCAGTTCCGACCGCGCAATCTGAAGCGCATGTTCAAATTCGGAATTCTTCCGGTCGGCTGCTTCAAACGCTTGCCGCGCCAGCTCCCGGACACCCTCCGTCGCCCTCTTCCGCTCGTCCAGTATCCGCGCCAGCGGCCTGAAGAACACGTATTTCAGGTAGACGGTCAGAATGATAAAGAAAACAATGGTGGGCACTGCTTGAATCAGCAGGTCACCAATGGCCTTTAACGTTGAATCCATGCAGAGCTTACTAGGGTGGAAAATAGACCAGCCGGCGCGGCTTAACCAGCCCAAGCGCACCACGACTGTTAGCGGGCTTCCCTAAAGAATTACGCTAGCATAGCCACATTTTCGAGGTCAATTTGTTGGCGTTCTATGCTTGCAAAATCAGCGATTCGCCGGCTTTTCAATGTGCATGTGCAGGCGCTCCTCCGATTCCTGGATTTCCGCGCCGAAATCCGATGGCTCGAACAACTGTCGGATTTCGACCTCGGAGTCCCCTTCCATTGGGTTTGGGCAGCGCTTCACCCACTCAATAGCTTCTTCCCTGGATTTCACCTGGAAGATCCAGAAGCCGGCGATCAGTTCCTTGGTCTCGGTAAACGGCCCGTCGATCACGGTTCGCTTGTTTCCCGAGAACCTGACCCTCGCGCCTTTCGAACTCGCTTGCAGACCCTCGCCCGCGAGCAGCACCCCGGCTTTCGCCAGTTCTTCGTTGTATTTTCCCATTTCGGTAAGCAGCTTTTCGCTAGGCATTACACCCGCCTCTGAGTTCTTGTCGGCTTTGACCATCACCATGAATCGCATCTTCGTATCTCCTGTTCTTGTCTCTATGTTTTAACCACGGTCCCCGACGCCTTGCCGGCCGAACCCGGTTCTACTTAGAGATCGAACAGACGGCCACAGGATCGACAATTCCGGTCTGTCCCAAGAATTCTCATCCCACCGGCCCTTGCGCTTCCTCAAAACACTCTCGTATCACCCGTCCGATTCGCATGTATTCGTCCAGGCTTCCCGGTTTCTGTATGTAGCAGTTTGCCTGTGCCGCTGCATCGTGCTGTGCGTCAGGCGGGAACGAGCTCAGTACCACCACAGGAAGGCGCAGCAGATTCGGTTTGGCCCTGATCCATCGCAAAACCTCCAGGCCATCGATGGTCTTAAGATTTAGATCGAGAATAACCAGATCGGGTGTTGGAGTGCCCTCGTACGGGGGTTCCGATTTCAGGTAAGTAATGGCCGGAGCCCCATCGTCCAGCACCACGGCTTCGAAGTTCATTTCTTTTGCCAGAGCCAGGCGCGTGATGTAAACATCGGCCGGATTATCTTCGATGATCAGAACCTGGACGAGTTTACGGGCGGATGTCATCGCTTGGCTTTTCTCGTCACTGGCCGGCGGTCGGGGTCCGGTATCGTGAAGTAAAATTTCGATCCCTCGCCCGCGTGCGATTCGACCCAGATTCTGCCCCCGTAGTGCTGCACAATGCGGCGGCAGATTGCCAGTCCCATGCCCATTCCGTGCTCGTCGGTCCGATCCAGGCGCTTGAAAACCCCAAAGATCCGTTCGTAGGCAACAGTAGGAATACCAACGCCGCTGTCCTGCATCGCAAAGCGCCAGCCGGAGTTCACGCGATCCGCCGAAATATCAATTCGCAGCGGCAGCGAACCGCGATAGCGCAGGGCATTGTCCAACAGATGCTCCCAAACCCGCAGCAGATGCGCCGCCCGAATATGAATGGCTGGCAACGATCCTGCGGCGATCACGGCCTCCGCCTTTTCGATCCGTGATCGGCGGCTCTCGAGCGCCTGATTCAGAACGGCGGCCGTGTCCGTCACATCGCCATGCCCATCGAGGTTATCGACTACCGTAACCCAATCGAGCAGGCTTCGAACCATGGAGTGCATACGCTGCGCACTACCCACGGCAAAGCCGAGGACCCGCTCGGATTCCGCATCCAGTGTCCCCCGGACGGACTGGCCGAGAAGCTCGGCGCAGACCGCAACCGTTCTGATCGGCTCCTGAAAATCATGAGCGGTGACCTGCGCAAACTGCTCCAGCATGTAGTTGGAGCGCGCCAACTGCCGGGCGTGAGTCGCCAGCGCGCGTTCTGCCTTAACCCGCTGCCGCCGCTGGGTCAGCAGCAGAACGATGACGCCCGACTGGAACAGAATGAAAATAATGCCGCCCCATACCCAGATAGGGTGTAAAGCGTAGAACGATTTCGGACGGTTGATCACGACGCTTCCCGCTGGAAGCGTGGAGATTGGAATCCCCCACCGGACCAGTTGACGCCAGTCAAACTCATACGGGCTGGGATTCTCCCATCGAATGCCGATAGCACTCGGTGGAACGCCATGCAACACGGAGGCGGCCATCTCACCCGCGGCCCGGCCCTGTGCGTAACCGTCGTTCAGTTTTCCTCCCAGAATTCCCCAGCCCAGCTCATTTTTATTCAGGCCGAACACCGGCACCGGGCTGCGCTCGCAGACGAACTTAACGCTTTCTGCCATAGAGAGAAAACGCTTGGTGCGGTCCCGCGAGAAGGCGCTCAGCAGCACGATCGAATCAAGCGGCAGCGCTGATATCTCGGCTCCTATTTCATCCAGCGTGAGCTGTTGAGTGTGGATGCGGCGAACCGAGAGATCCGGATGCCGCTTCGCCAGATCGCGGTCGTAATGCACCTCGTTGCCTTCACCCACGGTCGCAATCGAATGCGTTCCAGGCAGCAACCGCAAAGCGAGGTCGACGGTTTTGTCGAGAGCGATCTGCTCCAGAACACCGGCTAGCCATGGGTGCGAACCCGGATTCGCGCTCACATACGCGCTGCTGCCGTGATACTCATTGACCCCGCAAAAGATCACCGGAACATCGCTGAAGAGCTGCGCCCGGTGATTCAGAAGAAATTCAACCGCCCGGTCGTCGGAAGCAACGATAACGTCGAAATGATCGTGCACGAATTTACTTTGCAGAAACAGCGCAAACGCATAGTCGGCAGCGGAATCCTCATGCCGGCGGGAATCGCGATATTCGATATCGATGTTGACTGGCGAGGCGTTCGCCTTCAGCGCATCCGTGACTCCACGGACAATATCGTCGGTCCAGGCGTAGCCCTGATGATAAGAATTCAGCAGCAAAACACGGTGCGGTGCTGCACTTTGCGCGGACCACGCAAGCAGCAGAAATACCGGGAGGGTAGCGAGGGCACACCACGGGCCATGTCTTTTTGTTCGGAAGAAGCGTGACAGGTTAGCCGAACGCGAGGGTGGAAAACCCGTGTCTCTCACATCTCAACAAGAGGCGGCCGCAGGGAGAGCTAATTACTGGTAAGCGTTTCTAGCGTGCATCCTCCGAGCATCAACCGGCACTGATGAACAGAGTATCGTACCTGTGGCGCATACATCTGAATTCTTCAAACCTTCAGGAAGATCTTGCGCCGGTATAGCCAGTAGCACACGCACCACATTGCGAAAAGCACCGTGCAGGATTGTGCCACGGGCGCAAACAGGCCCAAAAAACCGAAATGGAACGTGAACACTCCGACCGCGCGGTCAAACCAGCCGTGAAGCAGTTCGCCCAACGAGTAGATGAAAATCGAGTTCATCCCCAGGACTAGCAGCGGGAAAACGGCGCGTTTGTAGCCGCGCATTTCCACCAGCCAGTAGAAGACGATCAACATAAAGAACACCCAGCCAAGGCTGTAAAAAATGAACGATGGCGTGCACAGTTGTTTGATCATCGGAATCCACGGCCGCAGCGACAGCCCCAGCGCAAATGCCAGCACCATGCCGGCCGCCAGCACCTTTACGGTTTCGGAATAGGATCGTCCCTTCATC
>DATIMA010000090.1:0-7621 GCA_035475915.1 Bryobacteraceae bacterium
TCGCGCAGTTTTCGAGTAGGCGCGGATGTAGCGAATGAGCTTGCGGGAGAGATCGCGAACAGAGCTGAAGACACCACGTGCGATGACATTCCGCTCGGTGCGTGAGAACCAGGTTTCAACCTGATTCAACCAGGACGAGTATGTGGGCGTGAAGTGGAGCTTCACGGTTGGATGATCCTGAAGAAAGCCGGCGACCTTCTGTGTCTTGTGCGCGGAAAGGTTATCGAGGATGACGTGAATGTCTTGTTTGGGCTTGCACAACCCAACCACTTGCTGCAGAAAATCCACAAACTCATCGCTGGTGTGGCGAGCGGCCGTTTTGCCGTGGACCTTGCCGCTGCGCACATCCAGAGCGGCGTACAGCGAAAGCGTGCCATGACGATAGTATTCGAAGCCATGGCGCTCAGCTCGTCCCGGTGACAGCGGCAGTACCGGGTCCAGCCGGTCGAGTGCTTGAATGGCCGACTTCTCATCCACGCAGAACACGGCCGCATGTTGCGGCGGATGCAAATACAGCCCGATGATGTCAGCCGCTTTGTGTTCGAAATCCGGGTCGTCGCTGGCCATATAGCGCTCCAGCCGGTGCGGCCTCAAGCCAGACGCGCTGCACAGTGTCTTTGCTCACCCCGAGTTGAGCGGCCAATTTGCGACAGGACCAATGAGTCGATCCATCCTTCGGCGTGCGTCGAGTCGCCTCCAACACCTTGGCCTGCAGCGCCGGCGTTATCACGGATGGCTTCTGCCCCGGGTGTCGGATCTCGAGCAAGCCTTCAACACGCTCTTTCAAGAATCGCTCTTTCCAACGCGAGATAGTCGGCGCCGTCGTGTCGAGCCGCTCCTGGATCCTTCGATACGGCTCACCTTCAGCGAGCATCAATATCAGTCGAGCCCGGAACACATCGCCCGCAGGAAGCGTGCGCGACTGCCTCATCTGCTCCAACTCCCATCGTTCTTCGGCCGTTAATATGATTGCCTCGGCAGAAAAGGGCACGCTACATTAGACAACGGCCCATGCTCATTGTTTCTCAGAGACAAGCCACTAGTCGGCTGTGGGTGCTGCGGCGGGGCGCGATGAATGAACGGCGATACCTAATTTCCCAAACCGACGAATATGATGCCGAATCAATCTCTGCTTCTGACGCTCGCCGAGAACCGGCCCTTGCTTAGCCTGGTAGGCTTGTCCGGTCGTGAGGACTTGATAGACAAGAATTAACAATGTGTGAGCGATAGCGATGACAGCGGGAGACTTTTTGTCCCCAGACTTGGTCGTGATCCGCCAGAACTTATCCCTTAGAAAGCAATCCTTCTTTACCGAAGCGGCCCAGGTGCATTCGGCCAGAGTACCTCGTAACCATCGGTTGCCACAGGTCGTGTGACTGCTCCTATTCTCGTCCGCACTCCGACTGTTACCATGCAACGACTCGCACGGCCACAGGAACACGAATCATATTGCCGAAACCGGCGCTTCCGCTGAGCTTTGCACGAACCGTTCGCGCGATCAACTCGTGGGAGCGAGTGAGGCAAAGTTTAGCCGGGTTACCCAAATCGTCAATGAATGATAATGGCTCCTCGAAGCGATCCCGGAACAATCTCATTTTCTAAGATGGGAAACCAGTTCGCCCGGAAACCGAACTGGTTCGGGGCCACCGTTCGGTCCACGTGAAGAGCGGCCGCGGGATAGGAGCGAGCGAGGCGAGGAGGAACGCTGTTCTCGATAACGTAATCGAGCAAGGATGCAGGCACTTCGAACGATTTGATCACCGTCCCCGGATAACTTACTCCATGGTAAAGATAGTAACTATTGGCTTCAGCTTCATCGGCAAAAGTGAGAAACAATATGCGGTTGCCGCTAATCGTCACATCACCGGAGTTGCCCAGCGCCAGCCGCGCATTTCCAGGCCCCTCCACACGGTAAATGTTGATGGTGTCGAAAAGGCTCCGATGGATTCCGCTGGCACAGGGTCGACTGGCGCAAAGTGCAACAGTGCAGCCAGTGCCAGCTGTGTCACAGGCCATCCACTGAAAAATCGCCTATCTATGAACTCGGGCGGGTTGAAAACGTCGGCCGCGGTTTGCAGGCCTGCCTTCGCGCCTTCCGACAACCCAAACCGGTACCGCGTCTCTTGATTGAAGGCTTCGCCCGGAACCTGGACCGGCATGCCGTTCTCCATTTCCTCCCCAAGAAATGGATCATCGGGTGCCAAAGACGCAGCCACGTCGCTTGTGCGGGTTTCGAGTGGGCCGTTGCTCGAGAAAACAACATCAAACGAAGGGTCGTTGCACACGCCGCACCGTAATTGGCCGATCCCGAATTCATCGGAGCTATCGTCTCCCACTGGTTCAGAGTCTATTTGCATGCTGAAACTGATAGTGGGAATTTCGTCGTCGGCCTGGTGTCCGGTAGGATCAACGTAGCGCAATGGGTTATTATACACGTAGGCGTATCGGTTCAACGCCTGCGCTGTGTTGCTACCGCCTCCTGGATCGTCCGCGACCAAGAAACGCCTGGTCGTTGGATCGTAGTACCGTGCACCGTAAAACATCAGCCCACTATAGTCTTCGTACCTCTGGCCCGTGTACTGAACTGGCGTCGTGTCGAAACCGGTCTCGTGATGCACGGTGTCCGATGGACTGGCTGCTTGCAATCGCTGTCCCCAGGGATCATAGGTGTAGCGGGACAGTTCCGCGCCGCTGACGCCGCCGGTAATCGCCGGTCCGCCCGATTGGGTCATGATAGCCGTGGAACCTTGGCGGTCCTCGATCCTGAGGTAAGTTCCCTGAGCATTCCCTCGATCGAGATCCCCGGTCATCGCCTTGCCGGCGTTAGCCGCGACTGTCGGCGCGGACGCCTGACCGGTGATGGGATTTCCCGCTGTGATGACAGCAACATCGCCGATATAACGCGTGGTCGAGTAAGTTCCCGCTGGATCGGAACTGCTTTGCTGAACCTCGAAGTCAGGACCGATGAACCAAGTAGTAGTCGAACCGCCTCCTTGCGAGAAGATTTTGTGTGTCCGTTCCCCGGCGTAATTGTATTGATAGCTTTCCGTCGCCGCGGCATGTCCGTCGTGCGTTACTTGGTTGAGGCGCTGCTTGTAATCGTAAGCGTAAGTGTAGATACCGCCATTCGCACCCACAAACAGCGTTGTTCTTTTACCTTCACTGTCGTGCTCAGCCGACCAGACGGTTTCGCCCGAGACGGGAACCAACGTGCCGTGCCCAAGCGGGACAACCGCGAAATGCTCAAGGGTAGCATTTTCGAACGAGTCGCTACCGGCGAACCTCGTGATGCAATGGCCAGGAGCGCCTACGGAACCGCAAGATGTGTAGGCGACCGCATCACCGCCGTCACCCGTAAGATTGCCGAGCGCATCGTAAGCGTAAGTGGCGACGTCGGGCGAGCCGCTCGGAACCCAGGCGGTCAAACGATCCAGCGCATCATAGGCGGACGTCGCGCTGTGATCGGTGTTTACGCTGACCGTTCTGTTGCCGTCCATATAGGTATAGGTTTTGGCCGACGTTGGTCTGTTGTCCGAAATCGAGATCAGATTTCCCACAAGATCGTAGCTGTACGTATCGTCCTGAATGATGAGATCGCTGCGGGTCCCCGTGCCAACGCGGCCGATGCCGGCTTTGGTTGTGCGCAGATTCTGCACCAGGTGGTCGGCTTGATAGGCGTAAGTTGTCTCGTTCGCGACCGTGCAATTGTTCGGCTCGAAGAGACACACCTTGAAGAGCCATTGCGCGCCCACCTGTTTCAACGCGTTGAAATTCGAGTGGTGAGCATAGGCCGTGCCGTCCTGAGCGATGTCTGTCAACACACCATCCTTGCTGTATGTAAAGGTCTGCACGGGGCGCGCCGAGTTCAGTGTCGGGAATGCCGGAAAGGTTATCGTAAGTAGCCGATTCTGGTCGTCGTACGAGAAGTCATACTCGAACGACCCGCAGATGGGCGGGCCCCAGTTGCCCAGGCACAACCCATTCAAACCGGCGAGCGTTACGAACTTCTGCCGGATATTGCCGCGGGAATCATAGGTGAAGAAGGTGCTTCCTGATAGATCGAAGACGGCCGTGAGACGCCCCACCGGACTTCCCGGGTCAGGCGGCCCCAGCCCGCCGTAATTGTCGTAGACGTAGCTGACCTTGGTTGCGGCGCCGTCGCCCTCCGTTAGCACTCGATCCAAGGCGTCATAGGTATATGTCAAGCGGCTGGTCGCAGGTGAATCCGGAGAGGGAAAGTGGTTTAAGCCGGTCAGGTTTCCCGCATCATCGTAAGCGTAGACGGTCAGACGCGAGAGAGGATCGGTAGCCGAGGTCACTCGACCGAAGCCGTTATACGTGAAGCGCCGTTCGCTCAAGTTGGGGATCGCGGAATCTTCTGGATTGGATGGGTTCTCGAAGGCACCGATGGGAGCGCGACGCGATAGCTGCCAAAGCTGTCGTCATGGCAATAGTAACTATCGTTGCCTGCCGCATCATTCACGCGGACGACAGCGCGGCGCGCATTGGTGTAGACGCGTGTAACATGACGGTTCGAATCCGTTGAGCTAGTGCTGCCATCAGCGTTATACGTGTTGGTTCGAAGCGTCTTTTCTACGGCACCGGCAGCGAGCCGCTGGACGGATACCACACGACCTTGAGTGTCGAAGCTCGTCTGGATAAACTTGCTCGGCGATGAGCCAAGGAAATAGGGTTCCGAGGCGGTAACGCGCGTGCCATCGCTGGAGTACGACGGCGCCGAATAAGCAACGATGTCCGCTGGGAAAGTGTCTCCCGCCGTGACGTGGTCCACGGTTGCCATCAGTCTGCCTGTCAGCGCCAGTGCAAAAATTCCCATAATGCCAGTTGAGAAGGTGGCCACCCGTAAGTAGAGGCCAAGCCGTTATCGACTTTGGAAGCAGAGGAGGTAGCGGATCTGTTACGGGGGAAAGACGTGGGCGATATCGACGAGTTGAAGCGTCAGGGGCTGAGCATTCGAGCGATCAGCCGGATGACGGGCTATTGCCGGAAGACGGTCCGCAAGTATTTGATCGGACCGAAGAGTGTGCCGGAGTACGGGCCGCGCAAGCCTGGTATCGGCAAGCTGGAACCGTTCAAAGACTATTTGGGCGAGCGTCTGGCGGCCGGTGTTTGGAATGGGCAGGTGTTACGGCGCGAGTTGTGCGAGCGTGGATACACGGGCAGTTACACACTGCTGACGGATTGGTTGCGACCACAGCGACAAGCGGCGCAATCAGTGGCGGTACGTCGCTTTGAAACCGCGCCAGGACAGCAGGCACAAGTGGATTGGGGACACTTGGGCTCACTGGAAACAGACGGAGACGTACGCAAGCTGTGGGGCTTTACCTTCACCTTAGGCTACAGCCGCAGCATGATGGCCGAGGCCGCGACGGATCAAAAACTAGGGACGCTGCTGCGTTTGCATGAAGAAGCGTTTCGGCAACTGGGTGGTGTACCGGAAGAGATCTTATATGACCGCATGAAAACGGTGCGGCTGGAGACCAATGATCGTGGTGAGATTGTCTGGCATCCGGTGTTTCTGGACTTTGCCCGCTACTGGGGATTCACGCCACGGCTGTGTCGCCCCTACCGGGCGCAAACGAAGGGCAAAGTAGAGTCGAGCGTAAAGTATGTGCGCCGAAACTTTCTATGCGGCTTACAAGGACGAGAACCGGGCGGATTGGCTGACCTGAACGCACAGCTTCGTGCCTGGGTGTGGGAAGTGGCCAACCAGCGAATTCACGGGACAACTCACGAGGCAGTGATGTCTCGTTGGCAGGTAGAGCAAGCACATCTGTTGCCCCTGGAGAAACGTCCGGCTTATCCGTATGGGGATGACGAACTGCGCAAAGTAGGGCGCGACGCCTATGTATCCTGGCAAGGCAGTCGCTACTCAGTGCCCTGGCAGTTTGCCGGCCGTTCGGTGTGGGTGCGTGAGCAGTGCGGCGATATCCAAGTTCACTACGGAGAGCAATGCATTGCGGCTCACCGCAAAACGCCACGTGGGCATCTAACGGCGACGCAGCCGGAACATCATCGGGGGATTCCGCCGGGCGCCAGAGTGGAGCGCAAGATCCTGATTCACATTCAGAGCACGGCACCGGTGGTGGAGGTTCGTCCCTTAGCCGCCTACGAAAGTGCCTTCGGAGGCAATCATTAATGACTGCGATAGAAGGATTACAGGCGACCTTGAAGGGCCTCGGGTTGAAAGCGGTGGAAGCACGTTTGGAGAATCTGCTCGAGCAGGCCTCCAAAAAGGAGCCCAGTTACGCTGACTTCCGGCAGGATTTGCTGAGCTGTGAAGTAGACGCACGCCGCACTCGTTATCTGCGAGCGCGGCTCCAGTTGGCCCATCTGCCCTTCATCAAGACCTTCGATCAGTTCGACTTCAGCTTTCAGCCGTCGATCGACGAGCGCCAGGTGCGGGAACTGCGCTCTCTACGCTTCATTCATGAAGCCAGTAATGTCATCCTGCTCGGGCCACCTGGGGTGGGGAAAACGCACTTGAGTGTGGCCTTGGCCGAAGCTGCGATTCAGTCCGGCTTCGGAGCTTATTTTATGACAGCGCACGATCTGGTGAATGATCTGGGTCGGGCCTATCGCGAAGGCCGGCTGGATCGGAGAATGCGGGTCTATCTCGCACCCAAAGTACTCATCATCGACGAAATGGGTTACCTGCCCTTGGATGATCTGGGCGCCACGATTTTCTTTCAACCCGTGAGCGCACGGTACGAACGTGGCAGCATCATTCTCACATCCAACAAAAGCTATGGCGATTGGGGATCGATCTTCGGAGACCCGATCATCGCTACCGCGATTCTGGATCGACTGCTGCATCACTCACATACCATCAACATCCGCGGTGAGAGCTACCGCTTAAAAGACCGGAGGAAAGCCGGGCTGTTCCCGCGAGCCGAAGAAGACGGTAACCGGCCAGCCGCCTTTCCCCCAACCCAGGCATTCCAGAACGGTCCTCGCCGTCAAGGGTCCGCTTCGCCGCGCAAAACCAGCGCGCCCTTGACCCCTCCGGGCCGTTCCGAACCTTCTTCCTAATAGGGGGAAAGGCGGCTTCTGAAATCGTCATTTCCGATGCCGCAAGCAACGTTTTTGGGTGGCTACCTTTTCAACTGGAACTTTGGCTACTTTTCAATTGGTATTGACAATTACACGGCGGTTCGAGAGCGCTGAGAGGCGGGAGGCAGGCCGCCTTCCGGTTCATTTCCCGCGGTAGTGGCCGGAACCTCGGATATCACTGACGGAACACGTCATCGAGTTTGTTGTTCAAGACCCTGGTCCAGCGTTGCAGCAACAGAGGGGCACCACTGGTTGGGTTGGCTCCAAAATTAAACTTCGCAATGGAACGGTTGTGTTGCACCTACGAACTTAGCTGGCAAGGATGTGGCGCCAAATGGAGTGCAAGTTAGAACCGAAGCTGGCGGGCACACGGTACTGTCCTTTGTGATTTCGCTACTCTAAAGTGGGCTCTTCCGCTGATTTGGTGCAAGCTGACAGGCGGAAATGGTCCGCGCCAGCGGAGTGGCAGATGTTCTAGGCTGTTGTTGCAATGGCGCTTCCCTCGAGCCATTCGCACGGCGTCCTTCCGAACCCGCGAGCGTTGGTT
>DATIMA010000091.1:0-13445 GCA_035475915.1 Bryobacteraceae bacterium
CCGGCTTGCGGCTTGCAGGTCGCTTCGAAAGGTGCGCCATCTGAGCAACGCCTCCGCCTTTCCGCGCATACCGGCTAGCAAGTGGCCGTGCTTCGCCGTGGTCGCAAGCGAAAGCATCTGGCCGACGAAAATCGGCCACGCAAACCGCAGCAGCGTTCGGGCCGGATAATGTTTCGCCAGCAGCAAAACCTGGTTCCGCGCGCTCAAATACATCACACGCGCGCCGTTTTTCCCGAGCGTCGCCTTGCCCGAATGTAACGCAACCGCCTCCGGCTCGTAAATCCCTTCAAACCCGGCCAAAGCGCATCTCACGCCAAAATCCACGTCCTCGTAATACGATTCGAACCGGGTCTCCAGCATTCCAAGTTCATCGAAAACCCGGCGACGATAGAGCACGGCCGTCATGGGCGCCAGACGTATCGTTCGCCTCTTAGTCCAGATGCCCTCATCCCTGCGGCCCCAACCGCAGCGCCACGCATAGGCGGCCCGCGAAACCAGATCCCAGCTTCCATCCAAAATCGCATGATCATCTTCCTGCAGCAGCTTACCTACGGCAAAGGCTGCCCTCTCCTGCTGCGCGCTCCCCAGCAGCCGCTCAATCCAGTCCGGCTCCAGACGAACATCGTTGTTGAGGATCAGCACCCAGTCACTGGATGACCGCTGAATGCCTGCATTCACCGCGACCGCGAATCCGCGATTCTCGGGAAACGCGATAACCTCCGCGCCCAGCTTTCTTGCCACGGCCAGCGTTTCATCCCTGCTGCCGTTATCGACGACAATCACCTCATCTGGCGGCCGCGTTTGCTCCGCCAGGTTCGTGAGCAGGGATTCAATCAGGGCGGCTCGGTTCCAGGTTGGTATGATCGCCGAAACCGTTTCCATCACTTGGTTATAGACTGGCTTGAATCGGAAGATTTGAAAATCATGACTCGTCGAGACGTATTACAGATGGGCGCAGGCGCCGGCTTGGCGCTGGCCTCCCAGCAGGCGCAAGCAGCGCATAAGAAGAGTGTAGTGGTTGCGGGCGGCGGCATTGCGGGCCTCTGCTGCGCCTACGAGCTGAACCGCCGGGGCCACGATGTCACCGTACTCGAAGCTTCGGGGCGGGTGGGCGGCCACGTTATGACCGTCCGCGATAATTTGCCCGACGGCTTGTACGTAGACGCCGGGGCGGAGCAATTCACCAAACCCGGTTATGACCTCTACTGGGGTTACGTCCGCGAATTCAATCTCCCCCATATCCAGGATCATCGCCGCGACCACATGATGCGGCGTATCGGAGACCGGCTGTATTCCGAAGCTGAACTCGCAAATCCGAAAGTGCTCTCCGGGTTCGGGCTCAATCAGCGCGAAATCAACTTTCTTACCCAGCACCCGTGGTGGGATCTGCCGAGTCTCTACCTGGACAAATACACAGATTCATTCCACGACGAATACCGCCCGTTCGATGCCGGCCTGGACGAACTGGATAACATTACTACCGCTCAGCTCTTGCAGCGCGAGGGCGCATCCGATGCCGGTGTACGATTCGCCGGTGGGTCGTCTTCCGCGCTTCACACCGTCTGGCATACCGCTATTTTGAAACGGCGCGGCGTTCCGCTCTGGCCGACTCAGGTGTTTCGTCTGAAAGGGGGCAACAGTCTGCTGCCCGAAACGTTCGCCGCAAAGTTACCCGGACGCGTGAAGCTGGGTTGTCCTGTTACTGCCATCCGGCAGGGAAACAGCGGCGTGACGGTAGATTATCGCGAGTTTGGAAAGCCGGCGCAGATCTCGGCGGATTACCTGGTGTGCTGCATGTCGGCGGTCATGCTGAGGCAGATTCCCATCACTCCCGCATTGCCGGATACCAAGCGATGGGCAGTGGCCAACGTGCCTTACTATTCCGCCACGCGCCCGGTGCTGCAGGCGCGAACCCGTTTTTGGCGCAATAACAAGACCGGTATTAATATCGAGTTTTCTGAGCAGACCCTGGAACACGTGTGGACCATGCCCGACGAAGTGGAGACCCCGCGCGGCTTAATCGTGGGAACCGCTGCACCGGGAGTAAAAGCGGAGACGGCGCTCGAAACCTTTCGCGCCAGCTATCCCGAGAAAGACACGATTGAGTACGCAAGAATCATCGATTGGTCGAAGGACCCGTGGCGCATGGCCTGCGAAACCACCGAGTACAAACCGGGCGAGCTGAAGAAATTCTGGCCCGCGCTCATCGAGCCACACGGCCGCATTCACTTCGCTGGAGCCTATTGCGACAACCTCAACTGGGGCCAGGAAGCCGCCACGCGCTCGGCGAACCGCGTAGCCCGCGCCATCGATTCCGCCACGAACGGCGCGGCTAATTTGTAGCCTTCAGTTACCCGCCAAACGTCGATCGCTGTATCCACGTCGGAAACGGCAGCGGCCACGACATCAGCGCCAGGTGGTCGTACGCCCACAAGTTGACCAGGCCCAAGCCCCGCGTGCTGGCCAGCATAAACTCCCGCGGCCACGGACACGTTCCGTTGTACCAGGGGATCAGATACGCAACATCGGCTTGATCCCATGCCATCGGCGTTGTGAGCGCGAACACAATCGCCTCATGCGCCAGGTCCATATGGAAGTACGTCGCGCCCCAACTCAGTGCCTCCACCTTGAAACGATCGAGCCCGCTGCCCGCCTTCGTCTGCCATTCGGGGGGCAGGTTCACCGCCGCATTCAGCCGTCCGCCCTGCGGGTACTGAACTCCAGGGCCAAGCAGGCAGACCGGGTTGTTCACATCATTCGGATAGAGTATTTCGAATTTGGCATCCGGATATTGCGCAAGCACTGCGCCCCGTATCGCGTCGACGTGAGCCTTCAGGCGACCGGCCAGGAAACTTGCGTCTGCGCCGCCATTCACCGTAGGGTCGTCGTCCTGACATGTGAACTTGTACAGCGGGCGACCGAGCGCAGACTGCGCTGCTGCAGCTGTGACCGCATCGTAATACGCCATCGATCCGCCGCGCACCTGCCCGGAACCCGCCACCCATTCACCGTTTGGGGCAACGTGTATGGTGAAGTGCGTTGAGTCCGTAACCGTGATCAGCCACGTTCCATTCGCCGACGTGCATCCCGCCACGCCCGAGATAACCACCCGGTCGCCGGTCGCCATCCCGTGCGGCTGAGCAACGCCGATGCTGATCGGATCTGTAAACGCGCAGAACCCGACGGGCTGTGCCATGGACGAATAGAACCACCAAAGAAACTCGCCGAATTGAAGCCACGGTGTGAGACCCGCCGCGCTTTGCAGCCCCGCGATAACGGGATAGACGGATTTCTGAAATTCCGTCATATTGTCGACGAAGGCGCATTGCGACGACTTGAGATTGGCGAATCCGGTATCCGTCGTAACGGGTGTCCCGTCGTAAAATCGCGCCTGCCACGCATTGGCGACCGTGCCGTCGTCGGGCGGGTTAACCAACTTCATGGAGAACGCCGTCGTGATCGCCAGTCCCGCCGCCTTCACCTCATGGAACAGATCCGCATGCCATTCACGAACCGGAAAATTAATCGGATTCGCGGCGGACGGATCCACTTCCCAAACGCCATCCGCGCCTCGTGCGAGAGTGCCGGACGTGCTGATTTTTGCAGTTGGATTCACCGACAGCGTGTCGCCCCAGTTCGGCGTCCGCGTATGAATGGTTATTTCGCCCGTGCCCGTCTTCTCAGCCCACATCGAAACGCTCGCGGAATTGATGTAGAAGACAAAATGCTGCGCAATGGTATCCGCCGTGTCCCAGGTAATGGTCGACTTCGTCATCGTGAAGCCGCCTATACTGACTTGGGCCACATCGCCGTTCGCCCAGTTCCCGCCGAACGTCACCACCGCTGAATTCCACACGCCCCCCGCTCGCTTCCGCTGATTCCACCAGAAGACACCCAGATATTCGTTCAACTGTCCTCTGAACCCGAGCTTCTGAACATGCCAAAGTAGCCGCTGTGGGCTCATCTTGTAAGTTGCGTCGGTATCGAAATCGAGCGCCGGGCTTACGTTCTCGCAAGTGACAATGGCGTCGTTGATATCGCCTGTGCCAACTGCCGCTTCAATGTAATCGAAGATGAAAGGGTTTGACGTTTGAAGGGTCAGCGTGACGCTGTGAGTCCCGCTAGGAACAGATTTGCGCAGCAGCCGCCGGGTCACAACTTCAGACCCCGTGTTCAGATAACAATTCAGCGACGTGGGCGTATCGCCATCGAGCGTGACGCTGACACTGCCGCGATCCAAATACAACGACGTCCCCAGATACAGGTCGTGAGTCTGGTCGCACGCGTACGAAATCGTGACCGAATCGCCGGCCTCGGCTGTCACCCGAGCAAAACCATGCCAGTAGTTATTAGCGGACTGCACTTTCCAGCCGGCGCCCGCATACGTAACGCGATTATCGTCATTCGCCACTCGAACGCTGCCAGGCCCGGCGATTTGGAGCGGCCTTACATTGTTCGGATCGGAAACCGACCAGTTGCTGAACGTGGCGGTCCATTCGGTATCGGCATAAGCCCCGCTATCCGGCAACCTTGGCGCAAACGTCAGCCACGCCTGCCTTATCTGATCGATTCCCAGGACAGAAAAGTCGATTGAAATGTTCCAGACAACGTTATCGGAGTTCCCTCCCGTTAGCTGCAACACGGGATTGTTCACCTGCAGCTTCACGTTCCCTGGCCGGACCACCATGTACACCGCGAGGCCGTTCCCATCCGATCCGCCGTATTCCGCCAGATAGTAAAACGTGCCCGATGTCGCCGCGGATGTCAGCGTAAGAGAGGTCGGGCTGGTTACAGCCGCTACCGTGTAACCAATGCCTCCGAGATAGATTGCCGAGCCCGGCGCAATCCCGGGGAACTTAACCCCATCCGACCATTCGACATTCACTCCCGAGACGTTCACATGACCCGTTCGCGCATTCTTTAGCGTTAGACCTCCATTCCCGTCGGTGGATGCAAGAATGGACACGCTGCTCTGCGCAAAGGTGGACCAGTCATATGTGTTGATCGCATTCACGAACCATTCCGCAACCTCTGCGGCGGTTTCTCCGCCATTTGCGACGAAATCGAACTCGGCGTTGTTCACGAACAAGGTCAGCCGGTCGTAAATGGTGCAGCCCCCCGGAGCGCTGAACGTGTAAGTCCCCTGGGCAACGGCGTAATTGCCGGAGACAAGCGTGGCGTAATCCCACAGCCTTGGCGCAGGCAGTTTCGGGTGTCCCGTTGCATCGATCACGTCCAGGTTCGCCCAGTCGATCCAGGAAAATTTGGCCGAATCGATAGGCTGAAGGCCCTGGTAGCTCAAGTTGAAGTTGAGCACCATGCCGGATAAATCGAAGCTGGGGAGATATTTGACCGAATAATGCTCGAAGATGTTATCTGCGTCGTACAGGATCAAAACGCAGAAGTCCGCCATATCGCGGAAAACACCGCAAACGGTAAAACCGGTTGGGCTGGTCTGACAAAGCGAGGCCGCCGCGCCCGTGCCGTCGAAGCCGCGGAGGTAAAGGGTGCGGTCGGGCTGCAGCTTCAGAATTTGTTCGGTCATCTCGCCCGAGTATCGACACGCCCCAGCACCGCACGCGGCTTAAAATCACCTCTAAGCTACTGATTCAACTAAGAAAATAAAACTTTGTCGAGCTGTAAACAATCCCTGTAGGGGCCCCGCATGCCCGGCCCGAGTTCGTTTGGTAAAAACGAGTTCGTTTGGTAAAACAGCCTCAAAGCACCGGCCCGATGCGCCACGGTGCAAACTCGTGGTGCCCCAGTTCCTCTGCGTGCGTCCGCTCGCCGGATGCCACCCGCAGCAATGTTTCGAAGATCTCTTTTCCAAGCTGCTCGACGGTCGCCTCACCGTCCGCGATCCGCCCGGCGTTTATGTCCATATTGCCCTGCATGCGCCGATACGTTCTGGAATTACTCGCGATCTTCAAAACCGGAATGCTAGGGAACCCGATCGCACTGCCCCGCCCTGTTGTGAATGCAATCAGGTTCACGCCACCGGCGGCGAGTCCCGTAATCGAGACCGGATCGTACCCGGGCGTGTTCATAAACACAAAACCCGGCCCGCTGACTCGTTCCGAATAGTCCACCACCTCTTCCAACGTACTGGTTCCCGCCTTTGCGACCGCTCCCAGCGATTTCTCCAGAATATTCGTCAGTCCCCCTTCCTTATTTCCCGGCGATGGGTTGTCGTTAAAGCTGCCTCCGAACTGCCGCAGATACGTTTTGTATTTCGCGACGCACCCCAATAGCTTGCTGGCAATCTCCGGATTTCTCGCCCGGCGCACCAGCAGATGCTCCGCTCCGAAAATTTCGGTCGTTTCCGCCAGCACCACGGTCCCGCCCTGGTCCACAATCAGATCGCAGCAGTAACCCAACGCCGGATTCGCCGTAATGCCCGAAAACGAATCCGATCCGCCGCAATTCAGGCCCAGCATAATTTTGGAAGCGGGCACTTCCACGCGCTTTTCCGCCACTGCCTTGTCGATGTATCGCCGCAGTTGCTTGCGGGCTGCCTCGACCGCGCCGAGTGTTCCTCCGGATTCTTGCAGCGTCAGGCCTTGCAAATTCGCCGGAATATTGGTTGCCGATTCGTTGCCCAAGTAATGCCCAATCTGGTTCACCTCGCAGCCTAAACCGAGAATGAGCGCGGCCGAAACATTCGGATGATCCAGCACCCCCTTCAGCGTGCGCTCCAACTGGTCCGTATCGGGCCCGATCGCCTGCCCGCATCCTTCTCCGTGCGGAAACGCCACGACCCCGTCGACATTCGCAGGAAGCGATTCCTCCGCGAAGCTCTGCGCAATCAACTCGGACGTATACGCCGCGCAGTTGCTGGCCGCAACCACCGCGATGTAGTTGCGTGTCCCCACCCGGCCATTCGCGCGCTGAAATCCTAGGAAGCTTGCCCGCCGCTCGTGCGGAAGATGGATCTCTGATGCCTCGCCCGGTACGATCTCGGAAACGTCGAGTTCCTTGTATCCGAGGTTTTGCACATGCACGTGATCTCCCGGTTCGATGCTCCGCGTCGCGAATCCAATCACGTTTCCGTATCGGTAAACAGGCTCGCCCGCGCGGATACGTTTAATCGCAATTTTGTGTCCCGCTGGAATCGGTTCGTGCGCAAGAAGCGTTGCTCCGTTCACTTCCACTTGCTGGTTCGCGGACAACGGAACTCGCGCAACCGCCACGTTATCGCCTAGATTCAGCAGAATCACCGAATTCTGAGCAGTCGGCTGGCTCTCTATTTCGTACAACATGGAGTGTCAATTCCACTGTACGTCTACGGCTTGAAAATGCCGCGGACCGGAACTCACCGCGGTGGAATACGGGGACTTTCCAGGAGTTCCGCAATCCTGCCGCCGACCTCACCGAGAAAGCTATCCAGGTCCGCCGGCTTATAGATGAACGCGTCGGCGCCCGATCGCAGAGCGTCTTGCTGATCCTTTGGCGCGATTGAAGACGTGATCACCGCCTTCCGTGTGTGTGCCAGCGCCGGATTGCCAGCGGCGGCTTCAAGGACCGCGCACGCATCGCCGCGCGGAACGTTGTAATCCAGCAGCATCAAGTCGGGAATTTCTGCGCCGTTCGTGCCGTAGCTATTCACAATCCGGATAGCCGTATCAATGGTTTCGCAGCGGGTTAGCTGATACTTGATGCCGCGCGATCGGAGGCACTCTTCAATCAGCCGCACATCTCCTGGGTTATCTTCGATCAGGAGAATTTGCGAAATTTCAGTACTCATGTCCTGCTGTTCTCCGGAAGAGCAAAACGGAAGACGGAACCCTGGCCGGGCCTCGACTCGACCCAGATAGTTCCGCCGAGCCGATCGACGGCGGACTTGCAGATGGCCAAACCGATTCCGGTTCCTGAGTATTGACGGCTGTGGAGCCGTTTGAAGACCCCAAAGATATATTGGAGATATTCAGGTTCAATCCCGACGCCATTATCCTCAATTGAGAACTGCCACCCATTATCGCGGAGCTCAGCCGAAATTTGCACTCTGGGAGGCTCAGCGGATCTGTACTTGATCGCGTTGCTGATCAGATTTTGAAATAGCTGAACAATAAGGATCTCGATTGAATCAATGGTGGGCAGCACGCCCACCACAATCGACGCACCGGAATCCGCAATCAGGCCCTCCAGGTTAGACATGGCGGAGCGGACCGCGGCCGTGCAATCGACCGCCTTCCACTGCTCATCTCCGGACTCGCTGATGTAGATATATTGCCGGAGCGCGCCAAGCAGAGTCTGCAATCGCGAACCATTTTCGCGTATGCAGTTCAGCATCTCCAATTCTTGCTGGTCAAGTTTGGAACCCGCGGTTTTGGCTACCCATTGCGCATAAGTCAGCACCATTCGAGTAGGCTCTTGAAGATCGTGACTCGCGGCCCAGGCAAACTGCCGTAAGGCCTCATTCGACCTGGTGAGTTCGGTTGTCCGTTCGGCAACCCGCCTCTCGAGTTCCAGATTGATCCGGCGCACACGCTCCTCAGACTGAACTTGCTCAGTGGCATCCCGGATGGCCGTGATGATCAGCAGCCCATCATCGCTCTCCAACGGACTGCGCGTAATCTCCACTGGAAAAGTTGAATTGCCACGTCCCATTGCTCTTAAGCGTGTTTCGGCCGGCACTGCCGAGAGGTCGATTGATGGAAAAACCGGCGCGGTCCACTCCGGAATCAGCGATGTAATACTCAACCCGATAAGCTGTTCGCGCGGGTATCCGAAGAGGAAATCTGTCCGCGAGTTAGCCAGGTGAATGGTTCCGTCCTCGCTAGTGATCACCATTGCATCGGGGGCGGCCTCCAAAACGGCGCGGAACTTCTGCTCGGCACGGGCCAAGGTCTCCGCCTGACGCCGCAGGAGCTGCTCGCTATGGCACAGCTCAACGAACACGGCCACTTTGCTCTGCAGAATCTCCGGCACAATCGGCTTAAACAGAAAATCAACCGCGCCCAGGTCATAGCCTCGAAACAGTTGCTCATCACTCCGGTAGCCGGTTAGAAAAAGGATGGGCGTGTGGCGGGAGCGCTTCCTGGTTCGAATCAGTTCGGCGGCCTCAAATCCGTCCATGTCCGGCATTCGAACGTCCAACAGAATTGCCGCGAAATCATGATCGAGGCAAAGCCGAAGCGCATCGAGCCCCGAGGACGCCAGCATCAATTCCTGCTTGAGCGGTTCGAGCACTGCCTGCAGCGCAAGCAGATTATCCCGATCGTCGTCAACCAGGAGAAGTTTGACGTGGCCCTGAGATGCTGCGGGAGCGCCGGACGCACAGGCCGCAATGGAAATTTCGGAGCTCACAATTCCGTTCACCTGGGCTCGGCCATTCCGCTGGCGGGAGCAGGGATATGCTCCGGAAGACGAGCCAGCCATACTCGCATTACAGAGAGCAGGTGATCGAGATCAACTGGTTTCGTCACATAGTCTGAGGCGCCTGCCTGCAGGCATTTCTCACGATCGCCTTTCATGGCTTTGGCCGTCAGTGCGATGATGGGCAGCGATTCGTATTCCGGAGTGCTCCGGATGATATGCGTGGTTTCATAGCCGTCGATATCGGGCATCATGATATCCATCAGGACGATATCGATGTCGGGATTGCTTCGCAGGACATCAATGCCCGAGCGGCCGCTTTCCGCGTGATGCACTTTTAAGTCGTGCTGCTCAAGAATACTGGTCAAAGCGAAGATGTTTCGCAGATCATCATCTATAACCAGAGCTTTGCGGCCCGCAAGTATGGAGTCAACCCGGCGCACGGCGGAAAGAATCTCTTTCTGCCGTTCCGACAACGTTTCGTCGGACCGATGCAGCAGTAAAGTGGTCTCCTCGAGCAATCGTTCAAGGGAAGGCGCGTATCGCACTACGCTGAACTGCGAGAGCCGGTGCAGTTCAGCGGCTTGCCCCTGGTTCAGTCTGCGAGCGCCGAAGACGATGCACGGAGGAACGAAGGGAGCAAGCCGGGTCTGCACTTCCTCAATGAACTCGACGCCCACCCGCTCGGAAATCACCCAATCGATGATGATGCCGTCGAGGTACTCGCTTGTGATTGCCTGTATCGCCTCCGCGCCGGACGATGCATCGATAAATTCGAGGTCGCGCGCGCCGATGGCCGAGTGGATTTCCTGCCGCAGCGGGTAGCTGCCCGTGACTACAAGAACCTTCCTGGTGCGAGGCTCCATGGAATGCTGAATGACGCCAAAAACTCTGTCCAGAACGTCGGAAGCAGGCGCCTTTTGGACGCAGCTCATGGCTCCCAGCATAAAACTCTGCTGCTTATTTTCGTGTCCCGAGATCACGTGCACGGGAATGTGCCGTGTTGCCGCATCGTGCTTCAAACAGTCGAGCACAGTCCAACCACTCATGTCGGGCAATTTCACGTCGAGAGATATCGCTCCGGGGCGAAATTCCCGGGCCAGATTAATCGCCGTGCTGCCGCGCAGCGCGATCAAGGCTTTCAGCCCGCGCTTATGCGCGAGATCGAGCATGATACGAGCGAAGGTCACGTCATCTTCAACGATAAGCAGAAGACGATCGCCTGGCTGAACAACGTTCCGGTCGTCGTCGACAATCAGGTCGCGATCCGCCAGCCAGTTGGGAACCGCCAGATCGCCGTGCTCAAACCGGGCGTCGGCATCTCGAGTCATCCAAACCCGCATCACCGAGAAGAGATGGTCCAGATCAACCGGTTTCGCAACGTAATCCGAGGCTCCAGCCTGCAGACATTTCTCGCGATCCCCCTTCATTGCTTTTGCGGTCAGGGCAATGATCGGAAGCGTATTGAACTCTGGAATCTTCCGGATCGCTCGGGCGGTCTCATAACCGTCCATTTCCGGCATCATTACATCGAGTAGGACGACATCAATGTCTTTGGCGTTCCTGAGCAGTTCGATTCCGGCGCGCCCGTTTTCCGCATGCAGCACCTTTAATTCCCGCTGCTCAAGCACGCTGGTCAGGGCGAAAATGTTGCGCAGATCGTCGTCAATCACAAGAACCTTACGGCCTGCGAGAAGCGGATCCGTCTGGCGCACCTCCGAGAGAGTGTTTTTTTGTTCCTCCGAAAGGAACTCTTCACTCCGGTGCAGCGCCCGGACCGTTTCGTCCAGCAATCGCTCGATTGTAGGCGCGTACCGAACCGCGCTTGCACGAGCGCATTTATGGATTTCCGCGATCTGGTCATCGGAGAGCTTGCGCGTTCCCGAAACAACGATCGGAGGAACATAAGGCGACATTCTGGCCTGTACCGTCTCAATGAAATCGAGCCCGGTACGATCGGGAAGAATCCAGTCAAGAACAATCGCATCTATCTGCTCCCGATCGATCACTTCCATGGCCGCAGCCAGGCCGGGCACGTCCACGATTTCGACATCCTCGGCGCCGATCAGGCTGTGAATGTCGTTGGTGCGAACATCGCTCTCGGCGATCAACAGCAATCTCTTCTTGCGGGGTTCCATCGAGTGCTGAATCAGGCTGAACGCTTCTTCGAGGCGCTCCCTGGTAAGCGTCTTTTCGAGGCAGCTCATCGCGCCCAGCGCAAAGCCGCGGCGGCTTTCTTCGTGCCCGGAGACAACATGGACGGGAATATGCGCCGTGGCTGGATCGTGTTTCAGCCGATCGAGCAGGGTCCACCCGCTCATGTCGGGTAACCGGACATCCGAGGTGATCGCACGAGGTTGAAACTCGCGAGCCAGCGAGATGGCGGTGCTGCCCCGCAAAGCAACCAGCGTTTTGAGTCCGCGGTCGCGGGCCAGATCCATCATGATGCGTGCAAAAGTCAGATCATCCTCGACAATCAACAGCACGCGATCGCCCTTCGAGATAAGGTTACGATCGTCATCCACCAGATCTTCTTCCGGAACAGAATCAGAAGATGGAAGGATCAGACCGACCTCCATTGCGGCATGAGTTTCAGTCGCTTTGCGAAGGGTAGCGGTATCCACGGTCTCCAGTTTCGGTGCGGAAGAGGTGTACGTCTGCGGCAGATAGAGAGTGAATGTGCTGCCCCGCCCCAGGTTGCTCTGCAGCCGAATCTCACCTCCCAGCAGCCGGGCGAGTTCCCGGCTGATGGAAAGACCCAGTCCGGTTCCGCCGTACTTGCGGCTGGTAGTCCCATCGGCCTGCTGGAATGCCTCAAAAATAATTCGCTGCTTCTCCTGAGCTATCCCGATTCCTGTGTCGATGACCGAAAACGCAATTACGTCTTTGGCCCGGCTCAGCACAGGATGAGTGGCGCTCCAGCCCGACTTCACTTGTTCAATTTTCAAGAGCACGGCACCGTGCTGGGTGAATTTCAGGGCGTTTGATAGGAGATTCTTGAGCACTTGCTGCAGACGTTTCGCGTCGCTACGGATCACCTCCGACGCAAGCTGCGGCTCAACATCAATCCCGAACTCGAGGCCCTTCCCATCAGCCACGTGGCGGAACGTCCGAATACAGTAGTCTTGTAATTCGGCAAAGCGGATATTGCCGACTTCGACGTCCATCTTGCCGGATTCGATCTTCGAAAGGTCGAGAATGTCATTAATCAAGGCGAGCAGGTCAGTTCCAGAAGAGTGAATTGTTTCGGCGAACTTCACCTGCTTCGGGTTCAGATTCCCATCGGTATTGTCGGCGAGCACGCGCGCGAGAATGAGCAGATTGTTTAAAGGAGTCCGCAGCTCATGGGACATGTTCGCAAGGAACTCGCTTTTGTACTTGGAGGTGAGCGCCAGTTGCTCCGCCTTTTCCTCCAGAGCTTGTTTCGCCTGTTCAATCTCGCGGTTCTTGGCTTCGACCTCTGTATTCTGATCGGCCAGCAACTGCGCCTTTTCCTGAATTTGCGCGTTCGTTTTTTGCAACTCTTCGGCAAGGGCCTGGCTCTGGGTCAGCAGTTGCTCCGTCCGCATCGTCGCGGCGATCGTATTGAATACGATACCCATGCTTTCGGTGAGCTGGTCGAGAAAGGCCAGGTGAATATCAGAGAGTTGTTGAAATGAGGCGAGTTCCACGACCGCTTTCACTTCCCGTTCAAAGAGCACCGGCAGCACTACGACGGTAGCCGGAGCAGCGGATCCCAGGCTTGAGCTGATTTTGATGTAATCCTGCGGTATATCGCGGACCAGAATTCGCTGTTTTTCCCTCGCGCACTGGCCCACCAATCCTTGCCCAAACTTGAAATGAGCAGGAATATTGTCGCGATCGTCATAAGCGTATCCCGCCATGAAGTTAAGCTGAGGCTCGCCATCAGTCGAATCGGCGATGTAGAACGTCCCACGCTGAGCGCTCACGAGGGGCGCCAATTCCGAGAGCAGAAGCTGCGCCACCGTAAGAAGGTCGCGCTGGCCTTGCACCATTCGCGTGAATTTCGCAATGTTCGTCTTGAGCCAGTCCTGGTCTGTATTTTTACGCGTGGTTTCGGCCAGGTTGCCGATCATTTCGTTAATGTTGTCTTTGAGAGACGCCACCTC
>DATIMA010000092.1:0-4934 GCA_035475915.1 Bryobacteraceae bacterium
TTGGAAAGACTGAGAAAACGCGAAACGGAATGGACTGATTGGAAAGAAGCTTCACGCGCCCAAGGCAGGTGCGCTACCAGGCTGCGCTACGCCCCGACAATTTCTGGCTCTCTTGATTTTAAACACTTCCAGCATTTCCGATACTGGTCTCAACCGGATGAGCGCTTTCAAGATTATCCTTTCGTCAGCCACTCGTATTGCCCCTTGGTCAGCGGCACGACCGAGAGCCGGCCTTGTTTCACCAGTGGAGAATCCGCAAAGATTTTGTGTTCTTTCACTTCCGCGAGAGTACGAGGGTGTTTCAGGCGATGGCCCGCCTTGATGCGGACCAGCGGTGTTTTCGCATCGCTTGCATCAACACTAATCACTGTAGCCGTGCCAACCGCCTGACGCTCCGTGCCGGTGTGATAAATGACAAGATCATCCCCGTGCTTCATCTCCCGCAAATGTTTAACAGCAGCGGGATTTGTAACGCCATCCCAAACGGTCTCCCCGTCATGCTCAAGATCCGAAAAGGAATACGCCTCGGGCTCAGATTTCAATAGATAGGGCATGCTTTGCCTATGTTACGCCCTGGCCCAGCCGTATTAACTCCGGAGTTTCAGATCGCTGGAATTGAGCTCAGGGTTATTTGTGGGCAACCCCGCCTGCGCCACCCGGGGCAGCGCCTCGCCCAGCTCCGCCACTTGGAAAGGAACTACCGACGTGCCCGCCGCCACCAGCACCGCCGGCTGCAACACGGCCTCCGCCGCCGGAGTAGCCTCGCGTGCCGCCCATCCGTACGCCTCCACCGCTGACCCGGCCGCCGCCAAAGTTACCTGCTGGCGCGCCCGTCGCCGTTCGATAGCCACCACGGTTAGCAAAGGATCGGGAGGCTTGGCTGCGTGCGGCCTGGTTCGCGTAAGGCGAACGCGCCGCCACGCCGACCGCCGGAGGATTCCTCGGGCTGATGGGCACAGTAGCCGTCTTTCCTGGCGTCTGCCCGGAAGCTTTGGCGCCTTTCACGTAGCCGCCACCCCCGGCGTAAATAGGTGCAACAATCACCGGCGCATAAGGCAGAACGCCCGGGCCATAGAAGCCGTATCCAAACGGGCTGTAGAAAGCGCCGTTCATCGGCAGCCACGCCCAACTGTTGAAGCCGCTGTTCCAGTACCATCCAGGGCCGTATCCGCCGCCGAAACCGAGGCCTCCCCAGCCGCCGTAGTTATTGATGGTGACGTTCTTCGCCGCCTGGTAACTGGCCGCCGCCTCGTACTCCGATCGAACATTGCTCCACGCGTACAGGTCGTCTTCCTTCTTCCGGTCGAACTTCTCGGCTTTCAGTTCCGGCGCGATCACTACCTGCCGCCCCTTCCCGATCTCCTTTTTCCTGTCGCCCAGGTTGACCTCCGCCTTGCCATCGATCACTGCGGCGGTCGGAGCCGGTTCTGTTGTGAACCGGTATAAGCCCGTTTTCAGGATCGCAATTGAGCCGCCGTGGTTGAGCATGCTGATGTGATTGTCTTTAATCAGATCGTCTACTTCGATCATCGCCTCGCCGCGCTCCAACTGCACCTGTATATCCGTTAAGGAAGGGGAGATCATTCGAATCTGGCTACCGTCGCCAACACGCAAAAAGACCCCCGGGGTCAGCAGAACCTCCGCTTTGCCGCTGTCAGTCGAAAGAGTATCGTTCGCATTCAGAAACGTGGATCTTAGTCCCGTGACCGAAAGCGCGCGGCCGTTCAGGAAAGCGTTCCCTTCAATGTAATTGACAACTCCAGGCCGGGCGGAAATAGTGTACGCTTGCGGCATCGCGCACATAGCCGTCACAAAGAGCCCGGTCAGGATCTTTGCCGATGTTTGCCACACGCGGTTCATTTATTGCAACTCCTTCTATCCTCTTCGGATCTCGCGTAGTTCCCTAGGCGTTTGATGCGGCCGCGAACTAACAAGTTCCCTGGATCGAGGCTTATGCCCCGACCGTATTGTACGTCAAATTTCCCAGTGCCGGACCGCCTCCCCCCGTTTAAGCGTTTACCGCGCTGCGATACAATCTCCCCGGGACGGAAAATGCCCCTTGACACTCGCACCCATCGATTACGTCAGCCTGATCATTTATTTTGCATTTGTGCTTGGAATCGGCTGGATGGCCAAGCGGAAGATTGCCACCAGCGAAGACTTCCTCACCTCCGGACGTTCGGTTCCGGTCTGGATCACCAGCCTGGCGTTCATCGCCGCGAATCTGGGCGCGCAGGAAATGATCGGGATGTGCGCTTCCGGAGCGAAATACGGAATCATGACCGCCCAGTTCTACTGGCTGGGCGCGGTGCCCGCCATGATCTTCGTGGGGCTATTCATGATGCCCTTCTATTACGGCAGCCGCGCCCGCAGCGTGCCGGAATACCTGAAGCTGCGATTTGACGAAAAAACCCGTGGGCTGAACGCGATCACGTTCGCGATCATGACCATCTTCTCCTCTGGGATCAGCATGTACGCGCTTGGGCTGCTGTTCGAGTTAGTACTCGGCTGGAACTTCACCAATTCCGTCCTGTTGTCCGCCGTCATCGTCCTCGTCTACACACTGCTGGGCGGCCTGACCAGCGCCATCTACAACGAAGTGGTGCAGTTCTTCCTGATCGTGCTGGGATTCGCACCGCTCTCTATCTTGGCGGTTGAAAAGGCGGGAGGCTGGAGCGGAATTTCAGCCCGGCTCCAACCCGTCATGACCCATACCTGGGAATACACGACCCACGCGAGCCAGAACCCGATGGGAGTTGAAGTTTTCGGACTGGTCGCCGGTCTCGGCTTTGTGCTTTCGTTCGGTTACTGGTGTACAAACTTCCTTGTTATCCAACGCGCCATGGCGGCGGAAACCATTCATGGCGCACGCCAGACTCCCCTGTTTGCCGCGTTCCCAAAGATATTCATGCCGTTCGTGGTCATTCTCCCGGGCGTCGCCGCGGTCGCGCTCATGAGCATGTCCAGCGGCTATTCCATTCCACTCAAGCCGACCGGCGGCTTTAATTACGATCTGGTGCTCACCACGTTGATGGCGAAGTTTTATCCCGCGGGCATGCTAGGTATCGGGCTGACTGCGCTGATGGCCTCGTTTATGTCCGGAATGGCCGGCAATGTCACCGCCTTCAATACCGTTTTCACCTACGACTTGTATCAGAGCTACATAAAACGCGATGCCGCCGATAACCATTACCTTTGGGTCGGCCGGATCACTACTGTTGCCGGCGTGGCGCTCTCCATTGGGACGGCCTTCCTCGCCACTCACTTCAACAACATCATGGATTTCCTGCAGCTGGTGTTCGCGTTTGTGAACGCACCACTCTTCGCTACCTTCCTACTAGGCATGTTCTGGAAGCGGACCACCGGGCACGGCGCATTTTGGGGCATGGTCACGGGCCTGGTAGCCGGCGGACTCACGCTTGGGCTCACCGTGGCCGAAGGCAAGGGAGGATGGATCGCGCCGGTTCATCAGTTCCCTTCCTCAATGGCTCAGAATTTCTGGATCGCGATCATTTCCTGGTCTGCGTGCTTCCTTGTGACCGTCGCCGTTACGCTGTTCACTAAGCCAAAGCCCGTTGCCGAATTGCACAACCTGGTCTATGGAGTTACCGACCTTCCGCACGAGGAGGGCGTCCGCTGGTACAAACGCCCGGGCCCCTTGGCCATCATCGTGATTATCGTGCTGATCATTATGAACATCATCTATTGGTAACCAAATATGGACGATTTACGCCGCCCTACTGGATTTCTCTTCGCGCTGTTAGGACTCATTTTGTTGCTGTATGGAATCTTTTCCTCAGCGCGCGCCGAACTGGTTCCCAACGTGAATGTTAACTTTTGGTGCGGTCTAACACTGCTGATCTTCGGAGGAATTATGCTGTGGCTCTCGTATCGGACGAAATCGTAGAGGGGTTCCGCCGCCATTTCCGGTCGCACGCAACGCCAGAGGTGTACCGTGCGCCGGGCCGCGTGAATCTTATTGGCGAGCACACGGATTACAATCTGGGCTTCGTCTTCCCGATTGCGCTGGAGATGGCGTGTTTCGTTGCTGTCGCTCCGGCTGAACACGGCAAACTGCGTGTTTACTCGCGTGATATGCAAGATGAGTTCAGCATTCCACTCGACCAGATTCCGGACGCCGAACCGGCTCATGATTGGCACGATTACGTCGTGGGAGTTGCCCGTGAGCTATCGCGTGCCGGAGTAAAACTCGAAACTTCTGATCTCTGGATCGCAAGCACCGTCCCGCCCGGATCGGGTCTTAGTTCCTCGGCCGCCCTCGAAATTGGAACGGCAGTGGCTCTACTTGATTCGAGGCAAATGGATCGCCTTGAAATCGCGCTCCTCGGGCAGCGGGCAGAATCCGGTTTTGTCGGAATGCCCTGCGGCATCATGGACCAGTACGCATCCGTGTTTGGGCAGGTGGGTGCGGCGATTCAGATTGATTGCCGCAGCTTGCACCACGAATACGTTCCATTGCCCCAAAATGTGAGCATTCTCGCGGTGAACTCGATGGTAAAGCACGAACTCGGCACCTCAGCCTATCGCGAGCGCGTTGCCGAGTGCCGCGCCGCGGTTGCCGCGATCAGAAAAATCAAGCCGGACATCGACAGCCTGCGCGACGTACCGCTCGACTTGTTCGAGCGCATCCAGAAGAACATTCCCGATGTGCCGCGGAGGCGGGCCCGTCACGTGATTTCCGACACCCAGCGAGTTGTTGACTTTGCGGCAGCGGCCCGCGCAGGTGATCTTCGCGAAATGGGAAGCCTGTTCCTCGCCTCGCACCGCAGCATGCAGCACGACTACGAGATTACCTGCGAAGAAATTGATTTTCTGGTTGATACTGCAATCAAGTTGCCCGGTGTCTACGGAGCCCGCATGACCGGCGGCGGCTTTGGAGGCTGCACCGTGAACCTCATCGAGCCCGCTGCTAC
>DATIMA010000093.1:0-86396 GCA_035475915.1 Bryobacteraceae bacterium
CAACACCGCATGCGCCAAGCACAAACGTTCCTTGCATCGGGTGGTCTTTCGGAATGCCCGGATTGCTCATAATCAGCCCCTGCAAACCGTTTCGATCGCGAAATTCATTGCTGCGGCTATCTTCAGCGCGCAGGTTAGCCGCTCCCGAGGGATCGTGGCCCGCGTCGACGGGATTTTCAATCGAGAAAGCGATGCTCGCCTGAACCGGCCGCGCTTCGGTATTCTTGATCGTGTATCGCAAAATGGCGACGGGCAGACCGGAGGCATCACCATCGTGAGGAATAAATGGCGAGAACGCGTCTAATGACACGGAAACGGGAATCTGCGAATCGTGGAAATCTATATGCGCCAGTGGAAACTCGCCCGTAAAGGTCGCCTCGGCAAGACGCGCGAGGCCGGGCACGTTATTCGCGCCTAGGCCGTCCTCACCTTCGTAGGGAGGCAGAATTCGCGATTCCAGAACGCGGGCGATTGGCTTCTTACCTTGAGACTGCACCCAGAGTGATGGAAAGGCATACGGCGGCGTATGTCCTTTATCCGGGCGGTTGAAAATCTCCCAGTCGCGAAGTTGCCCGCGGCCTCCCAATGCAAGACTCCCGGCCGCGACGCCACCCAATGGAAAGGCGATCATCTTGAGTTGACGTCCGGAGAAGACGCGCGGATAGGCGATGCGCTCGCGGACGGCTCCCGTACTTTGAGCCGCCGCCACTTCGGTTGGAGAATCGATCGATGCAGCAACACCGGCTCCGGCGATAGTCTTCAAAAAGCCGCGGCGACCAGTCGAGAATTCTTTCATGGAAGATCTTCCCAACAGTTTATAGAGTCGGTCGCTCCGAATGCCTGGAGGCTGCAGGTGGGCGTGGTCGATTTTTCTATGCCATCGCGTGGCCCGCGGCCAGCACCGGGATTCACCCCGTTACGCAAAGCCACCGACACCCAATCCGGATAAATATCTGGACGGTCGACATCGGGTCAGAAAACGGCATGCCGAAATATAGAATGGCGGTATGAAAAAAGGCGTTCCCAATTCGGTTGACGAGTACATCGCCGCGCAGCCTGAGGCGATGCAGCCAAAGCTCGAACAGGTGCGCACCGCCATCAGGAGGGCCGTTCCGGAGGCGCTGGAGGGTATCGGATACGGTATGCCCGGATACAAGCTGCATGGAAAGCCGATGCTGTATTACGCCGGCTTCAAGGAACACTATTCGCTGTTTGCCGCGTCGGGTACTTTTTTCGCGGCGCTCAAAGATGAGCTCAGCGGCTATGACCTGCGAAAGGGGACGATCCATTTCGAACTCGCCAAACCGGTTCCAGTGAAGCTCATCGGCCGGATCGCAAAGCTGCGTGCGGCTGGGATCGCCGCCGCCGCGACAAAGCCGAAGCCAGGCCGAGAGAAAAGAGGGCGCAAGCCGGCAGGGTAGGAAGTACTGTGCTCAGCCAACGCGCGAGCGCCGCTGAAAGACAGTGACCTGCCAGAAAGCTCTGCTTGGGAGACGAACCGCCCTTTACTGCACCCGTAGTGCTTCGACCGGATCGACCTTAGTCGCCCTTCTCGCGGGAAGATAGCTCGCAAATGCCGCGGCCAGGATCAAACTCGCTGAAGTTGCCGCATACGTAAGCGGGTCGGAAGGGCTGACGGAAAACAGCAGCGACTTCATCAACGGCGTCAACATAAATGTCGCGCAGATCCCGCACGCGCAGCCAATCGCCGACAGCATCAAACCGCTGCGGACAAAAGCAGTTGTGACCTGTGCAATCGGCGCACCGAGGGCAAGCCGGATCCCGATTTCCCGCGTGCGCTGCGAAACGGAGTAAGAAATCAGTCCATAGATACCCACGATCCCCAGCAGCAGCGCCATCCCACCGGCGATCGCGAGCATGATCAGCGTGAACGAAGTACGCGCGAGTGAGCGATCATACAGCATCCCCACCGTTTCCACATTTGCGAGCGGAAGGCTAGCATCTATGCTCCAGATGGCGTTGCGCAATTCGTCCCGAAGGGGAATCGAACCAGCGCGCGGTGTACGAATGACAAAGGCAACAGAGCGTTGAACATTTACCGGATCCGCTTCGAAATTCTTCTGAAAAAGCGGCCAATACACCATTGTCGGAGCTTTTTTGTCAACCCCGTCCGTGTGCTCATCGCCAACTACGCCGATCACTTCGCGCCAGTCGTCTTTTAGATTTACTCGAATGCGCTTCCCAATAGCTGCTGCGGGCGAGCCCCACATCTCGCGCGCGGTATTCTCGGACACAAGCGCAACGGGGCGTTGGTTGTAGATTTCTGCCCATCTCAGATCGCGGCCGGCGAGCATCCGCTGTCCCATTGTCTTGAAATAGCCGGGCGCAATCCATTTAAAACGGCGTAGGGGCGCAAGTGTGCCTTCGCGATACGTTTTATCTTCGGCATATACCGGATCGTTCGATTCGTAGCCGCCCATTGTTACCGACGAGGTGATGGAAACGGACCTCACACCGTTAATGGCGGAGATTTTATCGAGCATCGCCCGTTCCATGCGCACCACACGCTCCGGTTCCTTCACCTGTTCATCAGGAATCGCGATCCTTACGGTTTGAATTTCGGCAGCATTGGTGAATCCCGGATCGACGTGGCGTAGATTGCGGAACGTGCGGATCATGAGCCCCGAGGTCACAAGCAGAATGAGCGCAAGGGCCACTTGCACAACAACAAGCAAACCTCGCACCCGATGTCTATCCCTGCTAGTCGTCATCGATCGCCCGCCGCCGCGGAGCGCATTAGCGATCTGGGGCTTGGCGTAGCGCACCACGGGGATCAAACCGAAGAGCACGCTCACGGTTATTGAAGTAACCATGGCGAACAGCACTACCCAACCATCGATGTGGATGTTAGGGGCGCGCGGCAGACGTACCAACTCGGACGCCGAAAGCAGCTTGAGTGCGGCCCAGGACAAGCCGAGCCCCACTACTCCGGCAACGACCCCGAGCGTGATGCTTTCAAAAAGGAGTTCGCGCGCAATGCGCGTCCATGCTGCCCCGAGCGCAGCGCGAATAGCAAATTCCTGCTGCCGCGCTTCTGCCCGAACCAAAAGCAGGTTCGCCACATTGGCGCAGGCGATCAGCAGAACGATGCCCACTGTCGCCATCACCACCCAGAGCATATTGCCGATATCGCCCACCAGGTCGTCTTTCAGTAGCCTCAAATTGGGCGCGATGTGCGCATCTTCAAGCATTTTGACTGTGTACCCCGCAGGCGGGGGAAACCGGTGCAACACCAAAGGCAGGATGCGGGCGAAATCGGCATCCGCTTGCTTTAACGTTACGCCGGGCTTGAGCCTTCCCACACCCAGATAGGAGAACACCCCGAGATTTGTTTTCGCGCGGTCGAACCGCAGCGGAATGAGCAGGTCGGCCTTTTGATCCATAAATTGAAAGGAGGGCGGCAGGACACCAATTATGGAAACCGGATTACCCTCAACCAAAAGCCGCCGGCCGAGCACCGAAGGGTCGCCGCCGAAATGCGATCGCCAATAGCCGTCGGAGAGCATTAGCGTGCGTGGGCCTTTCGGATCGTCGTCAGCAGCGGCGAATAACCGGCCTATTTGAGGTTTCACGCCGAGAATGGGAAGCAACTCGTGAGAGGCGAAGATGGCGGATACTCGTTCCGGTTCTCCGATACCGGTAACGCTTGTTGTGCCGCTCGTCCAAATACTCACGGCTTGAAACGCGCGGCTGGCATCGGCCATCGTGAAATAGACCGAAGGACCCATGTTCAGGTTCTCTATTTTCACGCCGGGCGCCGTCATCCACAACGAAACCAACTGCTCAGGATGCGGGTACGGCAAAGGCTTCAAAAGCACGCCGTTGATCACACTGAAAATGGCGGTCGTAGCGCCGAGGCCCAGCGCCAGAGTCGCAATGCTCACCATTGTGAACCCGGGAGTAGCGCGCAAACGGCGCAGCGTATACCGTGCTTCCTGAAACATCTCGCTGATAAAGCTTTCCCACCCATAGGAGCGCACCTGTTCGCGAAGCGCCGTACTGCTTCCGAGCGCCATCCTGGTTGCACGCGCCGCTTCGTGTGGGGTTAATCCGCGCGCTTCGAAGTCGGCCTTCGCCTCAGCGAAAAAATTGTCGACCTCTACGGCAATATCCTCATCGGCATATTTCCGCCGAAGCAGATTTCGGAGGCCATGCACCAGTTGCCGCACAATTGACATGACGTTAGGCCTGCGCCTTGAGCAATCGTGAAATCGCGGCCGACCGTCGCTGCCAATCCGCCGTCTCGTTTTGCAGTTGTTTTCTGCCCGTCTGCGTCAGCCGGTAGACCTTCGCCCGGCGCGAGTTCTGGGTTACCAGCCAATCTGCAGCCAGCCAGCCATTCCGCTCCAGGCGCTGCAGTGCTGTCAACAGCGAGCCGGCGTTTACCTTAAACACGTGTTGTGTGGTTTGCTCGATTCTTCGAGCAATGCCGAAACCGTGCATAGGTTCCAGGCTCAGTGTTTTCAGGATCAGCATATCCAGTGTCCCTTGAATTACGTCCGTATTGGCGCTGTTCATCAAAGCAATCACAGGATAGCGACTGCTCACTATGATTGTCAAGATATGGGCGTCAGCTTTACTTTCATCGCTTAGCGCAAACGCCAACAGCCCTCCGCTACGCTCTTAAGAGAGATGCAGCGAGTTCCTGTTGCGACCTACCGGCTTCAACTGCACGCCGATTTCGGCTTCGACGATGCTGCCGCAATCGCGGATTATCTTCACGACCTCGGCATCTCGCACGTCTATAGTTCGCCCTATTTGCAGGCCGCGCCAGGAAGCAAGCACGGCTACGATGTCGTCGATCATCACAAAGTGAACGACGAACTTGGGGGCTCCGAAGCGCACGACCGCTTTTCACTCCGGCTCGGCGCGTGCGGTCTCGGCCAGGTCCTCGATTTGGTCCCGAATCACATGGCCATCAGCGGACGCCGCAACCGGCTCTGGTGGGATGTATTGGAGAACGGGCCCTCCAGCCGCTATTCCATTTATTTCGATATCGATTGGCAACCGCACGAAGAAAAGCTTCGGAACAAGCTGCTGGTTCCGATTCTCGGCGATCATTACGGCCGGGTCCTCTCTCGCGGAGAAATCGAGATCAAGCGCCGCGGCGGCGAGTTTTATATCCAGTATTTCGATCACCAGCTTCCTGCCGCTCCGCGGTCGCTTCCCGCCATCCTTTCAGTAGCCGCCCAAGAGAGCGGCTCCGATCACCTCGCCTTTTTTGCCGATTCACTGTGGCGGCTGCCTTTGCCCAGCGTGACCGATCGCGCCAGCGTCACGGAGCGCCATCGCGATAAGGAAGTTATTCGCGGTTTGCTCGAACGCCTTTTTGCAGAAACTCCCTTCATCGGAGAGGTGGTGGATAGAACGCTCGGCCAATTCAATCGTGATCCTGCCCGGCTCGATGAGGTGCTGGAGCTGCAAAGCTATCGTCTGGCGTTCTGGAAGACAGCGCAGCAGGAACTGGCCTATCGCCGCTTTTTCGATGTGAACACGCTGGTCGGTCTACGGATGGAAGATCCGCACGTCTTCGCGGATACCCACGCGCTTATTCTGAAATGGCTGCGCGAAGGTGTGCTGGATGGTATTCGCATCGACCACCCCGACGGCCTGCGCGATCCCCGGCAATATTTTGAGCGGCTCCGGCAAAACGCTCCAGACGTTTGGATCGTCGCGGAAAAAATCCTCGAACCGGGTGAGCGGTTCCGCAGTGAATGGCCCATCGACGGAACCACCGGCTATGACTTCCTGAACCAGGTGGAAGGGCTGTATGTCGAATCGGCCAACGAGCAGGTCTTCACCAGCTTCTACGCTGCTTTCACGGGCGAGCCAACGGACTACCTGCCGATTTGCCGCGACAACAAACACCGTGTTCTCCGTGACCTGCTAGGCAGCGATGTCAATCGTTTGGCGAATCTGCTTCTGGAAATCTGCGAATCGCATCGAGAGCGCCGCGATTACACCCGCGATGACGTTGTTCGCGCTATTCGCGAACTAGTGGCCGCCTTCCCCGTTTACCGGACCTACATCGTTCCCGAACGCGACGAAATAGCCGAAGATGATAAGCGCTACATCAACGAGACCATCGATAATGTCAAAGCCGGCCGTCCCGATCTCGATGCCGATCTGTTTGAGTTCATGCGGGACATCCTGCTGTTGCGCGTGCGCGGTCTACTCGAAACCGAATTTGTCATGCGGTTCCAGCAATTCACTGGACCCGCTATGGCCAAAGGAGTGGAGGACACTGTCTTTTATTCCTTCGACCGGCTCGTCTCGCTAAATGAGGTGGGTGGCGATCCGGGACGCTTCGGAGTTTCTCCGGATGCATTCCACCGCTTCTGCCAGGAGTTGCAGCGGTCGCACCCTAAAACCATGCTGGCGTCATCCACGCATGACACGAAGCGAAGCGAAGATGTGCGGGCTCGAATCAATCTTCTTTCGGAAATGCCGGATGAGTGGAAGCAGGCTGTCGAGAGATGGTCAGCGATGAATTCGAAACACAAGGTCCGCGGCTGCCCTGATGCGAATACGGAATACCTGCTGTACCAAACCATGCTCGGCGCGTGGCCCATCTCAACCGACCGAATCCAAACCTACATGGAGAAGGCTTGCCGGGAAGCGAAGCAGCATACCTCCTGGCTGGCGCCCAACGAGGCATTCGAGAGCGCCACCCACACTTTCATATCCTCCCTTTACGAGGACCGCAAGTTTCGAAATGATTTCGAGGAATTTGTCCGACCGCTGATTGGACCTGGCCGGGTAAATTCCTTATCGCAACTGCTTCTGAAGCTGACTTCTCCCGGCATCCCCGACATGTATCAGGGAACGGAATTGTGGAGTCTCGACCTGGTGGACCCGGATAACCGCCGGCCGGTTGACTACGAAACACGCCGCAGCCTGCTCGCTGAGCTGCCCCGCCTGGATGCCGCTCAGGTCTGGGGACGCATCGAGGAGGGCCTTCCGAAACTGTGGACCATTTACCATGCGCTTCGGGTCCGCCGCCGGTACCCGCCATCTTTTGGCGAGCGCGGCGATTACACTCCACTAGCAGCTACAGGAGAGAAAGCTCGTCACCTGGTTGCTTTTATGCGCGGTAAGCACGTGATGGTGCTCGCACCCCGGTTAATCTGGCAACTCGGCGGAGAATGGACCGATACGCAAATCGAGATTCCTCCGGGAAACTGGCATAACGTTCTGAGCGGCAGGAGAATCGCCGGCGGTGGAAATCTTGATCTCAGCAGAGTATTAATGGATTTCCCAGTCGGCCTACTCGTCAAACGATAGCAACATGCATAACTTCAAAGTCTGGGCGCCTCGTGCCCGAACGGTTGCGGTGCGGATCGCGGATTCTCTTCATCCGCTACAGCCGGCCGAGCGCGGCTGGTGGAGCGGCGATGTGAGTGAGGCTGGCCCCGGAACCGATTACTGGTTTTTGATCGATGGCGGCGATCCTATTCCCGATCCGCGGTCGCAATTTCAACCGCTCGGCATCAACGGCCCTTCACGCCTGATCGACCACGCCTCATTCCCATGGACCGATCACAACTGGCAGGCGAAACCCCTCGCGAGCGCCATCGTTTATGAGTTGCACATAGGAACGTTTACGCCGCAAGGCAGATTCAAGAGCGCCATGGAGCGCCTCGATTACCTGGTGGATCTCGGGATCACGCATCTGGAAATTATGCCGGTAAGTGAATTTTCCGGCGACTGGGGCTGGGGCTACGACGGCGTCGATCTTTATGCTCCGCACCATGCTTACGGGACGCCCGATGATCTGAAGTCACTTGTGAACGCGTGTCACGAAAAAGGCCTGGCCGTGATTCTGGATGTGGTCTACAACCATTTCGGCCCGCTCGGAAATTATCTTGACCGCTTCGGGCCGTACTTCACGCGAGACTACAAAACTCCCTGGGGCGCCGCCGTCAATCTGGATCATCGCGGCAGTCAGGAGGTGCGCCGTTTTTTCGCCGACAACGCACTGATGTGGCTGCGCGATTACCATTTCGACGGGCTGCGCCTGGACGCTGTGCATGCTTTCTACGATCGTTCCGCCGTGCACTTTCTGGAATACCTCTCGGCTGAAGTGGATGCATTAGCGTCCCAGCTTGGGCGTTATCTGGTGCTGATTGCCGAAAGCGATCTCAACGATCCGCGAATTGTTACCGGCCGCGAAGCCGGCGGGTTCGGAATAGCCGCGCAATGGAGCGACGATTTCCACCACGCGCTGCATTCGGTCCTCACCGGCGAGACCAACGGGTATTACGAGGATTTTGGCTCGTTTGGCAACCTTGAAAAGGCGCTGAAGCGGGCCTACGTTTACGACGGAACCTATTCGGAGCATCGCGACCGGCTGCATGGCCGCCCGGTGGTCGGCCTCTCCGGGCATCACTTTTTCGGGTATTCGCAGAATCACGATCAGATTGGAAATCGGGCCCAAGGCGAGCGCCTGTCGCACCTGGTCAGCGTAGGACGCCAGAAAATCGCGGCAGCCCTGGTCCTGATGTCGCCTTTCGTTCCCATGCTGTTTCAGGGCGAAGAGTTCGGCGCGTCCTCGCCTTTTCAATATTTCACTCACCACGAGGATAAGGATCTGGCTAAGGCCGTATCCGAGGGCCGGCGCGCCGAGTTTGCGGTGTTTGGCTGGAAGCCGGAGGATGTTCCCGATCCGCAAGACTTTGAAACCCTGCAGCGTTCAAAGCTGCGCTGGGACGAGATTGCCCGCCCTCCGCATTCCGAGATCCTTGCCTGGTACAAAGAGCTGATCGCGCTGCGCCGCTCGAACTCTCAATTGACCGATGGAAATCTCGAAGGCGTTGAGGTGCGCTGCGATGAGCGCGCACAATGGTTCGCGATGAAGCGCGGCGATTTTGAAATCGTCTGCAACCTGGCGACTGGCCGGCAGGAAATTCCCGTCACCCGGACATCGAAAGATGTTATCTGTTCGACGCCCGAGTACGAGCTTCGCCCCGGGCTGATTGACCTGGCGCCTGATTCCGTTGCCATTGTCAGATAGGACCCGCTCACATCCGACTTTGGCGTCAGTCTAAGATGACAGCATGCGAGTCGTTACCTTCGAAGCAGCAGGCAAGGCCCACCCGGGCATCGTAACGGACGATGAGATTGTTGACGTCTCCGACGCCGGGTTTCACTCCGTTATCGAGATGATCGAGGCCGGTCCGGAAGGGCTCGCAAAAGCGCGCAAATTCGCCAACGATGCGCCGGACAGCGCGAGGCATTTGCTGCGGGATGCGAAACTGCTTGCGCCCATACCGCGGCCGCCCAAGCTCATCTGCGTCGGCCTGAATTATCTCGATCACGCCAAAGAGACCGGAACAGAAATTCCGAAGGTACCCACGATTTTCAACAAATTCGCGACCGCGGTCATCGGGCCAGGGGCGAATATTGTGCTCCCGAGGGTCTCAAAGGCTCCCGATTTCGAAGCGGAATTCGCGGTCGTTATCGGGCGCGGCGGGCGTCGCATCGCCAAAGATCACTGGAAGGATCACGTGTTCGGTTACACCATCGTGAACGACGTGAGTGCGCGCGACTACCAGCGCGCTACTACACAATGGCTGATGGGCAAAACCTTCGATACCTTTGCGCCGATGGGTCCCTGGATCGTGACAGCCGACGAGATCCCCGATCCGCACAATTTAGACATCGAACTGGAAATCGAGGGCGAGATTCTCCAGGATTCGAACACCCGCGAACTGATTTTCAAAGTTCCCGACCTGATCGAGTTTCTGTCCAGCGTCTTCACGCTCGAACCGGGCGACGTTATTTCTACGGGCACTCCCTCCGGCGTCGGTTTCGCGCGCAAGCCGCCAAGATATCTTCGTGCCGGAGAAGAGATCATCGTCCGCATCCCTGCCATCGGCGAGCTCCGAAACCCGGTAGTCGCGGAAGTTTGATGCCGTCCTTTACACTCGGTCAGCTAGCCGGTCTCCTGGAATGCAAGCTGGAGGGCGAATCGAAGACCGAGATCAGCGGTGTTTCCACGCTGGAAGCTGCCGGACCGCAGCAGGTCACTTTCCTCGCGAACATGAAGTACGCTCGAAAGGCAAAGGCTACCCGGGCAGCCGCGATCATCGCAGCCGAACCGATTGCGAGTACGACGGCTGCAACCCTTGTCTCAAGCAATCCCTATTACGACTTCGCGCGCACATTAGCGCTCTTCTATCAATCCCCAAAGCCCGCCCCTGGAATCCATCCGGCCGCCGTTGTCGCTCCGGACGCGACCATCGGCCCAAACCCTTCTATCGGTCCGTATGTCGTCATCGGCGCCAAAAGCACGATCGGCGCAAATGCGGTACTTTACCCGCACGCCGTCGTTTACGAAGGCTGTATCATCGGCGACGATTTCACAGCGCACTCGCATGTGTCGGTTCGCGAGCACTGCCGGATCGGCAATCGTGTCACGCTTCACAACGGCGTCGTTATCGGAGGGGATGGCTTTGGATTCGCCAAGGACAACCAGGGAAGGCAAATTAAGATCGTCCAGTCCGGCATCGCCGTTCTGGAAGACGATGTGGAAATCCAAACTCTGACCTCCGTAGACCGGGCCACACTCGGCGAAACACGGGTGAAGCGCGGCGCAAAGATCGACAGCCTGTGCCAGATCGGTCATGCTTGCGTGGTGGGCGAGGACAACATCATCTGCGGCCAGACCGGGCTCGCCGGCAGCACGGTTCTCGAAGAGAACGTAATTATGGCGGGGCAGACCGGCTCATCCGGCCATCTCACCATTCATAAGGATGCCATCGTGTGGGCGCAATCCGGCGTGGGGCACGATGTAGCCCCAGGCACAATCGTCAGCGGATCACCGGCTTTCGATTCTCGCGACTGGCTGCGCGCATCGGCCGCTTATACGAGGCTGCCCGAGATGCTGCGAACGATCCGCACCCTGGAGCGGAGGGTGGCCGAACTGGAAAAGCAACTGAATCGGTAGGACATGCGGCTCGTCATTGGAATCACCGGCGCGTCGGGCGCAATTTTCGGCGTACGCACCTTAGAGGCGCTCCAGGCGCTCGGCGTTGAAACGCACCTGATTCTGAGTAAGTGGGCGCGCTCGACCCTCGCGCACGAAACAAACTACACCGTCGAGCAGGTAGAAAAGCTCGCCTCCTTCGTTCACCGCGCCGATAACCAGGCAGCGCCCGTTTCAAGCGGCTCTTTCAAGACGGACGGTATGATTATCGCGCCTTGCAGCATGAAAACGCTGGCGGCCGTTCGAGCCGGCTACGGCGATACCCTCATCTGCCGCGCCGCCGATGTGATCCTGAAGGAGCGCCGGAAGTTGGTCTTGCTCGCTCGCGAGAGTCCGTTTAGCGAAATTCATCTGGAGAACATGCTGGCTCTCACCCGTATGGGCGCAATCATCTTTCCGCCGGTACCCGCCTTCTACAACCTTCCCCAGAAGATCGAAGACTTGGTTAATCACATTGTTGGCCGGCTGCTCGATCAGTTCGGGCTCGATATGCCGGGCGTGAATCGGTGGTCAGGTTTTTAGCCTGTTACCGTTGGTTTTGATGGCGGGAAAGCCGGACAAATCGCTCTTCTGGCTGGGAAAATACCTCTCGCTGGCCCTCACGCTGCCGGCTTCGGTCGCGGCCGGATACCTTCTGGGGACACTTGCGGACCACTGGCTGCACGCTTCTTTTTTGCGCGCTCTGGGCATTCTCCTCGGAATGGGCGCCGGCATAATTCAGATCCTGCGCGAGCTTTCTCGCGAAACGAAGCCAACCGGAGGCAAACCATGACCATCTACCGCCTCTATCTGCTGACCGGTTTGGTCGGCGCAGTTGGGTTCGTTTGGTATTTTCTGATGCAGGGTCCGGCCCCGGCCGCCGGCTTCCTTCTGGGCGCAGCGGGTTCGTTTGGTAATTTATGGCTTTTCGATTGGCTCAGCCGCGCCATTACTCCTGGAACCGCCTCCCGCAAGCCTTGGCAGGCAGGCGTATTCGTTACCCGCTATCTACTACTTTTTGCGGCCGGTTATGTTATAGTCAACGCTTTGGATGTCAACCCTTTGCCGGTCATTTTGGGACTTTTTGCCAGTACCGCCGCGGTCCTGACATCCTCTATCCTCGAACTGGTTTCAAGCTTACTCGGAAGTCGATCTGCGCACTGAATGACACACGAACTCTGGCTCACCCGGATCTTCAATGACCTTTTGGCTGCCCCCGCGAATTCCGTCCTGAATTCGCTGCACTATCCGGCACATAATCCGCACGCCCCCTGGAGCGATTGGATGGTCTGCGAGATCGTGGTGGTGGCCTTTATGCTGATCTTCTTTGGCCTTCTGCGCAGCCGGCTTTCAGTGGACCGGCCCGGCAAAGTGCAGCACGTCATGGAACTGACGTACGAATTTTTCTACGCCTCAGCGGAAGAGATCGTCGGCCATGACGGTCCCAAATACATCGCCTTTTTCGGAACCATTTTCATATTTATCCTGCTGCTGAATGTTATCGGGCTCATTCCGGGCTTCGATTCGCCAACCATGTATCCGATGGTGCCGTTCGGGTTCGCCGTCGCGACGTTTCTGTTCTATCATTACTCCGGCATGCGCGCGCATGGGCCCGGATACATCAGGCAGTTCATGGGGCCGATGTTGTGGCTGGCGCCGCTGATGATCCCCATAGAGGTGATCAGTCACTTCGCACGGCCGCTGTCTCTTACTGTCCGTCTCTTTGCCAACATGTTCGCCGGCGAAGAGGTTTATCTTACGTTCATTTCATTAACAAAGCTGGTTATCCCTGTCGCCTTCCTCGGCCTGCATTTATTCGTTTCATTTCTACAGGCCTACATATTCATGCTGCTTGCGATGGTTTACGTCGGCGGAGCCGTTTCGCACGAGCATTAGGCATTATCCGCTTTCAGTGTGAGCGCCCGGCGTCCCAACGCACGGTGTCGAACCACCTCCTGGAAGCATTTTCATAGGAGAAAACATGAGAAACAAACTAATCTTCCTCGTCTCGAGCCTTCTGGTGATGGCGAGCCCGATTTTCGCCCAGGGGACCCCCGCCGCTACGACGGGCAACGTCTCAGAGGGCACGCGGTTAGCAGCGGCGTATATCGCGATGGGTATCGCCTCCGGACTTTGCGGTCTCGGCCAGGGACGGGCGACGGCCTCCGCCGCCGAGGCTATGGCGCGTAATCCGGGAGCCATTGCAGCCATTCGCGTGGCCCTGATTCTTGGCCTGGTTCTGATTGAATCGCTAGCGCTTTACACACTCGTAATCACATTTGTCGTTCAGCGATAAACTGAACCCTTGAATGAAGGCCTGCTGGCGCACAAGCGCCGGCAGGACCTGCCTCTCATGAAACTGCAAGGAATCTTCCCCGCCCTCACCTCTTCCTTTGACCATCAGGGCACCCTATACAAAGCGAAGGTTTTCCACAATATCGAGAAGCTGAACCAGATTGCTCTCAGCGGCTACGTGGTCTGCGGATCGACGGGCGAGACACCTCTCTTGAGCGTGCCGGAACGTCTTCAGCTCATGGAATGGGTTCGTGCAGCCAGCACCGAAGGCAAGATCCTGATCGCGGGCGTGGGCGCGGAGAGCGTCTATGAAACAGTGTACATTGCAAACTGCGCAGCCGAACTCGGGTATCATGCGGCACTCGCGCTTACGCCGTTTTACTACCGCAACCAAATGCACCGGCCCGATACGCAGGCGCTCTATTTCCGCAGTGTCGCGGATCGCTCGAAAATTCCGGTTCTCATTTACAACATCCCGCAAGTGACAGGCTACGACGTTCCCGTTGACATAGTCGCTGAGTTATCTCATCACCCCAACATCGCTGGAATGAAGGATAGTTCCGGAAATCTCGAGCGAATGAAGGAGGTCTGCCGCGCCGTGAAACCGGGCTTTCAGACCCTCTCCGGCTCGGGATTAAATTTCTCGCAAGCGTTGCAACTCGGCGCGAGCGGCGCCATCCTGGCGATTGCGAACCCACTGCCCTACGCGTGCGTCACCATTTGGGAAGCGTTCCGGACACGTGAACAGGAAGCGGTAGACGATTGGCAGAACCGCATCACCCCACCCGGCCGCCTGATCGCGACGAAACACGGGATTCCTGGGCTGAAGTACGCGATGGATCTGAACGGATACTACGGCGGACCGCCGCGCTTGCCGCTGATTCCACCATCGGCTGAAGCGAAAGCGGAAATCGAAGCGGCGTTCGATGGCTTGCGGAGCTAACGCGCAGCAATGTGGAAGAAATACGCGGTCATAAGAATGCCCACGGCGATGACGATGCCTCGTATGACGTTTGGCCGCAAGCGGCGCGCGAGAACCGGTCCTACATATCCGCCAACGATGGCAGCGGCCATCATCACCAGCGCTGGAATCCATTTCACCTGATGCGCCGAGATAAAGATCAATGCGGCGATTGCATTCAATGAGCCGCCAAGGATCGCTTTGATGCCGTTCATGCCGTGAATATCGGTGAATCCATAGAGGCGAAAAGCCGCCAGAATCATGATGCCGATTCCGCCGCCGAAGTATCCGCCATAGATAGCGATGGGGAATAGCAGCATCAGCATGAGCCGCTGGTTGGAATGGAGACGTCCGCGGAAAACGATACTGACCTGAGGTCCGAAGGCAAAAAGAAGCGTTGCGAAGAGCAGCAGCCAGGGAGCAATCTGGCGAAAGGCGCGGTCGGACGTAAAGAGCAGAAGGGCCGCTCCGATCGCGCCGCCAATGAGGCACACGATCCACCACGATTTGATCCGCTGCTCGCTCAGACGCGCGATATCGCCTCGATATGAGATGGCGCTGGCAACGGACCCGGGGACCAGAGCTACGGTGCTGGAGGCATTGGCCATGACGGCGGGAACACCGGCAAATACGAGCGATGGGAACGTGAGGAAGCTACCCCCGCCGGCCACAGAGTTGATGGCGCCAGCAGCGAATCCGGCTGCGGCAAGCAACAGGTAGATCATCAAGCGTCCAGTGTATGCGGAGGCTCATTTCTTACACTGTCAGTTGTGCGCACCCGTGCCGTTCTCTGTCCCCTCACCGGTTTAGCTCTCGCAGTGCTGCTGTTTTCGCAGACTGCCGCGAAAAAACCTGTCACCATCGATGACCTGGTTTCGCAGCCGCATGCGGCACAGTTGATCCCGAACTGGGCTCCCGACGGAAAAGTTTTCACGTATCAGGAAGCCGGCAGCGTCAAGCTCTACGACGTTCAGTCCAGGACAGCCCGGGATTGGTTCCGGCCGGACACGCTGGAGAAGACGGCACTGGCTCCGATGCAGCCGAAAGAGTTTGGCTGGCAGAACCGGCACGTAGCGAGCGAATCGTACCAGTGGTTTCCAAACAGCAAAGATTTACTCGCATCTGTGAAAGGCGACTTGTTCATTGTGCATCCGGACGGCAAGTACGACCAGATCACCAGAACGGATATCAGCGAGGGAGACCCGAAACTGTCGCCGGATGGAAAGCGAATCCTGTACCGGTGGAAATCGAACCTCTACGTCATCGACCTGGCGACGAAGAAGCCGCTGCAATTAACAACGGACGGTACACCAAGCCTGCTGAACGGCGAACTTGACTGGGTGTATCCAGAGGAACTAGAGATTGAAACCGCAACCTGGTGGTCGCCCGATTCGAAGCAGATTGCGTATATGCAGTTTAATGTGGCGGACGAGTTCGTGTATCCGCACGCCGACCTGATCGGAGTGCGGGCGATCAGCGAGCCCGAGCGTTACCCGCAGGCGGGCACGCCGAATGCGCAGGTGAAACTGGGCGTTATTCCGGCCGAGGGCGGCGCTACGAAGTGGATGGGCCTTGGCGAGACGTCAAACACGCTGCTCGCGAGGGTCGCATGGCTACCGGATTCATCGCAGATCGCGGTAGAACGGTTTTCACGCTTGCAGGACGAACTGGATCTGCTGTTCTGCGATCCGGATCGCGGAGCGGTTCATACGGTCCTGCATGAACAGTCCAAAACGTGGCTGAACGTGGCGGACAATCTGTTCTTCCTGAAATCGCGCCCGGAGTTCCTGTGGACCAGCGAGCGAACCGGTTTCCGGCATATCTACCGGTATTCGAACAAGGGTGAGCTGCTGGGCCAGTTAACGAGAGGCGATTGGGAGGTGGCAAGCATCGCTGCCGTTGATGAGGCTAAGCAGCGAGTCTTGTATACCTCGACACAGGCGAGCCCGATCGAGAGGCAGATTTACTCGGTAAGCTTCAGTGGAGGCGAGCCGGAACGGATCACGAACGAAGGAGGAACACACGACGTGCATGCAAACCAAGATGGCAGCTATTTCGTCGACGCGTACTCCAGCTTGAAGCATCCGCCGGAGACGGTTTTGAAAGATGCATCAGGCGAGCAGATTGCCATCCTGAAGCCGGCCGATATGAAGCCGGTGGAGGAGTATGATCTGCTGCCCTCCGAGATTCTGCCGCTTAAAACGCCAGACGGCGTCACGCTGTATGCGCGGCTGATTAAACCGGCGGGGTTCCAGACCGGAACGAAATATCCGGCCATTGTTTCCGTCTACGGCGGCCCACACTTTCAGACCGTCCGCGATCTCTGGTACGGACTGAGCTTCGATCAGGTGCTGGCGCACCGCGGATACGTGGTCTGGCAACTGGACAATCGTGGATCGAGCGATCGCGGAACAAAGTTCGAAGCGCCCGTTTATCGTGAGCTCGGCAAGGCGGAAGTGGCTGACCAGCGCTTCGGAGTTCAGCAACTGATTCAAATGGGATTCGTCGACCCGGCGCGGATCGGGATCACTGGCTGGAGCTATGGAGGCTATATGACTATTCGTTCGCTGCTGCTTGCTCCGGACGTATTCAAGGTAGGGGTTGCCGGAGCGCCCGTAACGGATTGGCATAACTACGACACGATTTACACAGAACGATACATGGGCTTGCCGGAACGAAACCGGACGGGTTACGACGCAAGTTCAAATGTGAAGAATGCCGAAAAACTGCAAGGTCGATTATTGATCTTGCACAATTTCGAAGATGATAACGTGCTGTTCCAAAACACCATGCAGATGGCAAGCGCGCTGGAACACGCGGACAAACAGTTCTTCATGCAGATCTACCCGCAGAAAACGCATGGCGTGACGGGTGCGCTGCGCAAGCCGCTCTATCAGGCGATGCTGAATTTTTTCGATACAAACTTGAAAGGCGGCGAATAGCGGATAGGTTATCGCGTGAGACGGATTCCGTTCTTCGAGAGCGTGATGAACTGCAAGTTCCGCAGAGAGCAGCATCTTGAACCAGAGCCCAGAAAGGCTAGGGGCCGATATGCGGCAGCCAAGCGGGAGGATAGCGGGTTATATTCCGATATCTAAAGAAGAATTGGCGCAATCCGCTTTAGGTCGCTCACGCTCCCCGCTCCGTATCGGTGTAATCTCCGATCGAAAATGTAGGAGATCCAGTCCTCGCCTACTTGGCGGAGGAGTAAAGGATTCAGGTGTTACGCCGGGTGATCGGCCTGACGTGGCATGCGCTCAACAAGACTCCCGATCGCGATTACAAGTTTGTCAATGCGCTCAGAGAGCCGATCAATTTGACTGGCGTTTCGGTCAGTCAACTCGAAAAGCCGGTCGATCCGGTCCTGGGTCAGCACCTGCCATTTCATTAGCTGCTGGTGATCCCGGGTGAATTCTTCGTGATCGATGCGTTGCCGCTCGGCGAGTTCCTCCAGGATCTGTTCGATCCGGTCCAGCCTGCCGCTGCCGTTGTCGGGCATCTGTAACAAGGTTACGATATTCGTGAACCACTAGGAAACGTGGCCATTGCCGGCGTCCAGGTACTTCAAAAATAGGACTTCATTGCCAGCTTCGTTATAGATCAGCTCGTCCGCAATCTTTTTAACCAGCATGATGCCATAGCCGCCGGGGCGGAGCCCCATCTCCGATCGGAGTTTCGTGTGGTGGAGCGGATCTTCGGGCGGATTATTCACCGCGGCATGAGCGATATTGCTAAAAGAGAAGCCGGTTCCGGCATCTCTGACGTGCAGAATGAGAATATGGGCTGTCCGGATGACGGATAGCTCGACCCCGCAGTGCGTGTCCAGGTGACACCCATGCTCCATGGCATTGCCAAGCAATTCTTCAAGGGCAAGCGACAGGCTCTCACAGAGCTCGGCAGGCAAATCATTCAATTGGGAACGGAAGAATGCCGCGATCTGCTCTTTTAATTCGATAGTGGGCGAGACCCGTAAGCAGATCCAATTCGGCGCGGCGGACCCGACTTGAACCAGCGGGTTTCCGGCAAAAGCTTCTCTTGCAGTCACCACAGCCATCTTCTCATCGCCCGATCAGTGTTATTTTCAAAGCAGGCCACTGATGCGGTTTCTGGTGAGTTCCTTCATAGTAGTAGTGTCTGCCGCGGCTGCTTTTGCTGCGAAAAAAGTCGTTTCCCCAAGCACAAGCGCAGGCAATGAGCAGGTAGACATCATTGCAACTATCTCCCTGACAGAAGCGGAGGTAGCGCAGAAGCTGGGAGCAGATCCGGGGAAAGGCATTGTGCTGCTACAAGTTCGGGTGATACCCAAGACCGATAAGCCAGTCGATGTGAGCCCTGACGATTTTATTCTGCTGGCCCACGATGATGGCGAGCGGTCGAGACCATTCGATGCCGCAGAATTGGCCGGCTCAGGGGCGCTGGTGGTCTCGAATACCAGTGGCGCGAAGGTGCGGAGAACCGGAACTTCGTTTGGCCTGGGCGGCATGATGGGAGGCACAGGTGGCTCACCGGGCAATCCCAAAGTAGTGGCGCTCAGTTCCAAAATGGATGAGAAGCAAAAGGGCAATACAACCCTGCTCAACGCATTGAAGGCAAAGCAGCTTCCAGAGAAGCAAGCCAGCCAGCCGGTTGAGGGCTACCTTTACTTCCCATTGGACGGGAAGCACAAGCTGAAAAATATGGCGGTTCTATATCGAGGCCCAGCGGGAAAACTGGACCTCGAGTTCGAACATTAGCCCAAATTCGTCAGTTTGAATGTCCAAGACCGCTCCCTCGCGGTTACGGCTCGATAAGCGAACGATGAACTTGGAAAACCTACTCGGCCTTTTCAATGGACGCGACCTTAATGGTGTCGCCTTCCATCGTACCGTCGATTTTGACGTTATCGCCGGCAAACGCTTTGGCCTTCTCTTTGGACGCGTCGTCAAATTTCATGACCTTGCCGTTGCTGACAAGGACCGGGTCGGCGCCCTTTTTCATGCACGCCTGCAAACACTTGGTGTTCGCCTCGCTCGGACTGCTGTGCTTAGCACCACAATTGGCATCGGAGATATACCCCGTCATCTCTTCAGCAAAAGCTCCAACCGAGCAGAGCGAGACCGCCAGGAAAGACGCCATAACTAGCTTTTTCATTAATTAGCCCTCCACAGGGAACTACGAGATTTATTCTATATCGGATTGATCGAGGGGACTTATACTTCCAGGATCACGGGCATGATCAGGGGCCGGCGCTGGGTCTGCTTGCTCAGAAATCGCTTGAGATCGGTGCGAATTTTTTCCTGCATAACGCCCCAATCGCCGCGCTCTTCGGCGGTAGACATTTCGAGTGTGCGCGCGACAACGCCCCGGGCCTCTTGCAGAATAGCGGCATTGTCACCGGAAACGAAGCCCCGGCTGACCATTTCCGGCAGGCCCTCGCTCCTACCGGTGTGCTTGTTGATGGCGATGATGGGCAGCACGAAACCATCTTCAGACAGATGCCGGCGGTCCCGGATGATGATATCTTCAACAACATCGTCGAGGGAGCCGGAATCGATACAAACCCTGCCAACGGTGATTTTCTCGCCGCGGCGCGCGCCGCGCTGATCAATTTCGAGCGTTTCGCCTGTTTCGAGCACAAAGCTCTCTTCCAGTCCGGCAAATCGAAGGTGCTGAGCCAGGTGTGCATGGCGGGAAAGTTGCCGGTATTCGCCATGAATGGGAATGAAATACTTGGGCCGGACAAGATTAAGAACCAGCTTCAGTTCCTCTTCGCTGGCGTGACCCGATACGTGAACGGGAGGCGCCATGGAGCCGTAAACAAGGTTGGCCCCGCGCCGCGCAATATGGTTCATCATCCGGTAAATCGCCTTTTCATTGCCTGGAATGATGCGCGAACTGAGGACGACCGTATCTCCGGGTTGAACATAGAGGTGCTTATGATTATCGACCGCAACCCGCGAGAGCGCGGACATCGGCTCTCCTTGCGTGCCGGAAACCACCACAGCCATTTTGCCGGGCGGCATCTGCATGATGTCCTGGGGCCGGACCAGGATTGAATCCGGGATTGAAAGCAGGCCGAGATTATGCGCGATCTCAGTGACATTCAGGATACTGCGGCCAAGGAAGGCAACCTTACGATCCGATTCAGAAGCAAGATCGAGAATCAGTTGCAACCGATGGATGGAACTGCTGAAACACGAGATGATCAGCCGCCGGGCACTGCGGGTAAAAAGGTCCTCAAAACGCGGGCGCACCGCGCGCTCGCTTTCGGTGTAGCCGGGCCGATCGACATTCGTCGAATCCGATAACAATAGGAGAACACCGCGCTTCCCGTACGCGGCTAGGGTATGCAGGTCGAAGAGTTCATTGTCGGTGGGCGTGGGATCGACCTTGAAATCGCCGGTATGAATGATCACTCCGAGAGGCGTCGTGATGGCCAGCGCGACGGCGCTCACAATCGAGTGAGTAACATGAATGAACTCGATCTCGAACGGTCCAAGCGCGATACGATCGCCGGGCTTAACGGTGTTCAGATTCGCCTCGTCCAGAAGTTCGTGCTCTTCCAGACGCCGCTCGACCAGCGCGAGCGTGAAATCGGTACCGTACACCGGAACCTTGAGCTGGGAAAGCAAGAAAGGCACCGCCCCGATGTGATCCTCATGGCCATGCGTGAGAATCAGGCCGCGAACCATATCGGCGTGCTGCTCAAGGTAGGTGAAGTCGGGAGTAACGATATCGACGCCGAGCAGTTCCGATTCCGGAAACATCATGCCGGCGTCGACCACGATGATGTCGTCGCCATAGCGAAACGCCATCGAATTCATCCCGAATTCGCCAAGCCCGCCGATTGGTATTACTTGCAGCTTGAAATCCGGCATAAACAGAAGAAGCTAAAGGGTATCATGCGGGATAACAGGACGCGGCCGAAAGCCGTCCCCAAGGTTCAGAATAAGGCAGCCCATGCATAGACGAGTATTGATTCCCTTCAGGCACGCCAATAAGGTGAAGCCCTACGAAGATGCGGCGCGGTTGGGCGGCATTGAACCGCTTGCCGTTTCAATTGCTGACTGCAGCTCTCTTGATAGTGCGGATGGGTTGATGCTTATGGGAGGCACGGATGTAAATCCCGCACGGTATGGCGCGAGCGCGCGCCCTGAGACGGATACCCCTGATGACGAACGCGATGAGATTGAGCTCAAGCTGATTTCCGAGGCACTGGAGAGGGATTTGCCCATTTTTGCAATTTGCCGCGGGCTGCAGATCCTCAACGTACACCATGGCGGAAGCTTAATTCAACACTTGTCTTCGCCCACTCACAGCGCGCATTCAGAGAATAAAGCGGAACCGGCACATATTGTCCGGTTCGAGCCGGGAACTCTGTTAAGGAGCGTAGCAGGCGCCGAATCCTGGAACGTGAATTCAAGACATCATCAGGCGGTGGACAGGGTCGGGAGCGGCCTCCGGGTATCCGCCCGGGGTGAGGATGACGGCATTATCGAGGGCCTGGAGCGTGCCGACAGGCGCTTCGTATTGGCGGTGCAGTGGCATCCCGAAGATCAGGTTCTTGAGCATCCAGGGCAGTTGAGGCTATTCGAGCGTTTCGCGCAGGCGCTCGAGTAGATTACAGCCCGGATTCCGATTTTCGCAGCTCAATTAAGACAACTTCCGGTGGGCAGTTGAAACGGACCGGCAGGCTGGAACAGCCCGCGCCCGCAGTGGTGTATCCTTGCATTCCAGCATGCGTCCAATGCCCGAAGGCGTACGCGCGAGGGCAGTTGGAGTTATTGTGAATCGAGCCGATCAGGGGAAATCGGATTTGACCCGCGTGAGTGTGCCCGGACAGATACAGATCGATCCCGCTTTCCGCAGCTTCGGCGTACAGTTCGGGCGCGTGGGCAAGCAGAATCTTGAAAGCGTTTCCTGGCACGGACTCCAGCGCCAGCGGAAGATCGTGGCAGCGGTAGTCAAATGGATCGTCCACACCAACCAGCGCCAGAGACGCGTTAGCCTGACACCTGATTTCGGCCGATTCATTCACCAGCATACGAACACCAGTCCCTTCCAGAAAGAACGCGATCTCGGCGGGGTCGTGATTGCCGAGAATTCCGTAGATTCCATGTTTTGCGATGATGCTGGAAACGATCATCCGCATCAGCGGGTAGGCTTCCTCGCACGAACCGTGGTCTTCGAAGCGATAATCGCCGGTGAGGACGCACACATCTGCTTCAATCGTGCTCAGAACGCAGCAAAGCGCCTCAGCCAAACCGTCGGTTCCATCAATATGCAGATCGGAGATCTGAAGAATGCGAAAGCCGTCAAAGCCGGCAGGCAGGTTGGGGAAGCACAGGCGCAATTCCCGAACAACCGGCCGAAGGGCATTCTCCATGCCTCGTCCATAGAGCCCGGCGCCTTGAAGCGCTAACTTGAGCAGCGGCCGGGCAAGGTAGTTTTCAAAGGCACGATGAAGGCGACCGTGTCGGTAGGTGTGGCCCAGCCTCGCGAACTTCTCTTCGACGGCGATCCTGGGTTTCAGACGCTCGGATAGTGGGCGCGTCTCGCGAGTTGCCGGTTCTAAGATTCTTTGATTCAAGCGTGGTGATTAAAACTAATTAGTAGGATCGACGTGAGGAAGCTCTTAAATTGAAACCCGCACGCACTCCCCATTTTCACATTGATCCGCAGCATCACGCGTTGCGAATGGCTTTCGTTTGGCCGGTCGAATAAAGTTGCGCCGAGATGGCGTCGTAGATCGATATAGTTTCCTTTAACAAGGACTTCACCTCGCTCTCGCTGAGCTCGAGGATGCGGGACCGGGCTTCTTTGAGATGCTCGATTCGATGCGAAATATCGTCACGAAGGTCTTCGTTGCCGCGCAACTTATCAACAGTTGCGGAATACAGATGCTCCAGCCTCCTACGCGGGGGCTGGTCGCTCGATATTGCGTCTTGAATACCGGTGAAAAAGATCTGCGCAGCGTAATCTAAGGACATGTCCAAATCGTATCGTGGGGGATGCGAATGACGCCGCAAGTAAAAGTGGCAGTTATCACTGGCGCAGCACAGGGCATCGGCAAATCCACCGCGAAATTGTTGGCGTCTCGTGGTTATTCCCTGATCCTGAACGACATCGAGTCCTGTGCTCCGACTCTCGACTGCCTGGGAGGAGCCGCACAGAACGCCCTGGAAGCGCTGGGTGATATTTCTCAAGAAGCAACCGCACGCGAGATTGCGCGGATTTCGCAGCAGAGGTTCGGCCGCGCAGATGTGTTGGTGAATAACGCAGGCATCGCGCATATCTCGCCCGCAGAGGAGACCACTGAAGCGGACTGGAGGCGGGTAATGGACGTAAATTTGCTAGGACCGTTTCTGCTGTCGCGCGAAATTGGAGGCACGATGCTCCGGCAGCAGCAGGGCAGCATTATCAACGTGGCGTCGATAGCGGGGCTATTAGGTGTTGCGGACCGAGCCGCGTACAACGCCAGCAAACACGGCTTGATCGGGCTGACACGCACGTTGGCGGCGGAGTGGGGCGGGCGCGGTGTCCGCTGCAATGCGGTATGTCCAGGCTGGGTAAAAACCCCGATGGATGCCGGACCGCAATCGACTGGTTTGTACACGGACCAGGACATAACCGGCCGCGTGCCGATGGGCCGATTCGCGAGCCCCGATGATATTGCGAGTGCGATCGCCTTTCTGGCGGATCCCGCACAGAGTGGCTTCATAAACGGGCACACGCTATCCGTGGATGGCGGCTGGTTTGCGGACGCGAGTTGGGAAAGCCTCCGGTTGCGGCACCGGTAAGTATGGCTGAACCGCTTTCGAGTGCGGACCTGGGCTTGGCGGCGCGCCTGGAAGCCGCAGATGCAGCGAATGGAATGCGCATGGCGCAGGCTGCCTCTTCAGCCGATTCGACCAGCGTGGCATTCGAGCCGTTCGCGGGCGGAATCGCGGTGTTTGCCGGCGTAGGTTCGCCCGCCACCCACGTCATGGGAGCCGGAATGCAAGGCCCGGTCTCCGAATCGGAACTGGAGCGAATGGAAAAGTTCTTCTGTGATCGTGGCAGCCCGTGCATCATCGATCTTTGCCCGATGGCAGACGTTTCTGTGATTGCATTCGTCCAGAGCCGGCCGTACCGCTTAATTGAATTCAATAACGTACTGGCCCGCAGAATCCAGCCCGACGAACTCTTCAGACCCGCGCCGGGAGTGCGGCCGGTCGAAGAGGGCGAGTTGCCGCACTGGTCCCGCATCGTCAGCGAGGGCTTCTCAGAATATCTGCCGCCAAACGAAACGATGATGCACCTGATGGTCTCAATGTGCAGCGCGGCGCATTGCTGGTTTGCGGGCGGTTCCGATCCGGTGGGCGGAGCGGCAATGGCCGTACAAGAGGAAGTGGCGCTCTTTTTCGGAGATGCGATTCTGGTATCTGATCGACGACGCGGCTGGCAGAGTGCTTTAATTTCGGAGCGCCTGGAAGCCGCACAGAGGCTGGGTTGCAGGCTGGCCAGCGCGGTCGTGCTGCCCGGAAGCGCGTCCCACCGGAACTACGAACGCGCAGGCTTTCAACTCGTCTACATGCGGGTAAATATCATGCGCGAGTTTGCTTAAGCAATCAGTTTTTCTTTTCCAAACAAAACAAATGCAGAGATACGTTTTTTATGCCTTGCTATGCCCGGTCCTTTCGCTGCATCCAATACCGGGATTCGCGCAGAACGCAAAACCGGCTGTTTCCGGACGCGACACATTGATCCTGATAGATGACGAAAAGCTGATTGGCCAATTCGAGCGCGCCGATAGCAGCGAGGTGACCTTTAAGAGCGATTTAGCGGGCGAGGTACAGATCAAATGGAGCAATATTCAGGAACTGCATTCGCCGCAACGGTTCGCGGTGGCCGAAAAGGGAGTACCGTTTAGCAGACAGGAGAATATCGCGAAAATTCCGCAGGGCACGCTTACGATGGAAGATCAAAAGCTTCAGGTCAGATCGAAGCTGGGAGCGCCGTCCCAGACAATTCCCGTCGCAGATACAAACCACGTGATCGATGAAGTGACGTTCATCAGGGCAATGGAACGTCCCGGAGTCTTTGAAAACTGGAAAGGAGGGGCTAGCTTCGGCACATCGCTGGTTCTGGCTACGCAAAAAAGCCGCATGTTCACAAGCGCCGTGTCCTTAACGCGGGAAGTGCCTGTTGAGCGGTGGATGGAACCGGAGAATCGAACCCTAATCGATTTCAGCTCGTCCTATGGCAAGCTCACACAGCCGGAAGAAACCCCGGTAAAGACCTCTATTTTTCACGCAGACGCCGAACGCGATGAATACTTCAGCTCCCGGCAATACGCATTCGTGGAGGGCGCGTTCGATCACAACTATTCTCAGGGCCTCGATTTGCAGCAGACCTTTGGATCAGGCGTGGGCTGGACGGTGGTGAAAGAGGCAAAGCAGGAACTGGACCTGAGAGGAGAATTGACGTATGTGCATCAACAGCTCGCTGACGCCTCTCTTAACCAGGAGTTGATTGGATCGACTTTCAGCCAGCGCCTGAACCGGACGTTTGTTCATGGAATCGTGCTGCAGGAGCAGATGGCGATCTCGCCCGCATGGAACAACACCAATGCATATTCCGCGACTGGAGCTGTCAGCCTGACCGTTCCGGTTCGGAAACACCTGGGTATTACCATGGGCACTCTCGATACGTTTCTCAACAACCCATCGCCCGGATTTAAGAAGAATTCGTTCCAGGCAACGACGGCGATTACATACACACGGCCATGAGCGCGACGCCGAAGGGCCGCCCATATGATTCGCGCATATAATTGACGTTGCGAAGCCGGATGGCCATCCATACGCCGACAGCTCCGATCCACTTAGTCGTGGTCTCCGATCAAAAGCGAATAAAATTCAGGATGCCGCCGCGCAGCCAGCACCTTGTCATCTGGCTCGGCTTGATTCCGCTGCTGCTCGCAATTGCGGCGTATCGAACCAGTTCGCAGCATGTAGCCAGTGTGGGCGCCACGCTCTCGACCGATGAGTTGATCCGCAAATTGGATGAACTGCTCTCGACGATTCAAGACGCGGAAACGGGGCAGCGCGGGTATCTGCTCACCGGCAAGGATCAATATCTCGCTCCGTTCACAACAGCAGCCGCTAATGTCCAACGCAAGCTGGACGATGTCGCCGAACGGAGTGCGCGGAACGGCGTTCCGGCGGAACTGCAGCGGCAGCTTCAGCACGCGATCGACGCAAAGATGACGGAACTGCGCCAAACACTTGCGTTGAGAAAAGTGAGAGGCGCACCGGCGGCCTTGGCCGAAGTGGAGACGAATCGCGGACAGATGCTGATGGCGAGAATTCGCGACATTATCGGCGAAATGAGAGATGAACAGACCGCGACTTTTCAAGAAAGACTACGCGAGCAAACCGCGAGTCAATTGAGGCTCGACTATGTGCTGGGAGCCGGAGTGGCGCTCGGGTTTCTGCTCCTATTCCTTTCATACCGATTCAATGTGTCATACGTTCGGGAGCGCGACCAAGTAGAGCGGGAAATTCGAAGCTTGAATGAAAACCTTGAAAATCGCGTACAGGAGCGGACTGCGGAATTGGAAGTCCGGACAAAAGAACTGGAAGCCCGCTCTGCCGAACTACAGCGCTCGAATTCAGACCTAACCCAGTTTGCCTACATTGCGAGCCACGACTTGCAAGAGCCGCTGCGCATGGTGGGCAGCTATGTGGGTCTGTTGGCCCGGCGGTATGAGGGCAAGTTGGATGAGACAGCTGACAAGTACATCCACTTCGCGGTGGATGGCGCAAACCGGATGCAGACGCTGATACGCGATCTGCTGACGTATTCGCGCGCCGGAACACAAGCCATCGACAAGCGAACCATTTCTTCCGAAGCCGCGCTGAAGAATGCACTCGATAATCTCTATATCGCAATCCGGGAGAGCTCCGCGGTTGTGCATCACGGCGAGTTGCCGGTGGTGGAGGCCGATCTGACGAAGTTGACGCAAGTGATGCAGAATCTGGTTGGCAATGCGATCAAGTTTCGAAAACAGAACGTTGTGCCGGAGGTCAGCGTGACGGCAGAGCAGAATGCCCGCGAGTGGCTGTTCACGATTGCCGATAATGGAATCGGTTTCGATCCTAAATATTGCGATCGAATTTTTCAGGTTTTTCAGAGACTTCATGGCGTCGGCATGTATCCTGGTAACGGGATTGGCCTTGCGATCAGCCGTCGCATCATTGAAAACCATGGCGGCCGCTTGTGGGCCGAATCAGAGCCCAATATCGGGTCGAAGTTCCGGTTTTCACTGCCTGCTATCGAGACTTCCGGGAAAGGAAAGATCAAAGCATAAACCTGCGGAAGCGGACCGCACGCTCTAACCGGCTATGTTGGAACGCATCAAACCTTTTGAGATCCTGCTGGTGGAAGATAATCCGGGAGACGTGATGCTGACCCAGGAGGCATTCCACGAGGGGAAGCTGGCTCATCGCTTGTCCGTTGCGGGTGATGGCGAGGAAGCGATGGACTTTCTTCGACAGCGTGGAAGGCACGAAGGCGCGCCGCGGCCTGACCTGATCCTGCTGGATTTGAACCTTCCCAAGAAGGACGGCCGCGAAGTTTTAGCCGAGCTAAAAAACGATCCCTCGCTGCGCCACATTCCGGTCATTGTGCTGACAACCTCCGAAGCTGAACTCGACGTGTGGAATGCCTATAAATTGCACGCCAACTGTTATCTGACCAAGCCGATTCAAATGAACGACTTCTTCAAGAAGATTCGCCTGGTGGAAGATTTTTGGTTGACGGTGGTCAGGCTACCGGCGCGCTAAACACCGTATTCAAGCGCATCCGTGGTAGTCAATTTTACGGAAACGCCAGCAGAATGTAGTAGTCTCACTAGGGACAGGTTTCCTTTTCCAGAGGGCTTATGGCAGGAAGAAATACGGCGGCTTTCGGCATTTACGCGAGCAGGGAGATGGCGGAAAACGGAGTGGACCGGCTGCTGGCGGCGGGTTTTCGGAAAGAAGATATCTCTGTCCTCTTGCAGGACAACGTAGGGACAAAGGACTTCGCCCACGAAAAGCACACCAAAGCGCCCGAAGGGACCACAACCGGTGTTGTTGCCGGCGGGATCATCGGAGGCGCAATTGGAGCTTTGATTGGAGTCGGCGTCCTTGCCATTCCGGGTGTGGGGCCGCTGATTGCCGCGGGGCCCGTTATTGCTGCACTAACCGGCGTTGGATCGGGCGGCGTTGTCGGCGGCATCATTGGAGCGCTTGTCGGCATGGGGATTCCTGAATACGAGGCAAAACGCTACGAAGGGCGAATCAAAGAAGGCGGTATTCTCCTTTCTGTTCACTGCGACAATGCCGATTGGGTATCTAAGGCCAAAGAGGTCTTGCGGGAGACCGGCGCGGAAGACATCGCCTCAGCGGGCGAGGAACGCGCGGACTTCGCAAGGACCGGGAAACCGATCAGCCGCGGAGCCAGCACGATTTAAGCTGCTTTTCTTGCCACGCAGGAGTCCCGCATTTAGGGCAGCGTCTCGCCACCCGTGAGATCAAGCACCGATCCCGTAATGTAGCGCGATTCGTCGCAAGCGAGAAAAACGTAGGCCGGCGCTAATTCAGCGGGTTGAGCCGGACGCTTCATTGGGTTCTTTTTCCCGAACTGCTTCACGCTTTCCTCCGGCATGGTAGAAGGAATCAGCGGTGTCCACACCGGCCCCGGCGCAATTGCGTTCACGCGTATCCCTTGCTTTATCCCGAAACCGGAAAGCGATTTCGTGAAGGTCACGATCGCCCCTTTTGTTGTGGAGTAGGCCAGCAGTGTCGGGCTCGGTTGATATGCCTGAATCGAAGTGGTGTTGATGATCGTGCTGCCTTCTCGCATGCGGGGTAGCGCGGCACGGCAAAGATAAAACATCGCGTAGATATTCGTTTTGAAGGTATGGTCCCACTCCTCGTCGGTAAATTCCTCAATCGAGTCATGCGTCATCTGAAAAGCCGCGTTATTCACTAACAGGTCCAGGCCTCCGAGATCATTGAATGCGCGCATCACCAGTTGTTCGCAATGGCGTGGATCGGTGATGCTGCCTGGTATCGTAACGGCCTTTCTCCCGGCGTTGCGCACAAGTCGCGCGGTCTCTTGCCCGTCGTCTTCTTCATTCAAATATGAGATGAGTACGTCTGCCCCTTGTCGCGCATACGCCAACGCGACTGCCCGTCCGATACCGCTGTCGGCGCCTGTTACAAGAGCCTTTCTCCCGGCCAGCCGTCCTGATCCTTTGTACGATTGTTCGCCATAGTCAGGCTTTTGCTGCATCTCGCTGGAGCGCCCGGGCGGCGACTGCTTTGGTTCCTCGAAGGGAGGCTTCGGGCCTTGCTCTTTCGGATCGGTTATTTGCGGTTTGCGCTCTTTTGATTGATCGGCCATCGGATTGACCCCTCGCTCGTGAGATGGAGAGAGATCAATATCGTTTCGCGGCGGACCGGCGCGTGAAACTTCGCTATAAGCTCGCTTTGACGTACACGTTGTCGGGCGCGGCAATACTGGCGTCTTTGTTCTCAATCACGACTCGAAAAGGCTGCAAACCCGATTTCTGCTCAGGCTTCGCGACAAAGGTGAGCAAATACTGGTTCTTCTGGTGCTCCCGAATCTGATCCAGAAAGGGCTTAAAGGATACGGGAGAGCTAAAACCGATCATGTACGATTCCCCTCCGGTCTGATCTGAGAGTTCCGAAAGAAAGTTTTGCCCCCAAGTGGTGCGCCAGAGGCTGTGGCCGTAGTGCCCGACGCTCGGATTGTAGATCGTATAAACCACCACCCCGGCTTTGACTGCGGCATTGATTCCGGCAGTCACATAGGGATTGTCACGATAGAATCCGCCGCCCAGTCCTTCAATACCGCTGCTGATCATTATTACTTCCTTGCGCTCCGCCTCGGTTTTGGGCCACTTCTTAATGGCATCGGCGAGCGATTCGTAGGGACTGACGTCCGCTCCTCCAGGCCCCATAGGCAGGCGGATAGAGTTCGCCGCCGCGGCATGATCTTTGGTGAACTCATGCACCACCTGGGTGTATCCGTTCCGCATGTATCCTACGGCAACCTCGGTATCGGCAGGCAGAGAATTGACGAACTCCTTCAAGCCGCTTATCTCCGTGCCAAAGCTGCCCCGGGCCGAATCGTCAATCAGAATCATCAACTGCATGGAACCTCGCAGCGGCGTAAATGCCGTAACAGGGCGCTTATCGTTCCCCTGGTAAACGGCGATATCTCGCTGCTCCACCGCCGGTATTGTCTTCTCCCGGCGCGGCTCCAAAGTTACAACCACACTGACTGGAGTGCCAGGCGTGGATTCCTGCTGCGCGTTCAGCGGAATTGCCGCAGCAGCGAAACACGCCAAGGCTGCTGACATCCAGATCTTACTGCTCTTCATGCTTCCAGTTTCTCAATAAAATTAGATGAGTGCAGCGCTTGGCGACGCTTGAAGGACGATCTTACTCTTCTTCCTCGATGAAGTGAGCCGATCCAAAGCCGCCTCGACGAATCCATCGAACTCATGCGCCCGGACAGCGGCGGTGTGAAAGCGCAACGTACGACGCCGGGCATTCTCTCCAATCTCCTCGCATTGCTCACGGCGCATTTGCAAACACGATAGTACGTCTGACGTTGTGCGCACTGGGAGTATTTCCGAACCGGGGCGGAAGAATTTCGCAAGCCCGGGCCACTCATCAGTTAGGATTGGAACCCCACAGGCAGCCGCTTCAAAGAGCCGCACGCTTGGCGAGTAGCCTGCATTCACCATATCTCGCCTGGTCACATTCAAAGTAAATATCTGGCTATTGTAGAAATCACGGTGCCGGGTAGCAGGCAGATGGTCGATGCGCTCGACATTCTCCGGCCATCTAATAGCCTTGGGGTACTGGGGGCCTGCAACGGAGAATGCTCGCTGCGAGGCCTGCCGGGCCACATTCAAAAGAAGCCTTTCAAGGCTGGTCTGGCGATCCGGCGCATAGGTTCCCAGGTAACCTATGTCCCATCGTTTTCTGGCCGAGCCCGGAAAGTACAACTTAGGATCGACCGAGCAGTACAAGGGGTGAGCGCACGGAGACCCAAGGCGTTGCTCAATAAAGTCGAGAGTCGGACCGCCGGTAAAGGACAAGTAGAGCTGGTATTTGTGAATCAAGTCTGGCGAAAGGTACTCACAAGTGCCCTCTTTCAGATTAGCCAGAGTAACTGGGGTGTCTATATCATAGAAAGCAGTTACATTTTTAGCGGCGCAACTGACGAACCGCCCTACAGCAATACCCTCTGGAACGTACGAACCTACTACGACAGCATCCGCGGAACGTATTACCTGGGAAAACTTTTCATTCAGTTCGTCGAGACTGCTATAGAGCGAAATATCGCAGTAGGGCGTTTGCTGAAATTCCCGGTTGTTAGCGTACCAGGGCACATCCCGCTCGAGAAACGTAATCCGGTGACCCCGGTTTGAAAGCTCCTTCAGCAAACCGCGGTAGGTGGTGGCGTGCCCGTTTCCCCAGGTCGAAGTGATTGAAAGCCCGAGAAATACATAGCTGCGTTGTGTTCGCATCAGACCGGTATCTCCACTTTCTCGGAAGGTCTGGACGGCGCAGAGCGGCGCAAAAAAATTGATTGGACAAGATCGCCGCGTTTGCTGTATGTATGATCAGCCAGCACCCGAGCGCGCGCCGACTGCCCTATGCGCCTGGCACGCTCTGGATTCAGCCCGCGCATGATTTCGGCAACTTCCGCGCCATCCCGGGCGATAAGCACTTCCCTGCCCGGCTGCAGAAACGAATCGATCCCCTCCCAGGCATCCGTAATGAGGCAGGCTCCGGCCCCTGCGGCTTCGAACACGCGAGTGGCTGGGGAGAAGCCGTACCGGGCCATACTTTCGCGGCTAATATTCAGAACCATTCGCCCGGAACAATTGAAAGCGTTGTGATCTGCCGTATATACGTGGCCGATGTAGGTGACGTTAGATGAAACCGGTTTGTCCGCCCATCCGCTGCCACCCAGCAGAAAACGGCACTCGGGAACAAGTTCGGCAGCGCGGAGGAAGAATTCCTCGACGCGCGCCTCGCGGTCGGGCAAACGATTGCCCAGAAAGGAAAGATCGCAGGCATAGCGCGGCTCGGCCGGAACAGGAAAGTGAATGTCGGGATCGAACGCGTTATAGATGGCGAAGCACTCGCGCGCGCCGATCCGGCAGTATTGCTCCGTGACACGCCGGCCTCCTCCGTAGGTTAGGACCAGATCAAAACGAGGTAGAGCCAGATGAAACGGATCTGAGGGATTGGCAGCAAGGCGGTCGAGCGTCGCAGGAGCATCGACATCCCAGAAGACCTTGCAAACGGAACTTGGCATAGCCGCGATGTGGGCTTCCAGGAGTTCGTCGAGTACACCTACTCCGCTCGCTTTCACGACGATATCGAACGGGGCGGAAGCTGTCAGATGACGGTTCACTTCCGCCTGATCCCGCGGATTGTATACAACGATACGAGCCCATTCCGGATCTTCAATGTCGCGATGTTGCTGGCGGTCGTAGGCATCCGGCTCAAAAAATACAATCTGGTTTCCAAGCTGGGCCAAGGCGCGGAGAATGCCCCGATAATACGTTGCCGCACCATTCCAATAGGCCGAAACGAGACTTGAGCCCCAGAATGCGATTTTCATAGTTCAGATGCCGACCGGAACCGGGTCGTTGATGACAGCGGGCCGGATTGCTCCGTAAATTTCTAATAACTCATCCACTCGATGCGAGCAAGTATGCCGGCTGCGAATGGTCTCAAGCCCGTTCCGAACCAGTTCGCCGGCCAGGGCCGAATCATTCAGCACGTTCCCAAGGTGAGTTTCCATTTCACGTCCGTTGCGAGCCATCAAAAAATCCTGACCGATGCGGAACAGCCCTTCCGTGTCTTGCCACGGAGCCGAAACCAGCGGGATACCGCAAGCAAGCGCTTCAAATGGGCGTATGGTCGGTATGCCTGGCAACTCATGCGTGTACGGGCGGCGTGGTACGTGTACGGTCGCCTTGAAGCGGGCGAATACGTTCGGTGCTTCGAAGTTCGGAAGCCAACCTCCGTACGAAATGCCGGCCTGGGTCAACTGCTGCAGAGCCATTTCCGGATAGCGGACGCCGTAAAGTTGAGATCGCAGCTTTAGATTCTCCATAGGCGCGATGAAATACTCGCGTAGCTCCGCCGTCCGCTCTTCGTCGCCCCAGTTGCCGATCCAAACCACGTCGCCGGTCTTAGCGTTGTAGTGGCGGGGATAGAACGTGCGAATATCCGCGGCTTCGTGCCACACGTAAACCTGCTTGCCCCAGCCATAGCGCAGATACGCTTCCTTCAGCGAGGCGCCATATGCAAGTACTCCGTCGTAATCCGACAAGTTAATGCTCCCAAGTTCTTGGCGTGCGGTGAGAGCCCGGTGATGCGTGTCATGGAAGAGTAATCGAGCACCCCGGTTGCGCTTGCGATAACGGCCCAGTGCGGAGATTAGCTGAGGTTCATTCCATTCATGAACGATGATGAGTTTGACGCCATCGAGCGATCGATTCGGATCGAAGTTGTCGAGACTATATCGAACGCTTGATAGATGTGGAAATGCGCGGTGGAAACTGTCGACGGCCTGCCATCCATGCTCCCGAACGAGATTGGTATGGCTCCAGCTGTCGTGCGGCTCGAATATAAGGACTTCATGCCCCCTGGCGTGCAGCTCGGAAGCGATGCCGCGCAAGAAGTGGGCGTTTCCGTGGTTCCAGTCGGAAACCAGCGAATGGTAGAACATGGCCACGCGCATCTTCAGGCCGCCGCTCCCTTCGCTTCGCTCCCGATTCCCAACAAGGACGAGTAGAGGGCCACGTATTGCTCCACGGTAGCTTGAGCGGTGAAACGTCCGGCATGCATTTGCGCCCGGTTTCCCAATTCTTCACGCCGGGATTTGTCCTCAGTGAGGCAATTCAGCTCGCGCATCCATGCATCCGAATCGCGAGGATCAATAAAGACCGCCGCGCCATCCCATAACTCGCGTAAGGAAGGTATGTCGGATAGCACCAGGCTGCAGCGCGCCCGCGCAGCCTCAAGCGCCACAAGTCCGAACGGCTCGTACAGGGCCGGATGCGCGAAAATAGCAGCCGATTCCATGCTCCTGAGAAGCTCTGAATGCGGGAGCGATCCGAGACATGTGATGTTCCGGCTTGAGGATGAGGAGCAATCGGACTCGCGAGCGCTGCCGGCGAGACAGATCTCCCAGGCCAGTTGCGGAGCAATCCGATTCAGCAAAGAAACGTTCTTCGCAGCATCCCAGAACCGGCCGGCGGCAAGAATGAAAGGCGATTTCCATGTGTGGACTACGTCCGCTTTCAGCGTGAAATTTCGAATGACGGAGATCTTGTCCTCAGAGATGCCGTATTCGCTGTGAATGCAATCCGCCATGTGCCGCGATGGAGCGGTGACTCGGGCACAGGCTGCGAGCCCCCGGCTGACGCGGCGGCAGTATTCGTCCCATTCCGGACCCGGAGCGCAGCCGTGGACCGCCCGCCACCAGGAGCGAACGCATGAGTGTGCCACCACAAGGACGGGCTGTTTCCACGAGAGCGCCGCGTGAGAGAAACCGTTCAAGTGGATGATATCCGCACCGAAGTTACTCTGAAGTTCCAGCAGCCATTTGCCCGACGCATCAACATCGGACCATGAATCCGGCATCCATTCCAGGGAGTAGCCGCCCTCCGCCACCTTCAGCCCAGGTATTGACTTTGCTTGCGCCCTCTGTTCATTCGAAGGATGAGGACCCAGGATTGCCAGCAGGACTTCGAATCGCTGCTGGGTAAGTTGAGAAATCAAGTCGAGGCTATACTGCCAGACGCCTCCAACCGCATCGGCGGTCATCAGGATGCGAATGGGACCGCTGCTGCCGTCTTGCCGGTCAGCGGTCATGGCATGCCGCCTCCAGTTCCACTAAGGGTTGGGGGCGCTGTTCCTGGATATCGCTGAATGAATCGAAGCCCTTGAGGTAAGCCTCATGCGCGCGTTCCCAAGCGAAATCGTCAGCCGGGCCCCACATTCGCGTGTACTCGGGGGACCCGGGATATGGGAAGAGAGGAACCGGCTTATTCGCCCAGACACCGTGCGCCTCCAACCGCCTGCGGAAGTTTTCAACGCTGCCCTCGTCATCTTCAGTCATGGCGAGTAAGTTGGCTTGAACGAACGGAACCAAATTCTTTGCAAACACCAAACGGTCGCTAAGCTCGTCCGTACTCAACTTACACTTCTTATCGAGATAGGCACGACCTGCTTCCGTAATGCTCTCCACGCCGGCTTCGATTGATACACAGCCCGCACGAGCGAGAGCCCGAATAGCCTCTTCGTTCCAAAGGTCGATTCGTGTTTGTACGCCAATTTTCACTTTGCGCTCCGCAAGAGCGGCCAGAAGCTGCATGTCGGGAAGGAATATCTCATCGACGAAGTAGACGTACTCTATGCCCTGCCGCAGGAAAGCATCCAGTTCCTCAAGAATCGTCGGCAGGAGACGCTTGCGGTAACCGTTCCGGAAGTTATCCTTGGCGCAGAACGTGCAATGATACGGGCACCCGCGCGATGCCTCCATCTCGGCAGCGGGAGCGGACGGCTCAGCATCGAAGCGATGGTGGTGATGCATGTGCCTGGAGATGGAGCCGTCAGGCCACCGCAGGGCCGGCAAGCGCTTCATATCGGCGGCACGATTCGGGCCGCGCACCACCATCTCCGCACCATCGCGGTAAGCAAGGGAGGAAATCTCATCCGGGTCGCCCGCCAGTTGCGGCAGGATCTCTTCGCACTCACCCAGCACTACAAAGTCAGCGCCCATTTTTTGCAATACGGCGCGCGGTGTCGTCGAACCGTGCGGACCAACAATTACCAGTTTGCCCGCGAACGGCCTCACGGCACTCGCCAAGCTTTGAGGAACGCGGATCTCAGGCGGGGGGCAGCGCCAGAACAGATAGGTAGGGGCCGTGGTGATGACGGTAAAATCGGGCGCGAACTGACGGACACGGGTAGCGATCTGGGAATTATCGAGGTTTCCCAAGTGCCCGTCGATCAAAGTTACGTCATGCCCCTGCTCTTCGAGCAGCGCCTTCGAGTAGCCGAGTTCGAGCGGCAAGTGGGGCTCGCGGCAGCCGAAATAAATGCTGCCTTCAAAGCTCCAATGAGGATTGATGAGGGCGTAGCGCATCAGGCGACCTGTGCCTCCGCTCGTTCCACCAGCGCGGGTTGCTCCAGATACCAGGCATACAATGCCCGGAGTCCCTGCCAGATACTCGTCTTTGGAGTCCACCCGAGAGCTTTGCGAATCTTAGATGTATCCGCGACATACCAACGTTGATCGGCGAGACGTTCCGATCCCCATTCCACCTTGACAGAACTACCTACTAATGACCGGAGTTGTGCGATCAATTCCAATAGGCTGGTGCTGTTCTCTACACCACCGCCCATGTTGAACGCCTCCCCGGAGCAGGCGGCCATGTTCTCGTGGGCCAGGCGCATGGCCCGGACCAGGTCTTCGACGAACAGGAGATCGCGAACCTGCTTCCCATCTCCATAGATCGTGATCGCGCGGCCCTTCATAGCTTGACGCACGAAGTGCGCAACCCAGCCTTGATCCTCGGAACCGAGTTGGTACGGGCCATAAATGCAGCTCATACGAAACACGGTGGCGTGGATCCCGAAGGAATGTGCGTAGTCAAGTACATACTGATCCGCGCTGCCCTTGGAGCATCCGTAAGGCGACAGAAATTCGAGAGGCTGATCTTCTCCGGCGCCCAGTTCCGCAATCCTGGAATCTTGCGGGCCGTAGCGGTTCACCTGTTCGCATAAACTAACTCTTCCAAGCCGCCCATACACCTTATTGGTCGAAGTAAATAGCAGTGATGGCTTAGACTCCGACCTGCGGATCGCCTCCAGCAGGTGCAGCGTCCCGATCAAATTTGTCTGTAAATCGGAAAGTGGATCATCCAAGCTGGTTGTAACAGCGACTTGCGCGGCCAAGTGGTACACAGCGGATGCCGACTCAACGGCTTTCTCCACCTCGCTTCCGTTGCGCGTATCGGCCTCGGTAAAGAGCACGCGGCCTGGATACGTCTGCAAGAGTCCGGCAACGTTCCGCTCGACACCCGGTCTGCTCAGATTATCGAAGATGTGAACAGCATGATCGTCCTGCAAATAGGCTCGAGCGATGTTCGTACCGATAAAGCCGGCGCCGCCCGTGATCAGAATATAGCGATTGCGCATCCTTTACACCACCAACCCGCGCGACGTCAGTTCATCGCGCATTTCATTGAAGTGATCGTGTGCGGTTTGCCTTTCCAGCCACGCGGCAAGATCGCACATTCCGTGTTCCAGGTTGATCTTTGGCTTATACCCAAGCTCGCGCTGTGCCTGGCTGATATCCGGGTAACAGTGGCGGATATCGCCCACGCGATAATTCCCTGTTATCTCCGGTTCAACGCTCTTACCAAGAACCTTCGCAAGCTTATTTGCAACTTCACGGACCGTAATTGCCTGCCCGCTGCCGATGTTACAAATCAGGTCATGCGCAGCGCCGGCTTCCAGGGCGAGCCTGCATGCCTGGGCTACATCATATACGCTCACGAAGTCACGCAACTGGCGGCCATCTTCGAAAATAATGGGCCGCTTTCTATTCATGAGCCGCGAAGCGAAGATCGCCAGCACACCGGTGTACGGATTCGATAGCGACTGGAACGGACCATATGCGTTGAAAAAGCGCAAAGCGATAGCAGGAATTCCGTAGGCTCTGCCGACCATTAAACACATTTGCTCTTGGTCGTATTTTGAAAGAGCATATACGGAAGCGAGCGAGGGCTGTTTACTTTCCGGGGTGGGCGCGGGATGAAGCGGAACGCCATCCGCCGTCGTCATTTCCCATTCGTGCGCCTTGAGTTGCCGTGTGCTTCGAACAGCCTTCATGTAAGGTGCGCCGCTCGGCGTCAAATACAGGCCTTCGCCGTAGACGCTCATGCTGGAGGCGACAATCAACTTGTGAACGGGATGTTTCACCAACCGCTCCAGAAGAACGGCTGTGCCCAGATTATTTGTGCTGGTGTACTCGGCAATTTGATACATGCTCTGCCCGACTCCAACCAGAGCGACAAAGTGATAGACCGCGTCGACTCCAGTTAGCGCCTCATCTACTGCTTCTGGATTGCGGATATCTCCAAGGATGAATTCGACATTTTTGTTGAGGTAAGAAGGCCGGTCCGGCATCTCACCGTGAACCTGAGTCACAAGGCTATCTAAAACCCGCACGTGATAACCGGCTGCTAAGAGTTCAGATGCGACGTGCGATCCGATAAAGCCGGCCCCGCCTGTAATGAGGACAGTTCCTTTCATTATTCGTTTGGTCCTTTGATTTTGATTCCCGTAGTGCTACTGCGGAAGGGGACTGCAAAGAGGAGTTCTCGATGAATTACATTACAACGCGTTCGCCTAAGCGACTTTTGCTCTTTCATAACGGGAAGGCGTATGTTCCTGTTACATAAGAAGCTTTGTAGCTTTCTTCGTTACGAGTTACGTTCTAAAATTCGTCTAAATGCAGGTATTTCTTCTAGGTTTGACCGTAACGTCTTGTCATTGCGACACAAAAGTCAGCATATTCGGCGGGGTTGCGGGGCGGACTGGTGTGGTGGGGGCGAATCCCGCAGTGTTGCGGAGTGAAGCAGAAGGTAACCGTTACTTCGAACGGATCGAGTAAGCGCATCTGGTGGTCGAACCAGGCCTCGGCGTTCGGACGTCCAAAGTCGGCCCAACTGAGACCGGTTCTCAATTTGGTTACGCCCAGATCGCGCAGGATTTGAACGGCCTTTTCAAGCCGGTGGTCTTCAAAGTGAAACCACTGACAGATACCGAGTGCCGGTGCATAATCCGCAAAACTGCGCAACGCCAGTTTAGGCGTCCCGTCTTCACGGAACAGGCCCATATAAAAGTGCCGGTAATAGGAAGATCCCTCGCTCTCCTGATGACGCGTGGTCGCGGGCCAGGCCTTCGGCAAATCAAACAGGCTATACCAATAAACGTGATCGAGCCTTGGGAGCAAAAGTTCCGCGGTTTTTTTTAACCCGAAGTCCTGAACCTCCTCGGCGCCGAAAGAAGAAGCTCCAACCTCAGAGGCCCAGACCGGTTTTGCCGTGACAGCCCGAATCTCACACAGCTTCTCCGGCCATTCATGAATGGTCCAGTGATTCCAGTCGAGAGGAAAACCGTGAACCGCGACCACATCTAAGTGATCCAGCGCTCCCTTGTCCCGCATGCGCACGACGAATGACGGGTCTATGGGGGAAATACCTCCCAGCACTCGGGTTATCTTTGGATTCTCCGCCCTGACCGCGAGAGCAGCTAGTTTCACCATCTCGGCGTATGCCGACCAACCAGGATCAATTTCGAAATCCCAGTGGGAAAGATTGTTAGGCTCATTCCAGAGCATTACGGCTTCAATCATGGGTCAAACGGGTTTGCTGTGGTGTGATGCGCAAGGAACGCTATGTGATACGAAATGGGGGCGGATGACAACGGGCCGATTCATCGCAGCGGCAAATGAACACCTCCGATTCAGGAGCGCTTTCAATTTTGAAGCCGGCACTGCGGAGCACCGCTTCGGCACAGGCCCGGTTTGGGATCCACCAGTTCGTCGGGTCCTCGGAATAGCAATTTTCTATGAAATGCATCCTTGGAAATCCGGGCTGATCGAAAACTTCACGCTGCCAGAACGGATAATCGCCGTTGATCCGGGGGACCGTGCGGCTGCCGCGCAACATAGACTGAAAGATGAACCAATCTTCCGCGACATATTGGCGTAGCAAATCCAGCGCGAGCAGAGGATACCGGAGGTGGTAAAAAACGCCCATGAACAGAACCAGGTCAAACCGCTCCTGGAGTTTCGGCGTATCGTAGACAGACATGCACTGGAACGCAATATCCAAGCCGAGCACCTGGGCCGCAAACCGGGCCTGGTCGAGATATTGCTCATCGTGATCGATGCCCAGCACGCGTTTTGCGCCGCGCCGCTTCATTTCGATGGAATAAAAGCCTCCGTTGCAGCCGACGTCCAGAACACTCATGCCGGTGAGATCATGCGGGATTGCATCCTGGAATTCGCGCCACTTAGCCGATGGGTAATCGCCCAAAAAGTGGTTGGGCGCAGTCTGAACGCCCATCAATGAAATGTTGTGAAACCATGGACCCAGTTCATTTACTTTTCTTTCGATCTGTTCCAGCGTGGGATTGTTTGGCAATGCGATTCCCTTCCCGTCTGTTATGACTCGTATTCTACTCATCCGTCACGGCAATACCGATCTGCTTGGGCGAGTACTATACGGTCGCATGCCGGGTATTCACCTGAATTCAGAAGGTCTCCGGCAGGCCGAGCAACTTGCAGCTGTGCTTAACTCCCGGTACCGAATCAACGGGATTGTCTCCAGCCCGCTTGATCGCGCCGTGCAAACAGCCCAGCCGATCGCCGCAGTCCGAAACCTGACCATTGAGATAGACGAAGGGATCACAGAGATCGATTCCGGTTCGTGGATGGGAAAATCGTTCGAAGAGCTTAATGGATTAGCCGAGTGGAAGCAATATAACCAGTACCGGGCCACCTGCCGCGCGCCAGGCGGCGAGTCAATCATGCAGGTCCAGGCCAGGGCTTGGCAGGCCATAGAGCGAATGATTAAGTGTTTTCCATCCTCAACGGAATCGACCATCGCGGTCGTCAGTCATGGAGATGTTGTGCGCGGCCTCCTCTTGCTTCTGCTCGGGATGCCGATTGATTATATTCACCGAATAGAGATCGCTCCAGCTTCCCTGAGCGAAATCCTTCTTGGTCCGCAAGGACCGGTCGTGAGTAAGATGAATGAATTCTTCTACTGATTCGGCCATGAACGATAAGACTGAAGCTTTCGAACTTCTGATTAATGAGCTAACGGAGATCGTGATTGTCCTGCTTGATGCGGACGGAAAGTTTACTTCCTGGAACCCCGGTGTGCAAATCCAATTTGGATACACCAGAGATGAATTCATTGGGCAATGTCTAAATCTCTTGCTGCCGGCGGCGGACCAGGCTGCAGGTGTGGCAGAACGGGAATTGCAGCAAGCCCTGGAATCGGGGCGCGCCTCAGATAGCCGATGGCTGGTCAAGAAAGATGGGCAGCGGCTGTTTGTCGAGGGGCTCATTGTTGCGCTTCATGATGGCGCCGGCAGGCTGGCCGGCTTTGGCAAGGTCATTCAAAACGTAACCGGACGAAAAATCGCCGAGCAAGATCTCGAACACGCCAACGAGCGGCTCAAGAATATGGCGAACGAACTGCAGCGATCGAATGAAGATCTGGAAGAGTTTGCCCGCATCGCCTCTCATGATCTCGGCGCTCCCATTGTGAGTACGCGCTGGCTGGTTGACCTGCTTTCCACCCGTCACGGCAAGGGCCTGGATTCGGAGGGGCAGAAGTGCCTCAAGCAGATTAGCCTTGGCCTTGAGCGGATGGCGGACCTGGTCGAGGCCGTGCTGGCACACGCACGAGCAGGTAAAGATGCAATTTGGTCCTCTGAACCAACCCCCGCCGAGGACGCGCTTACCGATGCTCTGGAAAACCTCAGGAAAGATATCGAAACTTCCGGTGCGGCAATCACTCGTGACCGGCTGCCGGAACTCTTCATTCAGCCGCAGCCACTGACCCAGCTTTTTCAGAACTTATTGTCAAACGCGATAAAGTACCGGCGGCCTGATGCCCCGGTCCAAATTCACATTACAGCCGCGCAGCAGGGTTCCAACTGGCGGATCGGCATTACCGATAAAGGAATCGGTATAAAAGAGGATTGGTTCGAAAGAATCTTTCAACCTCTGCAGCGATGCCACGGAATGGACGTACCGGGGAGCGGTATCGGTCTCGCAACGTGCAAGAAGATTGTCACTCGCGCGGGCGGCAGAATATGGGTTGAATCGGTAGTTGGCGCTGGCTCCACGTTCTATTTCACGTTGCCCGGATCACCTCATGAGCAGACGTAGCCTTTTGTAGTTCTTTGCCCACGCTCGCGATGACACTAGCCCAATCTCCCGGCTGCGGTTGCCGGAATAATCGCATGGTCGGGTACCAGGGTGAATCCGCGCGGCCAAGCATCCAACGCCAGTCGCACTCAAACGGTAACAGGGTCCAAACCGGGCAGGCCAGCGCCCCAGCCAGGTGCGCCATCATCGTATCGGCGCTGATTAGCAGGTCAATGGATTTCAGAGTTTTCGCCGCATCCAATGCGCAACTGGCTTGATCGTAGATATCGCACACGTCCATTTTTTCGGTTTGCAGTTCGAATCGTTCCGGCTCTGCCTGAAGACTGTAAAAGCGAACACCTGGAATTGCGAGCAGGGCTGCGAGTCCCTTCAGCGGAATAGAGCGCGCTGAATTATAGCTGCCGGACGCCCACACCAAGCCAACTCGCAACGCTATCGGGCCATCGGATTCGCGAGATACCGGCATAGCCGGGATGTCCAGGTAAGGAACGGAATCGGGAACGGAAGCCAATGTCGTCCGAAAGAGACGCGGCAGCTCGACTATTTCGATCTGCTGATTCCAGTAAGGCTCTGGCTCATCCCAAGTGATCACCTCGTCTGCGATTTGCGCCTCTTCGAGCAGTGCCTTAAGCGGCGGCTGTGCCTGAATGATGAGACGACGTGCACGAGGGCGAATGAGGGGGGCATAGCGGACAAACTGAAGAGTATCGCCCAAGCCATGCAAACAGCGAACGAGCACGCTTCGACCGTCAACCGGCAAGCCATCCCAGAACCGATTTGGATCCGGTCGGCCGCGCGCTGCGATTCGATCGCTCTCCTGCCACGCGGACTCAAATTGCCCTAGCAGCATATGGCAGGTCCACCGCCCCGCCGAGCAGAGATCTGCATCGCAACCGCTTCGCTCCGCTCTCTCGAAAGCTCGGATGGCGGCGGCCGGACGCATGCCCTTCAACTCCATTTCAGCCTTGGCGAAAAACTCCCTTCCTCTCATTCAGAATGCCGGTAATGTTTCTGTCATTGGGGCGTCAAGTAATCAGGTGAGATCATTCCGTCCCGCCCGCGAGTAGTCAGACGGAAAATGAATCGCACGCGCTTCATGGGTTTATCGCTGATTTACTGTTTTAACACTCGCTGATAGGAAAACAACGTGGGAGAGGAGCAGACAAACAAAGAAGTTGAGGCCCGGCGAAGAATTCTGTTCGTGGATGACCATCACCTTGTTCTGGACGCGCTGGCCTTCGTCGTGAGCCCGGATTACGATGTGCTTGCGGTCGACAGCCTGCAGGCTTTTGAACAGGCGATCGACAGCTTTTGTCCTGATCTTGCCGTCCTGGATGTCAGCATGCCCGATGGCGATGGATTCGATGTCGCTCGCCGTGTGCTGGGAAAGCGCCCCGAAACGAAGATCATGTTTCTATCCATGCACGGGGAACCGAAATTCGTAAAGAAAGCGATCGATACGGGAGCTCAGGCTTATCTTTCAAAACGCGCACCGATGGAAGAGCTGCTTCTGGCCATACGCACGGTTCTCAATGGTGGAAAATACATCGGTTCGCGAGTTCAATTGCCTGACGAAGAGCACCTTTCGCCCGAAGGAACGCTGACAGAGCGCCAGTTGGAGGTACTTCGATTGATATCGCAGGGATGCTCCGCCAAGGAGATTGCAGGGAAGCTGAACATTTCTGTGAGGACCGCGGAGTTTCATCGGGCGGCGATTATGGACCGGCTGAAACTTCACTCAACCGCGATGATGACGCGGTATGCGGTGGAACGCGGCATCGCGTAGCCGGGCGTTGCGGCCAATGACGGGCAGCACGACTACGGAAGCATAGCGGCTGTCATGAAAAACGGTTTGACGGGCTTTCAGAAGCTTCTTCTGATTGGCGTTCGGCCCGGTGGAATTGAGATTACGGTCGAACCGCGGGAAATTGCTGCTGGAGACCTCCAATCGCAAGCGGTGTCCGCGTGAAAACACGTAGCTGGTGACACCCGCATCAATACTGATCTGATAGGGCGTATTTCGTTTTACGAAAACCGGATCAAGCAATGACAACCGGTATCGAAGGCGTTGGATGCCGTCGCTAACGATAAGAGGACGCCCATCCGGTTCGACATCCACGAGTTTTGCAGTAAAATCCGTGTCGTTCACGGACGTGGAAACGTACAGAATCACGCGAATGTGACCAGTTACTTCTAGATCGTCGTCCAATGGATGAGATGTGTAGACTAGCACATCCGGCCGCGTTTCCACCACCTTCTGATTCAGCGGTCCCGGCGGCAGCACCTTGGGATCGCAGCAGATTGCGCCTCCCACCGTGGGCACGGGATTTTTGGGATCGTATGTAAACGTATCGGGCTTTGATTTGGCCGGCTCCCATTGGAGTGCGCCATCTCCCGTAACTGCGTTCGCATGGCCCCGGCTTGTCAAATACACCGGCGTGTATCGGGTTCGCGCCAGCGGCCATTCGTGCTCCTCGCGCCAGATGTTCGGCCCCATCACAAAGATATGAAGGGATGGCCGGTGTGCCCCAGCACCGCGCGCGTCCGATGCAGGCGCAAGCCACCGGTCAAACCATTCCGCCTGCATCCGGCGAATTGGGATTGCCGCTTCCGGCCCGAAATCGCGGGTCGGGAACTGAACGCCTGGATTGTGCGCCCAGGGACCGATCCAGGTCTCAACTCGTTTATGCTGCGATGCCAGCCGGGAAAAGGCGTCCAGATCGCTCTCGACGTAATCATCGAACCACCCGCCGAGCGACAGCACTGGCGCGTTTACATGCGCGGCTTGCTCGCGGATACTGAGCCGCTTCCAAAATTGATCGTAGGATGGATGATCGAGCGCATTTTGCCAGACCGGCAGAATGATATCCGCAGCAGCCACGTCCGCGGTGCGCAAGGGCAGGTGATCGATGTAGCTTCTGAACAGCGGGCGAAGCCGCAACCGCGGGGTCAGATTCTGCGAAAGCCACAACAGCCGTTGTCCTACCTTCAAAGTGCCGCCGGTCGAATAATACCGGTCCAGATATTCGTCGTCTCCAGAGCACATGGGTGAAATGGCGTCCAGATGCGGATTCCCCTGCACTGCGGCCCACCACTGAACCATGCCGAGATACGAACTACCCGCCATTGCAACGCGGCCATTCGACCAACGCTGCTCCGCAATCCAGTTGATCGTGTCGTCGCCATCGGGTCCCTCCCGGTCTGTCGATGTGAAGACCCCCTCGGAGGCATAGCGGCCGCGCACGTCCTCGGCCACGACCGCATATCCGCGATGTAAGAAGTAAAGGTAGCTCCGGATGGAACCGGCCCTTCGGCTGTAAGGAGTGCGAACCAGCACAGTGGGCCAGCGCCCAGCCGTTTCGGGAAGGTAAACATCGGCGGCGAGGCGAACGCCGTCGCGCATGCGAACAGCGGCGCTGAACCGATTGGTACTGGACTGCATTTGCGGCCGGGTATTCGCCCAGCCCGTGCAGCAGCAAGCAACGGCGAGGGTTCCGCTCAGCAGGCGACGGCGAATCATGGAGGTGAAACGGCTTCCGCGCGGGGTTTTGGGCGGGCACCGAAAAGAGCGGTTCCCACGCGAATGATTGTTGCTCCTTCTTCTATCGCGACCTCGAAATCACCAGACATCCCCATCGAAAGCTGAGGCAAGCCATATCGCCGCGCCAAAACCGCCAATCTCTGAAAATACGGACGCGATTCTTCCGGATTATCGGACCATGGCGGCATTGTCATTAAGCCTGACAGCTTCAAATGCCCGCAATTTCCAGCGACCTTGAGCAGATCGGGAATCTGTTCCGGGCGAGCGCCCGACTTATTTTCTTCCGCCGAGAGCTTAATTTCCAACAGCACATCGAGCGCATGACCTGCTTCAGCCGCGACGCCGTCCAGGCGTCGAAGCAATCGTTCCGAATCAACGGTTTCGATTACATCGAACAATTCGCACGCCTGGCGGGCCTTGTTCGCCTGCAAGTGGCCAATTAAATGAAAGCGAGCGTCTTTCAGATCGCTGATCTGCGGCTCCTTTTCGGCGAATTCCTGTACGTAATTCTCTCCAAAAATCCGCACTCCGGCATCGTAGGCTTCCCGCAGGCGGCCGGCAGAAAATTTCTTCGATACCGCCACTAGAGTTACGTCTGAGCGATTACGGCCGCTTCGCTCTACCGCGCGTTGTATGCGGGTTTCCACGGCTTGTAAGCGACTCTCAAAAGTGAGCTCGTCAGGTGGCAAAACTCCATAATAAGATCTTCCCGTCCAAAGCCGGCGCTCCTGCGGCACAACAGCCAGATGCGGACACCATTCTGACTGCGATCGCCACATTCTTGAGTACCTGCCGCAAACCCGCAGTATTGGAATATGGCGAACAGCCGATGGCGATCACGCCTGGTGAATACGCGCTTGAAATCCGTTCTGGCAATGTCTGGATCGAAGTCTGGGGCGAAACCAGGACCATTTCGCGGAAGATCCTGGCCATCGAAGGTCATGCCACGGGAGTCCTTGACTGCAGCATCCGGCGATTTGGCGGAAAACCCGGAAAACTGGCCATTTTGGATTTGGATCGTCCCCAAACCGCGCACCGGTCTCTTCGCGGCCTGCGCGAGAGTTTCGCCGAGCAGTTCCGCCGAATGCTGTCGCGGCAATTTCCCGCCTGGGAAATCTCATCTCTCTCCTCAAGCCTCGATCTGCAAAGGTCTTTCTCATCCGTGTTCCCTCGCGCCCGGCTTCAGCGTGGGAATCACAGGATTGCTGCTTTTGCCTGTCCATCCGCTGACGATGAAGAAGAACTGCTCAGCTTCGCTTTGATCTGGTATGACCACGTCCGGGCGCACGCCCGGCCCGGCATGCGCGTCGAGCTTTGCATTTTCTTACCGGAAGGTTCGGGCACCCTGAGCGCGCACAGGCTTCGCTGGCTTACGGGCCAATCTCTCAGTTTCCGGCTATTTCTATTCAATGCACACGGCTCAGCGGGTGAAGTGGATCCGCGAGATTTGGGTAATGTAGAAACCCGCATCGCCTCTCAGTACGTTCCAGCGCGACTGGATGAGCCCCTGGCAAGTCTGTTGACGCGCCTCAGCGACATACCGGGTGTGGGGTATTCGTCCGAATTAGGCGGCTGCATCAGCATACGCTTCCGAGGGCTTGAATTCGCGCGCATCGAGCCCGGACACCTCATCGTTGGAATCGAAGAGAAGCGGGAGTTCAGTGCATGCCACACTGAAGAGGTCTGGAATTTCGCTGCACACCTGGCGGTGCTGTGCGGAGACTCTCAGCCACACACAGGTTCCCCTGGGGCGTCGGGTCCGGCGACTTTTGCCGAGCGATGGCTCGAGTCTTCTGTCCGGTCCCATTTGCCGCTGATCGACCCTTCGCTGTTGCTCGATCCGGTCCACGGACAGGTTTTAACCATGGCGGCAGGCGACCGCGACCTGATCGACCTGCTGGCGACCACGCCGTCGGGCCGGCTATCGGTGCTTGAGCTTAAAGCCGCAGAGGACATTCACCTGCCTATTCAAGCGCTCGATTACTGGACGCATATCGCCTGGCACGCGGAACGCGGCGAATTGAAGCATCTGTTTCCGGCCGTTTCAATCGGTAGCGGAACCCCACGGCTTGCCCTGATTGCGCCGGCGCTCGCTTTTCATCCATCGAACACCACGATCCTCCGTTATTTCTCGCCGGAGATCGAGGTCGAGCGCATTGGAGTAAATTCAGATTGGCAGAAGAATTTCAGGGTGGTTTTGCGTCTCAAAGGTGCAGAGAGTCCACAATCACACGGGAGTCCTCAATGAAGCTTGACGCTTTGGTCCATATCAGGAAGGCCATCAGTACTCTCAATCCGCATCAGATTCGTGAATTGGCAGAGCGCCCGGTTCGGGTTGCCTTGCACGCGCAGAGTCAAGAGGCATACCAGCGAATGGAGAACTTCTTCCTGCGGGATCTAGCTCCGGCGCGCCGCCGGCAATCGGCCCTCCAGCTCGTTCGTGCGCCAATCCCGGTCTTAGGTCAAACCTTCGACATGGCTGTTTATGACGAGGACATGGTATCGCCGCCGGACGCATTGGTTTTTTATCCCGCTCACACCCACATCCTGGTTAAACGGGCGCTGGCTGAACACGGAGAGCTTGGGGTCGGACTGGCGAAGTCGTTCCTGCCATTCCGCCGGCCATTTGTGGAACGCGTGATCGCCAGGACTTGCCGTGAGAATACTCTGTTTTCGATCACGACCGCGCTACCCGACGTTATCCCGAATGTAATTGAGCTGCCTTGGGCTGTGGCCGAGTTCGCGTCCGACACTGCCTTTCTCACCGTGAATCAGGTGCGAATGGCTTTTCTGATTGCGGCTGCAAGCGACCGCGAGGTCGGCTATTTGCAGCAAAAGTCCGAGATCGCCACCGTCATCGGTAGCGCCTTCGGCTGGCGGGCGCTGGCCCGGCAATTAGTCGGAAAAATTCCGTTTGGCGGAGGCCTGCTTGCCAAGGCCTCTGTCGCGTACGCTGGGACGAAGGTTCTCGGCCTCTCTCTCGATCGCTTCTACAGCATCGGCTTCACCTACACACGCGCGGAACGCGACCAGCTCTATACGGAGGCATTCCGTCAGGGCAAGAAGGTGGCGACAAAAATGGTTAGCTATCTTCGGCCGGATCTTGCGGCAAAATACAGCGCGCAGCCCGGAAATGAAGCGAAGCTGAGCGCAAGCGCGCGTTAAGCGGAATCGAAGATCTCAGAGGCCGCCAGGTCTCCTCCGAACAGGTTGAGCGGAATACGATCCCCAATCTGGTAGATGAGAGCGCCTTCCTGCCGGCGCATTACGGTCACAGTTTTTCGGTTCGGATCCACGATCCAGAACTCTTGGGCTCCAGTGGAAAGGAAAAGAGCGGCTTTTTCACGCATCTCGGCTTTCGTATTCGAAGGAGACAGAACTTCGATCACCAATTCGGGCGAGCCGTGCAGGTTATCGTCTTCATCGGCTGCGTCCCATCGTTCCCGGGATACAAATGCCACGTCCGCGATGCGGAGCTCGTACTCGGGAAGCGCGCGGAAGCCCACTTCGGACTCGATGACGCCGAGGTGCTCGGCCTTTGGGCGCAGCACACGGACTAGGCGCGACTGTGTCTTGAGATGCTTCAATCTCGGCGGCGCCAAGGTTACCACCTCTCCCCAATGCAGTTCTTGGATGACGTCTTCGCGTTCCGGCAGTTCACGATATTGCTCTACTGTCATCAGTAAGGGTTCTGCTGCAGCGGCCACGGTTCACCTCTTCTATAGTATGGAGCAGATCCAGCACGATACTCTTCGAATATGGAGCTTCTTGATCCAGTTGAGGTGCGCGTCCTCGGCGCGTTAATCGAAAAGGAAGCAACGACTCCGGAGTATTACCCGCTTTCGCTTAACGCACTTGTGAACGCATGCAATCAGAAATCGAACCGCGATCCGGTTGTCGACTATGACGACGATGCGGTGCAAGACGCGCTCGACCGGCTTCGCGAAAAGAAGTGTTCATTGATGATAACCGGCAGCGGCCGAGTGAACAAATACGCCCAGCGCATTTCAGAAACATTGAACCTTGGACGGCGGGAACTGGCAGTGCTCTGTACGCTTCTGCTGCGCGGACCGCAAACCTTGGGTGAGTTGAAAGACCGGAGCGAGCGCATGTTCTCTTTTGCCGATCTGAGCGAAGCAGAATCGGTATTAGACAAGCTGGCTGATTGGCCGACCGGACCGCTCGCAAAGAAACTCCCTCGTCAGCCGGGTCAGAAGGAAGCCCGCTATACGCACCTGTTGGCGGGCGAACCGGCGCTAGAAGCAGCCGGGGCGACTACACCCGCGCCCGCGCCAACCCGGGTCGCCCAACTTGAACAAGATCTGTCGCAATTACGCTCTGAATTCGATGAGTTAAAGCGCAAATTCGAAGAATTAGAAGCGCAGCTTCGCTGATCCGGCCGCCCCTCAGCTTTGCAGGGCTCCGCTGATGAGACTGTAGAGCAAGACGGCGAGCACGATCGACGTGATAATAACGTACGCCCGGTCCCGTTCGATTGCGAAACCGGCGAGCGAAAAAGCGACCCGAAGAATCGGTGTCGCAATCAGCAGCAGTAATCCGAGTTGAATGATGGATCGGGGCCGCAATTCGACAGCGCCTTGCACAATCTGTGGCACAATGCGATCAATTGCTGGTGTCCCCCGGAAGATGTGATGACTCTCCGCCTCGCTGCCGTGTAAGGCCAGGTAATAAACACCTCCAATAAGCACAACGGAGCCCGAAACCAAAACACCGATACGCAGCACGATGCTGATCATGTACTCGATCGATTTGTCCGAGATATTCCGCAGATTCATATCCGGCCTAACACGCCGCTGATGATCATCTGCACTGCGATCACCCCGACAATCACCGCGAACACGCGGCGAAGAATTCGGACGGGAAGCCGGGGCAGGAATCGTGCGCCAAGCAGAGATCCAGCCAAGACGCCCAGCATAACCGGCATCGCAATACCCGGGCTGACATATCCTCGGCTCAGATACACACTCGCGCTCGCGGCGGCCGTTACGCCAATCATGAAATTGCTGGTAGCGGTCGAGACTTTGAACGGAATTTGCATGGCCTGATCCATAGCGATGACCTTCAGCGAGCCCGACCCGATTCCAAGCAATCCGGATAAAGTTCCAGCCCCGAACATCAGTCCCAGCCCTGTCTTCACGCGATAAACCTTATAAGTTTCCACTCCGTCCGCAGTGGTGTACGTCCCATTCAACTTCAGCCGCTCCCCAAGAGGATCGGGGGGATGCGGTTTTGCCGATGATTTCTGATCCCGGCTCGACTGCCAGGCTGCTTGCAATAAGACGATCCCAAAAACGACGCTCAACGCGCGTGTCGGCACGTGTGTACCGAGATAGGCGCCGGTCACTGCCCCGAGAGTGGTCGCAATCTCCAGAAACATGCCGATACGAATATTCGACAGCCCATCGCGTACGTACGCCGCAGCCGCACCGGAAGAGGTTGCAATAACGGATACCAGTGTTGCGCCGATCGCATACCGGAGATCGACACCCAGGAATAGCGTCAGGACGGGTGTTACGATGACTCCGCCTCCAAGCCCGGTTAACGATCCGAGAAAGCCCGCAGCAAAAGCAGCGCCGAGCACGATCGGTGTGAATTCAGCGACGGTCATGAAATCACAGGTTACGTGACTCAACGTTCTGATATAGATCAGATGACGTGAAACGATTACTAATCATTGCCATCTCAGCCGTTGTCGGCTTCGCCCAGCAGCGCCCGCCCATGATTCAGTCGCCGGAAGTCCAGAGCGACGGACACGTTACGTTCCGTTATTTTGATCCCGGCTCTCAGAAAATAGTTCTTAACTTGGAAGGGCAGGCAAAACCGCTGCCGATGCAGAAGGATCAGCAAGGAGTCTGGAGTGTTACGACGGAGGCACTCGCTCCGGAGCTGTACGGATACTCATTTGAAGCAGACGGGATGCACCGCCTGGATCCGCACAATACACAGATCAAACCCAATCTGCTCGGACTGAGCAATCTTGTCCATGTGCCCGGCACATCTCCGATGCGCTGGGAGCATCAAGACATTCCGCATGGCGTCATACAGCACAATTTCTACAAATCCAACGTGGTCGGCGATCAACGCGATTACTATGTGTACACACCGCCGGGCTATGATCCGGCCGCAAGCGCCCGCTATCCGGTGCTGTATCTGCTGCACGGCTACAGCGATGATGCAAGCGCGTGGACCGCAGTGGGAAAAGCCAATTTTATTCTCGACTCGCTCATCGACGAAGGTAAAGCCAGACCCATGATTGTAGTAATGCCGCTCGGCTACGGGGCTCCGCAAATTTTGCAGCGAACCCCGGGTGGCGGCTCCCCGTTCAACAGCACTTCACTCCGCGAGGAAAATTTCACCAAATTCCAAGAGGCTCTCCTAGACGAGGTGCTCCCGCAAGTGGAAAAGAATTACAAGGTCGATTCCAATCGAAACGCCCGCGCCGTCGCCGGTCTCTCCATGGGCGGCGCGGAATCTCTGCTCACCGGACTCAATCACCTCGACAGGTTCTCGTGGGTTGGCTCGTTCAGCGCGGGCGGACTTGGCGGCGACCTCGCCAGCGCCTTCCCGCAATTGACCTCAGCCGCCAACGAGCAGTTGCACCTGCTCTGGATTGCCTGCGGAACGGAGGACCATCTGATTACCGCCAATCGGAACCTGGTCACGTGGCTCAAAGGCAAAGGCATTCACTTGACACAGATTGAGACGCCCGGGATGCATACATGGATGGTCTGGAGACGGGACCTGATTGAATTTGCCCCGCTCTTGTTTAAGAATCCACAATAAAAAGCCGAACGAACCAGCAAGATCCGTTCGGCCTCTCATCAAAGGAGCGATGCAGTTTACGGCTCGAGAGATTTACTTGACGGAATCACCAGGCTGCTTGGCCGCGGGGGCGCCGGACGTTCCCGACACCACGCCTTGATTGACAAGCAATTTCACTTCTACTCGCCGGTTCAGCTTACGGCCTTGCGGCGTGTTATTTTCGGCGGCTTCATGCGAGGTCCCCATACCGGTCGGAGTCAGGATGCGGTGAATAGGAATGTTTCCCTGCTGCTCCAGGTACCGTGTAACCGCTTCCGCTCGCCGGTCACTCAGCGCTTGATTGAGCGCCGCTTTGCCGGTGCTGTCAGCGTATCCGGCAACTTCAACCGCGTATCCTTTCGCAGATTGCGCCTTCTGCGCTAACGCATCCAGATCCTGCTTCGCCTGTGGACTCAGAGTTGAGCTATTGATCTTGAAGTAAACGGTCGCTGTGTCAGCAACCTGATAGTTGTCAAGATCCGACACTCGCTTGTTGACATCGGTAACGCCCTGAGTAGCCTGCTGGGCCGTAGTTTTCACTTCTCCTACCTGGGTCTGTACCTGTCCAACCTGCTGATCGGTTTGCTTCTGCGCAGTCTCCAGTTGGCCCTGCCGGTTTTCCATTTGATTGGCGCGGCTCTCAAGCTGGCCGGCCTTGCTCTCCAGTGTGCCTTGCCGGGCCTCTATGGGAGAAACAACGGTGTCGATCTGCCGGGAAGCACGCATCGAATTCGGATCGAAAATCACGCGGTCCGCTACCAAATCGCCCTTCTCATCGCCCTTGCCCTGTGCTTCAACGGTAAGGCCTGGCACCAGGGCAGCGACATCCATGGCCTTCTTGCGGCCAAAAATGCCGTGCTTCAACTGAACCTTGGTCGCATCGTTCAGATCGATGGTTCCAATAGAATCATCTTCGGTTCGAAGCTTTAGAGTGTTGCCATCGCGAGATATGATCACACCCTGCACTTTGGTCTTTTCGCCAGCAGGGAATGTCCGTGCATTGGGAGTAACCATACTCAGGGCCAGGGTGGCGGTCATGAGCGCCTCCGCGGAAATCAGCACGGTAGTCTTCAATAGCCCCCGTACCCGTGAATTTCTGTCCATCATTAAGAAAATGCCTCCATTGTGAAATTTTTTTAAGACAGTGGCGCTCAAATTCGCGTCTATAGTGTTCGCCAGTTAGACGCCAGTTGCTCCCTGTGGTAACCGGGAATTTGGCCTGATGGGTACTAGGCCCTCTCATTTCAGGTGCTTAGGTCTCGGGTGATATAACCGAAGAGCCGTGTTCAAGCTCAAGCGTTATCCGCCCGACCGAAAGCAACGTTTTCGCGGTCCCTGGATTCTCGCTACTGCCTTTGTCACCTTCGGCATCGCCGTCGGTATACCTTACTATAATCTCCCGTTCTTCTACGATTATTTCCAGAAAACGTATCATTGGGATCTAAGTCAAATCACGCTCGGCTTCCCGATCGCCGCGCTCCTCACAATCTGGGTTGGGCCGCTGATTGTGCCGCGCTTCAGCCCGCGGAAGCTGATCATCGCCGGCGCCGGATTCACAGCTTTGGCTTTCTTCGGATTCGGCAGAATGAATGGCGCGCTCTCGATCTACTTCGCGCTGTACTTTCTCTACACGGTCGGGTACATCTTCTCAGGCCCTATCCCGCACCAAATTCTGGTTTCGTACTGGTTCCACAAGAAGCGAGGGACCGCGATGGGCATCGTTTACGTTGGTGTGGGGCTATTCGGCGGTCTCGGGTCGTTCTTCGTCAGGGGCGTGACGGAGCGGTACGGGTTCCAAATTGCGCTGATGGCGCTTGGCGCGCTGCTGATGCTTACGTGGCCGCTGGCCTTTTTTGTTCTGAAGGACCGGCCGGATATGATAGGCCAGCACCCCGATGGAGCGGCCGAACCCCCTCCCGATGTCAAACTGTCGCCCCACTCGTTCCGGCAACTGCTTCGGAGCGGTCCCTTCTGGTTGTTGCTCCTCGGCAGCGTATGCTCCATCGGATCGATCGGCTCGATCAACATCCACATGAAGTTCGTGTTCCGCGATGCCGGCTACACTCACCAGAGCGCGCTGAACGCCGCCTGGACGACCGCATCGGTCCTCATCTTATGGTCGAGCATCGCCGGACGGCTCGGCATCGGCTACTTCGCCGACGTGTTTTCTAAACGTCGCGTGATGATCGCGACTTATTTCCTGGTGGCGCTCACGATTCTGGTCCTGTTCTGGGTTTCGCCTTCCCGTCCCGCATCGCTGTATGTGTTCGCTTTGGTGTTTGGATTCGCCATGGGAGCCGACTACATGTTGATACCGCTGATGGCAGCCGAACAATTTGGAGTCAATACGCTGGCGCGCGCCATGGCAATCATTTTGCCGGCGAATACCATTGGGCAAACATGGTGCCCATATCTGGTTTCGGCGTTGCGCGAGCACTACGGCAGCTACCTGATTCCACTCGGAATTGTGTTCGGTATCGCTATGCTCGGCGCTGTCGCCATCGCGCTAATGCCCCGGCATGGCATTATTTTGAGACCGGCCGTGGACCACGTCACACTCCTTGCGCAGCAACACCCGGATTCGCTACCTTAGTGCCTGGAGGAATGGCCGAGCGGTTGAAGGCGGCGGTCTTGAAAACCGTTAGTGCCGGAAGGTACTCGGGGGTTCGAATCCCTCTTCCTCCGCCAATTCGTTCTCCGCGCTCGCTGCTCTTTCATACCGGAGCGCGCGAGATTTCTGGACGCGCGAGATTTCTGGAAATGAGATACTTCTTCGTCGCTCTGTGGTCCCGCCAAACCGAGGCTGTTCTCCAAGACAACGTGCGCCTCACCAATTTGCGCCTCACCAATTTAGGAGAGGCGGTCGACACCGCGGCGCGGAAGTTTGCAGAGATCAGCAGCGCCGAATTCGACGGCCCATTTAAATCCATATTTGTCGCTCCGGAATACCTTTTCACCACAGAACGCAGCGAAGCAGACAATACTCCCCGAGCATTGACTACTGACCAGGTAAAAGGTATCGCCAAAGAGTTGAAAGAGATCTCGCGCGCGCACATGGGGATGCTCATGCTTCCCGGATCTGTCATCTACCAACACGCCATCGAAAAGCAAACCGGCGGTAAGACCGCAGCCGTAAGCGCCGTTCAGACGTATCAAAGTAGTCTGAATCCTGACGGTGCGAAAGGCCTCGTAAAGACTGCGCGACAGAACCTGGTAAACCGCAATGACGATGCATCGCCCGCTTTGAAGCTGCAACAACTGAGTCAGGCCAATAACATCACCCACGTTGTCAAGAATCGCTTGTATGTACTGCTGGATGCCAATGTGGTTGCAAAATACGGCAAAAAGGCCGATAAGAACGAGGTCATGGGGCCGAGGACCGCGCTGTTTATTCCGGGACAGGACACTGGATTACCGGAGATCGGAGGCATTCGCTTCGGATTCGAAATTTGTTTCGACCATGAGCTTGGTGTACTGAAAGCCATGTCAAACGATGCGAAGGTCGATATCCATATCGTCATATCTGCCTGGACGACGAACAACGTGTCGAACATGCAACTGCGCTCCCGAGGCTATTTCCTGCACGCCTCGTCTGCGGCCATACACACGGCCGTTTACTTCAAGCCGGCACGAGGCTTGGCGCAGCCCGTGACACAAGAGACCATCAATACGTTGAACGACTTAAATGGGAAGGCGATTGCAATGCCTGATGTAAACTGCGCCGGTGGAATCCTGCGTTGTTATAAATTGCCCTACTTCCCACCATAGTAAACACTCCACGTATCGCTCTGAACCCGACGCGAGGTGCGCGTTTAAATGAAGAGCTGACCAACAGGCAAGGCCGCATCAAAGCTTCTCCCGCTCTCGTCTGGGAGCATCACAGGCTTGTTCCCGCGTCACGCCGTGCGCGAAAAAATTGCAGCAGCATCTCGCCCGCCTCCGCAGCCAATAGTCCTTCCTCGACCCGGGCACGATGGTTCAGCAGCTCGGAATCGGCCAATCGGAATTTACTCCGGACAGCGCCGAAACGGAGGTCGCGAGCGGCAAACACGATCCGTTCCACGCGGGCCAGAACGATGGCTCCGGCACACATCGCACACGGCTCCAAGGTGACGTACAGAGTTGTGTAAGGCAGCCTATAATTTTCTTCCCGGGAAGCAGCCAGCCTTAGGGCTTCCATCTCGGCGTGCCAGGTCGGGTCGTCGGATGAAATTGGCTGGTTCCGGCCTTCGCCGAGCAGCATTCCGTCCCGTACAATCACCGCTCCGACGGGCACCTCCCCCTGGTCTCCGGCGGATTGTGCAAGTTCGATCGCCCGTCGCATAAACTGCTGATCCAGTTGCGTCCAGGCGGACATTAATTTTGGCTGAACCCCTTGGCCCGGCGATTCGTATCCACAATCAGACTGTACATCCGGAATCCCGACAGCCCCGTCCCGCTGCACATTGAACAGGGCCTAAGGGTACTCTAAGCTGAAAGAGGGGGAGTCATTGTTTCGTTTTTTTTCGTTCGCATTCAAGAATAGTTTGCGTAACAGACGGCGCAGTATACTTACCATCTCGAGCATCGCCGTTTCACTTTGCCTGTTGGGAGTTTTGGTGGCTATGTATCATGCCCTTTTTTATGGCCAGGAAACTCCCGGCCAGGCGCTCCGGCTGGTGGTCAGACACCGGGTTTCTCTCGCTCAGCCGATTCCGGTTGCTTACGAGGCTAAAATCCGAAATGTTCCGGGTGTAAAAGAAGTTTCGGTATGGAACTGGTTTGGCGGTACTTACAAGGATAACCGCGATCCAAAAAATTTCTTCGCCCGGCTGGGTGTTGAGCCGAAGGCGTTCATGAAGATTCGAACCCAGATGGAAATGCCGGAGGATCAGAGGCGCGCCTTCATCGAAGACAGGACCGGCTGCGTCGTTTCCCGTGATCTAGCGAAGAAACTCGGCTTCAAGCTGGGCGATCGCGTTACATTACTTGGCGATATCTATCCGGTGAATCTCGAACTCAAGGTAGTCGGAATTTTCGATGATCCAGATGCGCTGGATACACTATTCTTCAACTACGACTACCTGCGCGACGCGCTCCCCCTGGGACGCCGCAATTTCATTAGCGTAGTGGCGGTCTTAGCCGACAGCCCCGACGACGTACCGCGAATTGCGCAGAAGGTCGATAACATGTTTAAGGACTCCTCGTATCCCACCAAGAGTGAATCTGAGCAGCAGTTTGCGTTGAGCTTTGTTTCTTTTCTTGGCAATATCAAGCTATTCCTGCTGAGCATCTGTGCGGCTGTCACCTTTACGATTTTGCTGGTCTCCGGAAACACCATGGCGATGTCGGTGCGCGAGCGGATCAAGGAAGTTGGCGTATTGAAAACTCTGGGATTCAACAACGATACAATTCTGGGGATCATTATCGGGGAGGCGGTCAGTATTGCGCTGATTGGCGGCATACTGGGGCTGCTGCTGGCGTCGTTGCTCACCGTGGTTGTCGGGCAAGCCGCCGCCGTGTTCATGCCCCAACTCCACAACTTATCTATTGAACCCATAACCGCCTTGATCTGCCTGGGAGTGGCGGTCTTCATTGGCATAGTAAGTTCATTTATACCGGCCTGGAACGCCGCGCGAACGAATATCCTGGATTCGCTTCGTTACGCAGGATAGGCAATCGATATGGCGATACCCGTTTCGTATAACATTCGCAACCTGATTGTCCGCAAGACCACCACGATCATGACGGCGGCTGGTATTGCCATGACCGTCGCGGTACTACTTGCGGTTTTGGGTCTGGTTTCCGGTCTGCAATCGGCATTCGCCAACACCGGCGATCCGCTGCATGTGCTGGTGATGCGCAAAGGCGGCAACGCCGAACTTACCAGTCTGGTGACCCAACAGCAATTTCAAACCATTAAAGTTTTCCCGGGCATCGCCACGGGATCCGATGGGCAACCGATGGCTTCGCTTGAGGTGGTTTCGGTCATTAATTTGCCAAGCGTCGATAATCCCGAGGGCTCAAACGTGACACTGCGCGGACTTTCAATGCGGGGCGTCCAGATGCGCCATTTGAAGCTCATCGCAGGCCGCTGGTTCCATCCCGGCGAGAGAGAAGTAACGGTGGGTAAAGGAATCGCCAAGCGTTATCCCAATGCGGCGCTCGGAAAACAGCTACGGTTCGGGAAAGGCCTGTGGACTGTCGTTGGCGTCATGGACGGAGGCGATAGCGCGGTGAACAGCGAGATGTTTGCGGACGGCCCTGAGGTGGCATCTGACTTCAATCGCCCCGACACGTACAGTTCTGCCCTGCTGCAAGCGACTGACGAAGTCACGGCAGAGGCCCTCAAGCGGGCGCTCGATAGCGATCGACGCCTGAATGTCACGGTGATGAGCGAGAAGGATTATTATGCGGAGCAGACGATATCCGCTAGACCCATACAGTTTCTCGGGTTCTTCGTTTGCATCATTATGGCGGTCGGCAGTTGTTTTGCCGCTATGAACACCATGTACGCGGCGGTTGCACGGCGCGCAAAAGAAGTGGGCACGCTGCGGATTCTGGGCTTTACCCGCGGCAGTATCCTGCTGAGCTTCTTTCTCGAATCGGTGCTGCTATCCCTGATAGGGGGAATTCTTGCTTGCATTATCGTGCTGCCGTTGAATAACGTCACAACCGGCTTAGGCAATTTCATCACTTTTAGCGAGACGAGTTTCAACTTTCGGATCGGTCCCGAGGTGATGGCTATCGGAATCGTATTCTCCCTGATTTTAGGCGCGCTCGGTGGATTGCTGCCAGCACGCCAAGCGGCCAGAAAGGAAATTTTGACAGCGTTGCGGGAGGTCTAACTCAACTGTAGGGTCGAGGCATGCTTCGACCTCCTGTAGGTTTTGCAGAAATGGAAACAGACCTTAAAAGCCTTCGAATCGATCGGTCCTCGCGCCGGCCTGGTGAATCGAAATCAGTCATCAAGCTGATTATTCTGGCCGTAGTGGTCGCACTGGCAGCCGTTGCCTCGGTCCTGACCTGGAGCAAATTGAATGCTGCAACGCCTGTTCAAGTGGTGCAGGTTCGGTCTCCGGTGGCTACTTCATCGGCTGGTGACCAGGTGATCCTGACTGCTACGGGCTATATCATTGCTGCTCACAAAATAGAAGTCGCATCAAAAGTGAACGGAAGAGTCGCCTGGATCGGCGTCGATAAGGGTGACAAAGTGAAGGCGGGTCAAGTCCTGGTCCGGTTGGAAGACGACGAGTACCGGGCCCAGGTGCTGCAGCAGCAAGGGCAGCTCGCCAACCTTCAGGCGAAGCTGCAAGAGGATCTGAATGGATCCCGGCCGCAGGAAATCGACAAAGCTCGCGCGGACGTAAACGAAGCAAAGGCGGATCTGGTTAATTCCAAGACATCCCTCGACCGCACCCGTCGGCTTGTCAGTGATGGTGTTCTGGCCAAGCAATCGCTCGACGATGCGCAAGCCAAGTACGATGGCGACCTGGCGAAAGTCGCCAGCCTGCAGCATACGCTGGATCTTGCTGTTCTTGGCCCGCGGAAAGAAGAAATCGAGCAGGTGCGCGGGCAGATTCAACAGGCTCGCGGCGCGCTCGATTACGCCCAGACGCAGCTTGAAAATACCGTTATCCGGGCTCCAGTGAATGGCACGATTCTCGACCGCAACGTAGAGAAAGGCGAATTTATCACCACGGGCTTCGTAGGCGACAAAGGCGCAAAGGGGTACATCGTGACGATGGCTGATCTTAGCGATTTACAGGTCGAGCTCGACATCAGCCAGAATGATTTTCCGAAGCTGGGCCCACGCCAGAAAGGAACCGTCACTACGGACGCGTATCCCGACCGCAAATACCAAGGCGCTATTGTGCAGGTCTCTCCGGAAGCGGATCGCGCCAAAGCCACCATTCAAGTAAAGGTCCAGGTCATGAACCCCGATGACTATCTTCGTCCGGACATGAATGCGACTGTAGCTTTTTATAATCCCTCACCGGCCGTGCCGGCGAGCGAGACGAAACGAATCATTGTGATACCGGAAGGAGCGGTTCAAAACGGCAGCGTATTTGTTGTCGTGAACGGCCACGCGCGGAAGCGTCCAGTCACAGTAGCGGGGAATTCGGAAAAAGGAGTCCTGATTGAGAGCGGGCTGGTCGGCGGCGAAGAGCTGATTGTAAGTCCCCCCGCCAATCTGAAAGATGGACAGCGCGTGGAAGAGAAGCAGAAAAGCTAATGAATACGAGGACAGAGATGGCGAACGACGCAGTTGTCAAAACGAAGAAGCTGAGCAAAGAGTACATACGGGACGAGTTTCATGTGATGGCTCTCGACGAAGTGGACATCGAAATCCCGCGCGGCGATTTCACTGCCCTCATGGGCCCGTCCGGCTCCGGAAAATCGACGCTGCTGCATCTGATTGCCGCGATGGACAAGCCAAGCGACGGGCAGATCGAAGTCCTCGGCGCAAACCTCCGGCAGCTAAACGATAAGCAGATCGCGCACTGGCGGAACGAGCATATCGGATTCATTTTTCAGTCGTTCAACCTGATTCCCGTTTTGACTGCGCTTGAAAACGTCGAACTGCCGTTAAAGCTCACCCGATTGGGCAAGAAAGAGCGTCTGCAGCACGCCGAGACTGCGTTGAACCTGGTTGGCTTGGCCGACCGGTTCGGACATCTGCCGAAACAGTTATCAGGCGGCCAGGAGCAGCGTGTCGCCATCGCTCGCGCTATCGTGACCGATCCGGATCTGATCCTGGCGGATGAACCCACCGGAAACCTGGATGCCGCTTCCGCCGAGGACGTCCTGACCATGCTGACGCGCTTGAACCGCGAATTCAACAAGACTATTGTCTTGGTAACACACGATCCTCATGCGGCCAAGTTCGCCACCACGGTGCGGCACCTGGAAAAAGGACAGCTTCTCCCGGTAGGCACGCTGCCGGCGGACTGGTCGTCGGCGATGGCGTTGCGGAGTTGATAGTAGCTCGGGACCCATTGGGTAGAGTTTTCAACAGGTCCCGCGAGAAATTACCGCTCACATTTGCAGGGTGACCCAAAGTCCCACAACTTGAGTTGATACAGCGTGCCGCCGCTATTAAAGAACCCGGCGGTACTACCGTTGCCACCGATAGCCGCGATCCCGATGAGACTGTCGTCCCGGAGCACCACGCCAAAATCGGGGATGGCTCCGTCCTGATTAGCGCCGGTAGTTGGATTCGCTGCACTAAATGTGTGCAGAACGTCGAAATCGCCATCCGGGCAGATGCGGTAAACGAGACCATTGCCGTTCGCGCCTCCAAAGGAGGCTGTGGAGTAGAGGGTGCCGTCCTTGCCAACGCTTAGCCGGGCAGAGGGGCTCGCTCCGTCCGAATTTTCACCGGCCGTATTCACGGCACTAAAATCGTGCACGATTTCAAGCGTGCCGGGATTCGAAAGAGAATACCGAAAGAGGACGCCATTACCATTGGTTCCGCCGCGAGTTGCGGCGCCGTAGAAAACGCCGGTCTTCGTCTCGGCTAGTGGCTCATAACAGTCTGCGCCATCGCTGTTCTGGCCGAGGGCGTTGGTTGGGCCGAATGTGTACAGCACGTCAAAATCGTCGCCCGTCTTCGCCATCCGGTACAAGATTCCGGAAGGCAACGCAGCCCCTGAGGGCAAAGACGTGGCAGGCCAGACCGCGCAACCATAGAGCAATCCATCCCGCGCCAATAGGAGTGATGCGGCGTGCCCTTCGGCGCCCGTGAACTGGTGTAGGACATTAAAGGAATTGCCTGAGCGATCCATAACCCAAGCGACACCGCACCCATGCGTCGGGCCGCAAATGTTTTCTCCACCGAGCCGCGTGGTCCCGTAAAGCTTGCCGTTCCTTCCAACTACGATCGTGCGTAGCGGGTACGCTCCATCTTCATTGTTCCCATTCGCATCCAGCGCGCTGAACGTATGCAGCACGGTGAAGTCACCGGACGTTGTAATCTTGAAGACCGTGCCAGTGCCGTTGGCGCCTCCGAACGAGGCCATGCCATAAATCAGATCGTCGGGGCCGCGCGTCAGGGCCACCCCCGGAACTGCCCCGTCCTCGTTATTTCCATTCGCATCCAAAGCGCTGAACGTGTGCAAGACCGTGTACCGGCGGGATTCCAAGTCGAAACGGTAGATCACGCCGTTAGCGTTCGCGCCGCCCACGGAGGTCATACCGTAAACAGTATTTCCGGGACCTAACACGGGGCGAGTATCGGGTTGGGATCCGAGAGGACTCGTGAATGTGTTGGGAGCCGGGGCCTCGAACTTATAGAGCGTCAAAAACGTTTCATCATCGCCGGCGAGCACGTTACTTGCTGTCGCTCCCGCTATCAAGAACATCACTGGGATGGTGTATCGTTTAAATCGTCGATTTAGCATGTGAGTCATCCTCCAAGCGAGGGTCGTGGAGCTTTGCATAGATGCTTTTCACGCGCCCTCTGTCCATGTAATGCGCGAGAAGGGGTCAAAAGGGGCCACCCGATTATGTTGGCAGTTAAAAATGCGACCCGAAATTTTGGCTAGAATGTGCTGATGGGTGAAGAGGCGGCAGAGCAAACGCTTCAAGACCCCGAAGTAACGCAGCTTTTGGCCCAATTCAGGTCGGGAGATCGCGATGCGGAATCCCGCCTTGTGTCATTGGTTTATGCGGAGCTTCGGCGAATGGCGCTGCTCTGCCTGAACCGCGAACGTCCGGATCACACGCTGCAACCAACCGCCCTGGTTCACGAAACTTTTCTGCGGCTGGCAAAGGGAAATCAACCCCAATGGGAGGACCGCGTTCATTTCTTCGCGGTGGCAGGGCGATTAATGCGTCAGATTTTGGTAGACTACGCGCGCCGCCACCATGCCGGTAAGCGCGGTGGACCTCGCGAAAGAATCCCTCTCGGCGAAAACCTGATCTTTTCGGAGCACAAGCCTCACCAACTGCTCGCGCTCGATGAGGCGCTGTGCCGCCTGGCTAAACAGGACGACCGGCAATCTCGAATCGTGGAAATGAAATTTTTCGCAGGTCTCAACGTAGACGAGATGGCAGAGATCTTGCAGATTTCCCCGCGGACGGTTAAACGTGAATGGACTATGGCCCGCGCCTGGTTACACCGGGAAATGACTGGTTAGGCGCAGCGCAATCAGATCCACAACGCAATGGATCCTCAACGGTGGGAGAGCATAAAAGATCTGTTTGACCGGGCGCTTAGCCTCGCGCCCGCGGACCGCAATGTATTCCTGGCGGAAGCGTGCCGAGACGACTCCGCGCTGCGGGTGGACATTGAAACGCTGCTCGAACACAACCGGTCAACCACCTTCCTAGATCAAAGGCCTTCCCAGCTACTGGGCTTACTCCTTCCACAGGATGGCGAGGATCTCACGTTCCAGATCGGGGAAGTGCTTGCCGGGCGCTTCAAAATTGCCCGCTTCATTGGCCGTGGAGGCATGGGTGAGGTTTATGAGGCGGAGGATCTCGAACTAGTCGTGCGTATCGCCCTGAAGACCCTGCGCCCCGAGATTTCCTCAAATCTAGAGGCGCTCAACCGATTTAAGCAAGAAGTCCAGCTTGCGAGGCGAGTCACGCACCCCAACGTTTGCCGCATGTTCGACATAGCGCGGGGCCACGCGAATCGCGAAACGGGAACTCCTACTACGGATCACCTGTTCCTAACCATGGAATTACTCGAAGGAGAGCCGCTGTCCAAACGTCTACGCCGCACGGGTCGCATGGACATTGAGGAGGCCTGGCCCATTATCCGGCAAATAGGGGAAGCGCTTCAGTCCGCGCACGAGGCCGGAGTCATTCACCGGGATTTCAAACCTTCTAATGTTCTCCTTGTTCCGATGCAGGCCTCCGGCGCGGACGAAATACGGGCGGTCGTTACCGACTTCGGTTTGGCACGCGCCGCAACAGCCGTGCTTTCTGCCGGGGGCGAACACTGGCTGGAGTCCCTTACGTTGAGCAACTTTTTGGGAACGCCTGCTTATATGGCCCCCGAACAGATTGAAGGGCGGCCGGTCACTGCAGCTTCAGATATCTACGCCTTTGGTCTCGTGCTTTATGAGATCGCCACTGGTGTTCGACCGTTTGACGGAACGACACCGACGTCCGCGGTTGCAAAACGGCTCACGCAGCGTCCCCCGGCGCCGCGGACGCTGATGCCGGCTATCAACTCTACGTGGGAGTCCGTCATCTTGCGATGCCTGGAGCGCGAACCAGCGAATCGCTTCGGGACAATTCGGGAAGCCATCAAAGGTCTGACGGAAGGGGCTGAAGGTCCAAGGACCGCACGGCCAAACTCCACCTTTATTCGACGCCTTGGCGCGTGGCCTTACGTGTCAACGGCAGCAATATTAGTGTCCCTGCTCGTTACCGGTCTCTTTTTCTGGATGGACAAGAACAATCGTCAGATCTCCACTGCCGGCCATCTCGAATATACCCGACTGACCGATTTCGCCGATTCTGTCTGCTATCCCGCACTTTCGCCCGACGGCCGCATGCTGGCGATGATCCGGGGCGGTGCCGGCCTCCTGTCAACCGGGAACATTTATGTGAAGGTCCTACCGTCCGGAACACCTGTACAACTTACCCATGATGAGCCTCTAAAGGCGAAGCCGGTATTCTCTCCCGACGGGTCGAGAATTGCGTTCACGCGCACCGAAAATGGGGATTGGCGCACTTGGATCGTCCCGGTGCTGGGGGGGAAATGCATTCGAACTGCTTCCAAACGCCGCCGGTTTAACTTGGGTCGGTCCCCATCAGGTGATGTTTTCTGAAATGGGAAGCCACGAGTACATGAAGATCGTAACGGCAGGTGAGAACCGCGCCAATGAGCGCGACGTTTACCGCCCTCCCCCCGGCGGTATGGCGCACTTCTCGTCCCTTTCCCCCGATTCTAGATGGGTGCTTGTGGTCGAGATGGACAGTGAAGGTTGGAGGCCCTGCCGACTTGTTCCATTTGCGCGAGGTGGTGCCGGCAAGCAAGTCGGCCCGATTCCGTCGCAGTGCACTGACGCTGAGTGGTCACCGGATGGCCAGTGTATGTATTTCTCCGCAGACGCTGGCGGCGGATATCACCTCTGGCGACAGCGCTTTCCGGGCGGGACCGCCGAGCAAATCACGTTTGGCGCAACGGAGGAAAACGGGATTGCGGTAGCGCCGGATGGCAGGTCAGTGGTCACCGCCGTCGGTTCGGAGCAGAGCACAATTTGGCTGCATACTCCGAAGGGCGAGCGGCAGATTTCATCGGAAGCGTTCGCGTACCAGCCGTCTTTCTCGCCTGACGGCAAAACGCTTTATTACCTTGTGCGCAATCGGTCCGGCAAATTCAGCGGTGAATTAACATCGGTCGATTTGGCTTCGGATCGCAAAGAGGAGTTGCTTCCAGAGATTTCGATGGCCCGTTACGCTGTCTCACCAGATAGCAGAACTGTAGTGTTTACCAGAGCCGACGATGAGAATTCGATCATCTGGATCTCGCCACTGGGCAAGCGCGCTGCTCAGCGCCGGTTGGTAAGCTCGCAAGCTGACATGCCCGTGTTTTCTCGGGCAGGAGAAGTTTTCTTTGTCGGATATGAAGGTCGAGCGGGTTACATCTTCCGCATCAAGCAAGACGGCACCGGACTGCACAAGCTGATTGCCGACGAAATCGAGGCTTTGGTCAGCATTTCACCGGACGGGCGCTGGATCATAGCAGCAACTACTGACAATGGGCCGCAGGGGCAACAAAATGTAATCGCATACCCTTTACGAGGCGCATCCCCCCGGGTGCTGTACAGAAGATCCGGCGTGGGAAGTTTGGATACCCTGGCTCCGCCTCTCATAAGTTGGTCCGCAGATCAAAAGGCAATCTATTTCGCTCGATCGAGTGACCTTGTGAAAACCATAGTCGTTCCAGTAAGTTCAGTTGACGCTTTTCCGCGCTTCTCCGGGATCCCATTCGACGATGACAAAGTGTTGTCAAGAATTTCTGGAGCCCGAGTGCTTGAGCGCACGACCGTTTTCCCAGGTCCGAATACCAACACGTATGCAGTCTGGAAAATGAGCACGCAGCGAAATTTGTATCGGATCGGCCTGCCCCGACCATAAGTAAGCTAATGCCGGAAGTGCCGCACTCCCGTAAACACCATCGCCAGATTTAAGCGGTTCGCAGCGGCGATTACTTCTTCATCTCTGACGGAACCGCCGGGCTGAATTATCGCCGTGACGCCATGCCGCGCCGCCTCCTCCACGCCGTCCGGGAAAGGGAAGAACGCATCCGACGCAATCACCGTTTCCTCCAGCGGGAGAATTGCCTTCATCGCCCCAACCTTAACGCTATCCACGCGGCTTGTCTGTCCCGCGCCGACGCTCACAATCTGACCCGGCCGCGTGTACACAATAGCGTTCGATTTGACGTGCTTGCACACGCTCCAGCCAAAGAGGAGCGCCTCCAATTCTAAAGGCGTGGGTCTGCGGGTTGTCTTCACCTGAAGCGTCGAGTCATCCAGGTGCCCCCTATCCGCGGTCTGCGCCAGCAGACCTCCCGAAATGGACTTAATAACAAGTTCAGGGCTTTCAACATTCTCCACTCTGACCAGCCGTACGTTCTTCTTTGTCCTGAGGATTTCAAGTGCCTCCTTTGAAAACGCCGGCGCCGCAATCGCTTCCACAAAAAGCCGCGCTACATCTGTGGCGGTCTCGCTGTCGATCTCGCGATTGAAGGCAAGAACTCCTCCGAATGCCGAAACCGGATCCGCTTCCAGAGCCTTGCGGTAGGCTTCAGCGAGCGTTGGCTGCTCCGCGCATCCGCATGGATTCGTGTGCTTGATGATCGCCGCGGCCGGGCTTTCGAATTCCTGGACCAATTGCCACGCCGCATCCAGATCGACCAGATTGTTATAGGAAAGTTCCTTGCCGTGAAGCTGTTCACCGTTCGCAACTCCTCCGCCGTGCAGCCGGTACAGCGCCGCTTTCTGGTGCGGATTTTCACCGTAGCGTAGCGTCGCAGCGCGTTCAGCTGAAATATACAAGCGGGACGGCAGTTCTTCTTCTATGGACGTATTTCCGTTGGGGTCGATTTGTAGCAGCCGGGCGGCAACAGCAGTATCGTAACCCGCAGTGTGCGAAAAGGCCGCTTGCGCCAACCTCCAATGTGTCGCGGCGCTAAGGCCGCCGTTGTTTCCATTCATCTCCTGCAACACTGGCTCATACTGTGCAGGTGAAATTATCACAGCGACATCCTGAAAATTTTTCGCTCCGGCCCGAATCATGGTCGGGCCGCCAATGTCGATATTTTCAATAAGCTCTTCGCGGCTGATTCCCGGTTTATTCGCGAACTTCTCGAATTCGTAGAGATTAACAACCACCATCTGGATGGGTGGAATATCGTGAGCGGCCAGCGACTGCATGTGTTCCGGATTTGTGCGAATCGCCAGAATGCCTCCCGCAATGCGCGGATGAATGGTCTTTACACGGCCATCCAGCATCTCAGGAAAGCCCGTAACGTCCGCCACTTCGCGCACTGGAATTCCATCGTCCCGGAGCAGCTTTGCCGTCCCACCGGTTGAGATCAGCTCGATTCCCATCTCGCTCAGCCGCCTGGCGAAGGGAACGATTCCTGTCTTATCCGTCACGCTGAGCAGCGCCCGCTCGATTCTTGGCATAAACCAACATTCTGGCAGAGGCGCGATAACCTGGACCCAAATTGCGACTTCTCTGCATAGCGGCCATCAGCTTTGCCTTTTCTGTAACCGCCTCTTCAAAAGCGGTTCCCCAATACGGGTACGAAATTGTTCACGTTTATCCCCACGACCGCACCGCCTTCACGCAGGGCCTCGAATTTCGCGGGGGCTTTCTATATGAAGGCACCGGCCTTTATGGACAATCCACGCTTCGCAAAGAAGATTTACAAACGGGAAAGATTCTAAAGGAGATTTTGCTGCCCGCCCAATTCTTCGGCGAGGGTATCACCGTGCTGAATGAGCGCATCGTTCAACTGACGTGGCAATCGCATCTCGGGTTCGTCTATGATCAGGCCAGCTTTCGCAAACTCAATAGCTTTGCCTACCCGGGTGAAGGCTGGGGCATGGCGAACGATGGGCGGACAATTTATATGAGCGACGGCACCGCGCAGATCCGCTGTTTAGATCCTTCCACCCTTCAGGAAGCGCGCCGAATCACCGTTCACGAGGGCGACAAGCGAATAGAGAACATAAACGAGCTGGAGTGGGTCCGGGGCGAACTGTATGCCAATGTCTGGCAGACAAACCGGATTGTCCGAATTGCGCCGAATGGCGGGACCGTATTGGGCTGGATTGATCTTTCGGGACTGCTGACGCCCGAGGAACAAGAGAGAAATGTGGACGTGCTGAACGGGATTGCCTATGATTCGACGCGTGACCGGCTGTTTGTCACGGGCAAGCTGTGGCCGAAATTGTTTGAGATCAGAGTGGTTCGCAAGAGATAGAAACGATTTTTACTTTCTGAGTGCTCCGAATCGCCACCAAAGGAAAAACCACTTCCTAGGATTTGCGTTGCTGGAGTGCTCAGCAGTATCCATAACGGCTTCTACGGTTCTGAACCGCCCGAACATTGGGAGATTGTCTGTTTGGCAATGATTGCCAAGTTCTGCTAAACTGTGCTTAGAAGTAACACAATCATGCCGACCCGCAATGTGAATCTGACCGACGAGCTTGACAGCTTTGTGCTTGCAAAAGTTGATAGCGGCCGGTACGAAAACGCCAGTGAGGTGGTCCGCGCGGCATTGCGCACGCTGGAGCGCGAAGAACAACAGTACGAGGCCAAGCTTGCCGCGCTGCGGACGGCGATCGACGACGGCGATAACAGCGGTGTTGCCCGCGGTGATTCCTTTGCACGGGTTCGGCAGACACTCAAGCTCTCCAAGAAGCGGCGCTAGGGTTGGCTAAAGCCCCCTTGTCCCGCCTGGCCGAGGCCGACCTGGTGGATATCGGCATCTATACCCCGCGCACATGGGGAGAAGAGCAGACAGTTCGCTATCTTGAGGACCTTGAAAAGTGCTGTCACCAACTTGCCGCGAATCCGGGGCTGGGCCGCGCGTGCGATCATATCCGATCCGGCCTGCGTCGGATGGAACACGGTCGGCATGTCATTTTCTATCGAATCCAAGCGACTGGCATGGTGATATCGCGCATCCTTCATCAACCGTATGCTGCCGGAGCGGCAGAACATCGACGATTGGTACGAGTAGCAGAACTGAAGCCGCCCGGTTCACTAGAATCAAGTCGTGCCTCATTACTGTACTTTGATACCGGGTGACGGGATTGGTCCGGAAGTGGCTCAGGCGGCGATTCGCGCGGTCGAAGCGACGGGCGTCGATATTTGCTGGCGGCGCGCCGAGTTGAATGAAGCCATCATCCTGGAAGCCGGCAAGACACTGCCGCAATATTTGCTGGATTCATTGAATGAAACGCGTATCGGCCTCAAAGGTCCGGTCACCACACCAGTCGCCGGCGGTTTTCAGAGCGTGAACGTTGCGCTTCGTAAAGCGCTTGATCTCTTTGCGAATGTTCGCCCGGTTCGAACACTTCCGGGAATTAAGACGCGCTTTGATGACGTGCGAATCGATATGGTGATTTTCCGCGAAAACACTGAAGATCTCTATTCTGGCCTGGAGCACGAAATCGTCAAGGATGTCGTAACCAGCCTGAAGGTCATCACGCGCACCGCCTCGGAACGGATTGCGCAGTACGCCTTCAACTATGCCAGGCAAAACCACCGCCGGCAGGTGACCGCGATACATAAGGCGAACATCATGAAGCTCGCCGATGGGCTCTTCTTGCGCTGTTGCCGCGAAACCGCTAAGCAGTTTCCAGAGATTCAGTATAAGGAACTGATCGTGGATAACGCGTCCATGCAGCTTGTGATGCGTCCGGAGACATTTGACATTCTGCTGCTGCCGAATTTGTACGGCGATATTGTTTCGGATCTCGCCGCCGGATTGGTAGGAGGCTTGGGCATTGTTCCGGGAGCCAATATGGGTGAGACCCATGCGGTGTTCGAAGCGGTTCACGGCAGCGCCCCCGATATTGCTGGACAAGGAAAGGCAAATCCAACCGCGTTGATGCTCTCAGCGGTCATGCTGCTCATTCACCTTGGTGAAACGAACGCTTCGGCGAAACTGCAGAATGCGGTTGAATCCGTCTATCGGGAAGGCAAGTATCTAACGGGCGATGTAGGCGGAAGCGCATCAACGGAAGAGTTCACGGAAGCAGTACTGAAGGCGGTTAAGGGAAATATTTGAATCGCTAAACCGTTATACGATCAGTACATGAAAATTGGCAGGGTTCTCCCGCTTGCACTGTTCGCATTGACGACGCTAGCCATCAGGTCCGCTACACAGACTCAGGCTGTGAAAGTTGAGCGGCTTAGCTCAGAACTCGATCAGATTGTCCCGCGCGACGCCAGTCTTGAACGACTCGCAACGGGATTCAAGTGGGTGGAGGGACCGGTTTGGATTGGTGCCGGCTATCTGCTCTTTGCCGAGATCCCGAGCGACAGCATTCGCAAATGGACGCCCGGGCAGGGTGTGAGCATGTTTCTGCAGCCTAGCGGATACAAGGGATCGGCTTCCTATGGCGGCCCGGAATCCGGATCGAACGGGATGACGCTCGACGCCCAAGGGCGATTGACCGTAGCAGGCCACGCGCAGCGCGATGTATATCGTCTGGAGACAATGGACCCCCATGGCGAGATTACCATCCTGGTGGATTCGTATCAGGGAAAGCGGCTCAATAGTCCCAATGACCTGGTGTACAAATCGGATGGATCGCTTTACTTTACGGACCCGCCCTACGGTCTACGCACCCAGAGCGATCACGATCCGGAGAAACAGTTGAAGGTGAATGGAGTGTACCGGCTGCCGGACGCGCGCAAACAAAAGCCCGGCTCGGCCCCTGCAAACGCGAACCTGCAGCTTTTAATCAGCGATCTGCCGCGCCCTAACGGGATTGCTTTTTCCCCGGATGAAAACTTCTTGTATGTCGATAATTCCGAGCCGAAGAAGCTCTGGATGCGATATCGGGTAAATGCCAACGGAGGCGTTGGTGAACCGCAGGTTCTCTTTGACGCCACTTCCGACAAAAGGGAGGGAGCGCCGGACGGAATGAAGGTTGACAAAAAGGGCAATCTTTATAGCGCGGGACCCGGCGGGATCTGGATTTTCTCCTCCGCAGGCAAGCACATTGGTACCATCGAAATGCCGGAGAAGGTGGGCAACCTCGCGTGGGGCGGTCGTGATATGAAAACACTTTACGTCGCCGCCAACAGTAGCATTTACCGGCTGCGCCTGGAGGTTCCAGGCCAGGAACCCGGCCGTTGAGAAACCGCTATGTCGTGTTTCGGCGATTGCTTGCCGAATCCGTTTTTCGAAATTACTTCCGTGCACGCCGGAAGCTGTCAAGCCCTGCCGGAAAAAATCGTCTGATCGGAAATGTGGACCGGGTCCGCTACAGAATCATAACGGGCTGGGCGTATGACACCGAAGAACCGGACCAGCCTGTCTTTTTGCGATGTCAGGTTAACGGCATTGAAATTGGAATCCAGATGGCGGACCGGTATCGAACCGATGTAACGGCCAAGGGGCACCCCACAGGCCTGGGCGGATTTGAATTCGCGGTGCCGGACGAAATAGAGGCCGTTGAGTCCATCAGTATCCGATTCCTGGAAAACGGATCTGAAGTTCCACTCCGTTCAGAAAACCTTTTTAAGAGCAACCGTGCGCTGCCGCCTGAATGGAGATCGGGCAACCGGTTCCGGCTACCATCAGTTTTCCTGATCGGCGGATCGAAGTGCGGAACAAGCTCTCTTTATACGTACCTGGAGCAGCATCCGGCCTTGTGCATGTCAAAGCCGAAAGAGCCGATGTATTTCGAAGCAGAATTCGACCGCGGCACGGCATATTACTTCAACCGTTACTTCGCTCATTGGAAGGGACAGGAATTTGTTGTAGACGCCCGTGTAGGGCACTTGTATCTGCCTTATATTCCCAAGCGATTGTTTGAATACAATCCAGATGCACGTCTGCTGGTGCTGTTGCGGAATCCGGCCGAACGCGCCGTTTCAGCCTGGTGGCACTGGTATTCGCGCGGATTGGAAACCCTCTCTCTTAGAGAAGCTATCGCAACCGACCTGGAAAGAATCGAAGCGGGCTATCGGCTGAACCGCCCCAAAGAACAGGCGCTATTCGAACGAACGTCTTCTGAGAGCCGCAGAGGCATGTTCCGGACGTATGTCGATGCGGGCTACTTCTACGAGCAGCTTTGCAGGTATCTCGAGGTATTTCCCCGAAAGCAAGTGCATGTGATGCTTCTCGACGATCTGGCGCGCGATCCGAAAGCCACGGTTTTGGAAGTACTCGATTTCCTGGGCGTCGATCGCGGGGCGGCGGACCATTTTCTGTATCCGATCATCAACCGGAGCGATCCGGACATCAGGAATCATTTCGACGCCGCAACTCTGTCAACCTTGGTGGAGCACTACCGGCCCCACAATGAAAAGTTGGAGCAACTGATCGGGCGGCCTCTTTGGCACTGGGACCAGCCGTTTAATCAGTTGGCCGGCCGCGGCCTCTTCTAAGTTGTCCGTTCTGGCGCTCTTCGCTACACTTGCGATTGTGAACCGCAATTCCAGGGCGTATAGCGCCTTCCATTCGGTCATTAACTCCGCATGAGCTTACGGCAGGTTGCGAAGCGTTCCGTGCAGGCTGTTTGCCTTGCCGTGGTCAGTCCGGCGGCTCTGTTGTGCGGTTTCGGACGTGTTCGCCTTCTTTTTGATTGTTTCGCCCACTACATGGCCTTGCTTCCGGGCGTGCCCGGGAATTTCCTGCGCGCCGCGTTTTATAGGCTGACGCTAACGGATTCTTCGATCGATGTGGATATCTGGTTCGGAACTTTCTTCTCAAGGCGCCGCGTCAGCCTAGCGCCCCATGTCACCATCGGAAGTTATTGCGTCATAGCCGACGTGGAAATCGGCGCCAGGACGCAGATCGCCTCTCACGTCGAGATCCCTGGCCGGCATCAGCATCGCCGAGATGCGCTGGGCCGCCTCTCTCATTCGGATAATGAGCCGGGCGAGGTAGTCCGCATCGGGGCGGATTGCTGGATCGGAGCAGCGGCCGTGATTATGGCCAATATAGGAAATCAATCCACGATCGGCGCAGGCAGCGTTGTTGTGAAGGAGATCCCCCCGGGTGTCATTGCGGTGGGAACGCCGGCCAAAGCGATTAAGAGTTCGACGCCATCCGAGACGCGCATCGCCGAATGAAGAACGCCTCTCGCAGAAGAAGCACAGCGCCGGTTCCAATCTTACTTGTCGTTCGCGAACTCGGCTCGGGTGGAATCGAGCGGGACGTGGCCAAGCTGGCGCTGGGGATCGACCCCAACCGTTTCGTTTGCTATGTGGCGGCGTATCAACCGGAAGGCGTGCGAGCCAGTGAACTGAAGGCCGCGGGAATCCCAGTCATTCACCTGAACGTCCCGAGCCTGAAATCTCCCCAAGCGATTCGCACGGCCGTCTCGTTTAGCCGGTTTCTGATCCAGAAGAAGATCCGGTTGGTTCATGCGTGGGATGCCAGCGCCGTTTTCGCCGCGCCGTTGGCGCGCTTGCTGCGAGTGCCCGTCGTCCTATCGAGTGTTTTGGGAGATCGCCGTCTGATTGACGCCCGTTCTCAAAAGCAGTTTCAATCCACCGATCGGCTGGTTGATGCGATTGTCGTGAACTGCGAGGCCATGCGAAAACATCTGATTCAGGATTACTCCATCTCGGCCGGACGCATCGAGCTCTGCTATAACGGCGTCAATACCGCCGAATTTCATCCCGCCGTCGAACCCAAACCCGAACCTGTTTCGGGCGCGTCTTTAGTCATCGGCGCGGTCTGCGTGTTGCGCGTGGAAAAGCAGTTACAGCTTCTTCAGGAAGCATTCGCGAAGATCGCGCCCCTGATTCCGAATTCTAAGCTGCTGCTGGTCGGCAGCGGCCCAGAACTGCCCAAACTGCAGGCGAACAGTCTCCGTCTCGGTATCCAGAACGAGTCCATCTTCTTGCCTGCAGTTTCAGCGGTCGCTCCCTTTCTGCGCGCTATCGATATCTTCGTTTCCTGCTCGTCATCCGAAGCGTTTTCCAACTCCATTCTGGAAGCGATGGCGTGCGGCTGCTGTGTCATCGGTTCGCGCGTGGGTGGTACGCCGGAACTCATCGTAGATGGGGAAAGAGGCCTGTTGTTTGAGTCCGGAAATGTGGAGGAGCTGGCCTGCAAGATGACAATATTAATCAAGGATCCAGATCTGCGCAGGTTATTAGCTGCAAATGCTACTGAATTCGCGTCGCATAACTTGAACATGGAACGCAACGTCCTCTGCATGTCAGGTATCTACGAAACCATGCTCCGAAGGAAGGGCGCAATAGCTTGAAGATCCGGCTCGTTCTCCTGGCCGGAGCCAGGCCCAACTTCATGAAGGTAGCCCCGCTCATGGCGGCTCTCGATCCTGACGAGCGATTCGAAAGCATTCTTGTCCACACAGGCCAGCATTACGATGACAGCATGTCGGGCACGTTCTTCCGCGAGCTCCACATTCCCAGCCCGCGGCACCATCTGAACGTCGGATCCGGAAGCCACGCCCAGCAAACCGCTGAGATCATGCGGCGGCTGGAGCCTGTCTTAATCGTTGAGAAACCGGCGGGAGTGATTGTGGTCGGCGATGTGAATTCGACGCTCGCCGGTGCACTAGTCGCCGCCAAACTCGAAATCCCCGTGATCCATGCCGAAGCCGGGTTGCGCAGTTTCGATCGTTCCATGCCGGAAGAAATCAATCGCCTTGCGACAGATGCGATTTCGGATCTGCTGCTTGTAACCGAAGAGAGCGGACGAGCGAATCTGCTACATGAAGGCAAGGACCCTGCGCGCATCGCCGTGGTCGGTAATTTAATGGTGGACTCGCTGCGGCGCAACCTTCCGGCGGCGCTTGAATCCGACGTTCGCCAGCGCCTCGGTATTCTGAACGGCCGGTTCGGATTGGTGACGCTGCACAGGCCGGCGAATGTGGACGATGGGCGGCAGCTTGCCGGTATCATCTCAGCGCTTCGTGTCATATCGGAGGAGTTGCCTTTATACTGGGCTGTTCACCCCCGCACCCGGTCGCATCTCGAAGAGAACGGCATCTCGCTTGGCGGTGCCATACACCTGCTCGCTCCGCTAGGTTACCTCGATTTTCTTCATTTACAAATGAAGTGCTCGGTCGTCCTCACCGATTCCGGCGGAATTCAGGAAGAATCCACCGTACTCGGAATTCCGTGCCTTACTATTCGCGACAACACGGAAAGGCCAGTAACGGTCGAATGCGGAACGAACCGCGTCGCAGGCACCAACAAGGAGTCTATTTTGCGCGCATGGCGCGAGAACCTCGAGTCGCCTAAGCGGGGGACAACCCCGCCGCTGTGGGATGGGCATGCCGGGGAGCGCTGCCATAACGCCATCGCTCGTTTCTTCTCCAGCCAGATGCGCATTGAGGAATACAGTGAGGCATGACAGAGGATCTGGTCCTCATCTTTGCCTATCATTTCCCTCCTGAGAATGCAGCCGGCGCGGCGCGGCCGTTCCGTTTCTATAAATACCTCCCGCGCTTTGGCTACGAATGCTATGTCATAACCGCTGCGGATGTCTCTTCCCTGCCTGATCTCAAGGCCGCTCACGTGGCGGATCCGTTTATCGCACGGCCCAGGGAAGGATTCGGTTGGCAGGTAGAGCGGTTTGTCCGTAAGTTCTTTCTTCCAGGTGTAGCTGGAACGCGGTGGGCAGTCCACGCATACCGGACCGCCGTCAAGTTTCTGGAACAGAATTCCTCCCGCCGCGTTACCATTCTTTCCACCTTTCCTCCCCTGGGTACGTTTCTGGCTGGGTTCCTGCTGGCGCGCCGGACGCGGCTGCCATGGATCGCCGATTTTCGAGACCCGCTCGCGGACAACCCGGGTAGCGGCGATTTAAACGATTTCCAGCAGCTCATTCATCGCAGGCTGGAGCGCCTCTTCTTGAATCGTGCAGGCTGCGTGATCGCGAATACTGACGCGGCTGAGGAGAAATTGAAATCCGCTTACCCGCAACACGCCGGGAAGATACATCGGATCTGGAACGGCTTCGATCCCGAGCAGCGGCTTGGGCCGTCCCCCTTACCCGAGCGTCCCTTCCGCGTGTACAGCCACGTAGGAGAGCTCTACGAAGGCCGCACCGTTGCTCCTCTGCTGCACTCCTTGAAGCGCCTCATCGATTCCGGAAGAGTGGACCCGGCAGATATCAAAATTCGGCTTGTCGGAGCTTCAAAAGCTTCATCTCTCCCGGATCCGGAATTCCTAAAAGACGCGTCGAATGCAGGCTGGCTGGAACTGGCGCCTTCCGTTCCTCAAGATGAGGCGCATTTCATTATGCGGCTTTCTGATGGCCTGCTTTTGATACAGCCGCATTCGACTGTGCAAATCCCTGGAAAGCTGTACGATTATCTACAGATCGGCCGGCCCGTTCTCGCCTTTGTTCCTCCTGATTCGGCTATTGAGCGGGTTTTACAAAAGAGCGGAGTCCCGTACCGGTGTTGCTACAGCAGCGATACGCCGGCAGCCTTTGACGAGTCTGTGCTCCAGTTCTTTGAGCTCGATACCGCACCCGTCCAACCAGGTGAATGGTTCGAACACGAGTTCAATGCCGAGCACCACGCTGGGAAGTTAGCCCATCTGATCGAAGGCCTGAATGGTTCAAAGCCGCTGAGATGAGATTCGGACTCCGCAAGATTCTGGGTGTCTTCCGGGCTTTGTGCGTAGCTGTGGTCATCCTGCTGCTAGTGATTACGTTCACTCCGCTCGATCAGGCAGTGGCAGGCAAGCTCGCGACAGACTGGTACGACGGAGGCGGGGATGTTCTGGTCGTACTGGGCGGCTCCATGCTCGTTCCCGGAACAGGCGCACAAACGGCCCTCGGCTACGATTCCTACCTGCGGACCACCTATGCCGCATGGGTGCTCCATTCGCGGCGGTTCTCATGGGTCGTTGTGTCCGGCGGCGGCGGCCTCGCCCAGGCCATGGATAAACTTCTGACGCAGAGCGGTGTTCAGCCCGGTTGCATTCTTCAGGAGACGCAATCGACGTCGACGTTCGAAAACGCGATTTACGTGCAGGATTTATTGGAGCGCCGCCGCCTGCTGAAGCCGCAGACACGCATTGTCATCCTGACTAGCGACTACCATTCGTGGCGCGCTTATCGGGTTTTCGAAAAACAGGGAATGTATGTGCGTGTAATTCCCGCGCCCGACGTTCTTAAGCAAGCATCCTCGCGCATCTATCGCTGGCAAGGATTTTTCACTCTATTGAATGAATTTGGAAAAGATATTGCGTACGCAGCGATGGGACGTCTTTAAGAGAATCAATTACGCGAAGAGTCCCGACACAACACTCTGAAACCGCAGCAGGCCGGTCGTGCTGTCATCCAGTACTCTCGGCAATAGCAGTGGCTCTGTCCCGCGCGCGGCCAAGCCTCGCTCACAAGTCGTGGCGCTTCGGACACCGCATTCCTTCAGCCATGGGAAGAAGTCGGACGAATAATACCCGCTCGGATAACAGAAGTGGACCGGATTCTTTCCGGTCACTTCATAAATTTCATCCCGGTTATCCTGGATCTCTCTAACAAAAAGCTCCCGGGGCATGGGTGAGCGGTGGCGGTGCGTGTGCAGTTGAATGTCAATGCCCCTTCTCGCCAAATCGGAAACTTCATCCGGTCTGAGAATCTGGAGCAGCCGCCGATCTAATATCTGCTGATAGTCAATGCCCAGTTGCTTGGCAATACTTTCCGCCAGTTCACCCTTCCCGGCCGTATCGAGTTTCCGCTCGTCGGCTGCTCTCAAAATCTCCCACACTACTTTTTGCCGGTCCGCATAAGAGTAGGCCGGCATCTCGGTCTCGATCCCCTCTTCCGGAAAACGCACCGAGCTGCGCTTTGATTTCCACAGAAAATAATCGAGCACCAGGTTCACAATGGGCAATCGGTGCTTCATGTAGTGGGTGGTTAGATAGAGCGTGGCCGGAAATCCGAACTCGGCTAAGGCGGGAACGCCGTGTCTCAAAAAATCGACAAAACCGTCGTCGAATGTGATTACGACGCTTGTTGCCGGCAGGGAGCCCGACCACAAACGCGTCAGCCCTTCTTCTAGAGGAAGGATGTTGGCGTTCATCTGCCGCAGGCATGCAAGGCGCTGACGGAAAGCTTCGGGAGTGATGAAAAGATGAGGCAGCCACTCGTGCTCATCAAGCAAGGAAAGCCCGTGATAGCACAGAATCAGAAGCCGCTGCTTTCGCCATCCGGACTGCTTGGCGAGCGAAAAAACGCCCGCGGATCGCAGCGTGGAGAGGGCGGTCGATTTCAGGGTTTTTTTTACATTAACTGAATTCAAGCGGACCTCGCCAGATATCTCCGGCTGCCCGATCATCGGTCTGGTGGAGATTCGCCCGGCAGCTTTGCCTACATTATAGATGTGAGCCGGTTTTAAGCCTCTCCGGGAACGATCTAATCCATTGAAAATTCTCTATTTCTGCCCCCAACAGGTCTGGCCTTTAACGGGCGGGGCGCTATTGCGAAACTTCCATCTTGCAAATGCGCTCGCAAGCCGGTGCTCGGTCACGCTTCTTCAACTCGCACGGCCAAACGAGCCGAGAACCGCGGAATGGCCCGCCACCAATTTCCAGAAAGTCCTCACGTTTGAAAGGGATGCTGCTTACACGCCTCGCAAAATCGTCAGCGGGCTGGCAGGTCCCATGCCGTTGTCTGTCCTGAACTACGCGTCCCCTGCCGCAAGCGCGGCATTATCTGACCTGCTAGCGCAAGAATCCTTCGATGCCGTACAACTGGAGAGCGTCCACCTGCTGTCTTATCTTGATACGATCCGGCAAGCCCCAACACAGCCCGCTATTCTGGCCGACTGGCACAACATCGAATCCGAGCTGATGGCTCGCTATGCCTCCAATACCGGCAATTGGGCCAAAAGACTGGCTGCAAAGCGCACGGCACAGTTGCTCGCCCGCGCGGAACGGCAACTCCTGTTGAGAGCCGATGTGCATACGGTCGTCAGCGAGAGGGAGAGGCAAATCCTTTTGATTCTAATGCCAGGATCCAAAGTTCACGTGATTCCGAACGGAGTTGATGTCGCTGCGTTTGCCGGGATCCAAGCAAGCGGATCGGGAGGGACCGGCGCTCCGGTCCGCAACTCTGTGCTGTACGTCGGCTCCATGGATTATCATGCGAATGCCGACGCAGTGATTTGGTTCGTCCGTGAGATTTGGCCAGCAATCGAGAATCGCTTCCCTGGCCTTACATTTACTATTGCCGGGCGTAACCCCGGTCCGGGTGTTCGGGCACTCGCTTCACCGCGCGTACGTGTAACGGGTAGCATAGATGATGTACGGCCCTACTATGCAGCCGCGCGGGCCGTAGTGGTTCCGCTGCGGGTCGGAAGCGGCACCCGGCTAAAAATTCTGGAAGCGATGGCTGCGGGCGTACCGGTCGTGTCCACCCGCCTCGGCGCGGAAGGCCTGTCCGCGGTGGAAAATCTTCATCTTCTGCTTGCCGATACGGCGGGCGAGATATCGTCCGCTCTGGCGCAGCTCCTCGAGGATGCAGCCCTTGCAGCCGGTATGGCCCGCGCAGCCCGAACATTTGTCGCGCGCAACTACGATTGGCCGCTCATCGGCGAGCAACTTTACAAGATCCACCGCGACGTGTATGTAAGCACGCAATCACTTAAGTCCAGCCGACCATCGCTCGCCTAGTCAACCCGGAAAATTTCCAGTATCCGATTACTACAATCTCACAGCGAGAAGCAAGTACGATGGAGGAGAGCGTAGCTCGCACTCTTTTGCTTCTCAATTGCTAATGATCGTCAATACTGAGCTGCACTCAACAACTCGGCCCGACGGCCTGCGCCGCTGGCTTACCGGTTTGTCTGGTCCGGCCATGCGCCGCAACGCAGCTACGCTTTTAATTCTGTTCGCGCTGACGTTTGTTCTTCAGGTCGCGAGCGGCGCATATCACAGCGAATTCAGTTCTTACCCCGACGAACCCGCTCATTACGTCACTTCGCTAATGGTTCGCGAGTACCTGAAAGCGCCTGATCTCCTGCATCCAATGGCGTTTGCGCAGAACTATTATGCGCATTATCCGAAGGTAGCCTTCGGGCATTGGCCGCCCGTGTTCTACATAGTTCAGTCAGTTTGGATGCTGTTGTTTTCGGCATCCCGCGCTTCTGTCCGTCTGGAACTTGCGCTCACAACCGCTCTCCTTGCCTTTTCGCTTTATTCCCAGCTCAAACGCTATTTCAGCTTTACGGCAGCGATCATTGGCGCCGCTCTATTGATCTGCCTTCCGCTTGTCCAAAGCTCAACGGACCAGGAGATGGCAGAGAGTCTGCTAACCCTGTTTTGCTTTTGGAGCGCGGTTTTCCTGGCGCGCTATTGTAAATCGGAAAGGTGGCAGGATAGCTTATGGTTCGGCATCTTTATGTCGCTCGCGGTTCTCACCAAAGGTAATGGCTGGCTGCTGTGCCTTCTACCGTCTGTCGCGTTTCTGCTCACTCGCAAACTGAATCTTTTTCTCCGGCCTTCATTCTGGGTATCTGCTCTTGTCGTTGCGGTGCTGTGCCTCCCGTGGCAATTAATGACTATGGGATTGGCATCGGAAGGCTGGGCGGGTTCCGCTCCCACTCTGCAGTACACGTTGAGCGCACTGGGCCAGTTCGTAATCATCATGATGCGCATCACGGGGCCGGCGCTTTCGGTACTGATACTACTCGGAATCGCTGCGCAGGTTATATTGCCGTTCGTGCGGCGCGAATTTGTGACCCCGTTCGCCGCTGTGATGCTGGGGTTGATTCTGGCCACCTGGGTTTTTCACTCAATCGTTCCGGCTGGAATCGAAGATCGCAAAATGGTGATCGCAACGCCGGCTTTCGTCCTGTTTCTCATCGCGGGTGGATTCTGGCTCGCCGATCATCTTCCCTTCCCTGTAAAATGGCGTCGCAGCGCCGTCACGTCTGCTGCGGCGGTCATCTTTGCCGCCGGGACATTCGCCGTTCCGCGGGATCAACGATACGGCTATACGGAGGCCGCGCAGTTCATCACATCGCAGCCCGAATTTCGAGGCTCTACGATCCTTACCTCCTCGAATTCCATCGGCGAAGGCCTGCTTGTCTCCGAAATCGCCATGATCGAGCCGCAACCGCGGGATACCATCATCCGGGCGACCAAGGCCCTCGCTCGAATGAACTGGAACGGCTCGGTTTATAGGAGCTTGGTCAGTTCGCCTCGGGGCGTTTTGGCGGTGCTTGGCCGCGATCACGTCCAACTCGTTGTAGTAGACACCTGGCCGCTGGATAATCAACTTCCTCATAACAGGCTCTTACTGGAAACCATTCAGTCAAACCCTTCGCGGTTCCAGTTGCTCAGAACCTGCTCTCCGGGAACTCCCGCTACTGCCGGGCAGATCCGTATTTACCGGTTCCTCCCGCAATAAACCCGGCCTCCCCGCGAACCTTTTCGAAGCTACTATTCGCGTCCGGCTGACGTCCAATGATTAGAAGCCCGCGCGATGGGTTGGAAGCAGGAATCAAGAAAATGCAAATAGAATTCACGGCGCTCCTGAGCTTGGCTGGTTGTGCTCTTTTGACTGTTCCACTTCTTGCACGGTCGGGTACGCGGACGGAGCCCACGCCCGCCACCGATCAGCAGTTTATAAAGATGGCGGCCGAATCAGACATGCTCCACGCGCATCTTGGCCAAATGGCGGAAAAACAATCAGCCAGGCGGGGCATTCGGGATCTAGGCCTCGAGATCCGTAAAAACGACACTGCTGACTACCAGGTGTTGAGCGATCTCTCCGCCAAAACGGGGACCACGATTCCCAAAGGAATTGATGATCAGGGGGATAAGATCATTAGCCGGCTATCGCGGTTGAAGGGCGTCAGCTTCGATCATGCTTTCATAACGGAAGTAATTGACTCGGACAAGAAGACAGTAGCGGCCTTTGAGCAGAAAGTGAAAGACGCTCAGAACCCGGAAGTGAAGACCTATGCTGCCAATGCGCTTCCGGCCCTTAAACTGCATCTGAACGAGGCGCAGGACTGGGTGAAGTACGGCGACGACAGAAAGTAAATCCGCGAAGGGCTGTTGTCCCGGCTTCAGGTTGACCTAATTCTGACTTAAGCCAGGTTCATTGTCTTTCTTGCGGTACCGCGCTCGGCTTGAATCTTCTTTTGCAAGAGCATGATGGAATAAATCAACTGCTCGGGGCGCGGCGGGCAGCCCGGAACATACACATCAACCGGTATGACTTGATTCACCGGAACTAGGGCGTAGTTACTAAATACTCCGGTAGAAGTTGCGCAAGCACCCATTGAAATAACCCATTTGGGCTCGGGCATCTGCCGGTAAAGGTGCCGGATGACCGGCGCCATTTTCTGCGATACCCTACCTGCAATGATCATCAGATCCGATTGGCGGGGTGACCCGCGAAAGACTTCTGCGCCGAACCGGGCAGCATCGTAGCGGGATGCCATCATCGACATCATCTCAATCGCGCAGCAGGCCAGCCCAAACGTCATCGGCCACAAGGAGTTTTTCCGGGCCCAATTGAGAGCGCTGTCCAGAGTCGTTGTGATCACACTCTCCCGAAGCAGAGCCGTATCGTCAGCCTCGTCAGTCCGGGCAAACAATTCAGGCGGCTGGCTGATTACAAACTTTTCCGCATCACCCACCTCTTGATTATCCCACGCAGTGCGCTTCGCCACTTGATCCAACCGCTGTTACTAGCACGAGGCCGGCGCCACCTTGAAACTCCGCGGAGTTGACAGGTGTCCTTGAGACGTGGGAAGTAAACGAGGAAGCCATGGAGCCTAGAAGATTTTTACAGAACATAACGGACGCCGCTTTAGAATCGAAATGACGATGTCCGTCAGTGAGATCCGTTTTCAGCCGTCCGGCAACTACGAACAAGCGCTGGCACATGCCGCTTGTGAATGTGGAATCGATGGGCAATATTGGGATATTTTTCACAAGCTGCATGAGCCATCTGCGGAGACGCAAGGCCGGATTCTGCAAGCGCTCGGATGGGATACATCCAGCCATGAGGCGATCGAGCGCGAGCGCCGGCGTCGGTTTGAGTTGAGCCTGACCAATGCTGCGCCGGCAACTCTCGTAGTCAGTGAGTCGCAAAAATCTGTTCCAGTCACGCTCTCCGCGGGCGATACCGGTTCGCTCTGCTTCGAGATTCTCCTGGAAGACGGCCACCGGCTAGCAGGCTCCATTGATACATCGCAGTTGCGGATCGAAAAGCGAATCTTCGATGCAGAGCAGCAATGGTTGACCTACCAGCTCGACCTTCCTGCTGAGGTCCCTCTCGGTTACCATGTCCTGAAACTGGACATTAATGGCAGGTCCGCCGGGCAAAGCAATCTGATTTTATGCCCCGACCGTGCTTATCTTCCCGGCCATCTGGACGGGCACGCCCGCGCGGCCGGCTTCAATGTCGCGCTCTACGGATTGCGCTCGGACAGAAATTGGGGCTGCGGCGATTTCACTGACCTACAGGCGTTGCTTGAATGGGCGCAAAATGAAGTTGGGTTCAGCTTCGTTGGACTGAATCCGCTGCATGCCCTGCATAATCGCGTGCCCTTCAACACCAGCCCGTATCTGCCACTGTCGCTTTACTACAAAAATCCGATTTACTTGGATATTGAAGCCATCCCCGAATTCAAGAACTCCCGCACGGCGCGGTGCCTTTTTCAATCCGCGGACGTGCAGCGCAAAATCAAGGCGCTGCGGGAAGCCGAATACGTCGACTACTACGAAGTAGATCGCCTGAAGCGTAGATTCTTGAAGGCTCTCTATCGCCAGTTCCGGCGTGAACGTGCGCAAGGCTGTACCCGGAGTCACAGCTTTGACGAATACTGCCGGCGTGAAGGCGATTTGCTGCACAAGTACGCCTTGTACCGCGCTCTGGACGAAGTACTTCATAAGCAGGACCGGAATCGCTGGACCTGGCGCGACTGGCCCCTGGAATATCAGTCGGCGGATTCGGATGCGACCCAGCGGTTCGCGGCTGAGCACGCGCGCACCGTTGAGTTCTACAAATACATCCAGTTCGTAATTGACGAACAGCTCTCGGCCGCTCAAGCGTATGCGAAACGGATCGGAATGCCGATCGGGTTATATCACGACCTGGCGGTCGCTACAGACAGTTGTGGCTCGGACCTGTGGGCACACAGGAGCTTTTACGTCAACGGCTGCCGGGTTGGCGCACCCCCGGACGACTTCTCGCCGAAAGGCCAAGATTGGGGCTTTCCGCCGCCAGATACACAGGCGCATCGCGAGAGCGGCTACCGGCTCTATCGTGAAAGCATCCGAAAGATCGTGGAACACGGAGGCGCACTGCGGATCGACCACGTCATGCGGTTATTCCGTCTTTTCTGGATCCCGCAGGACATGGATGCCTGGCAGGGGACTTATGTTCGAGACCATGCGATGGATTTGATGCGTATATTGGCGCTCGAAAGCGTCCGCAGCAGGAACATCATCATCGGCGAAGATCTCGGCACCGTTACCGATGAGATCCGGGAAATGCTGGCGCGCTTTCGGATTCTGAGCTACCGCTTGTTCTATTTCGAGAAGGATAATAAAAATCGCTTCTTTAAGCGCAGCTCCGAATATCCTCAGCAGGCACTGGTCTCCTCGACTACTCACGATCTGCCCACGCTGGCAGGCTTCTGGCTGTTCCGCGATGTTGAGGCGCGCCGCGCGGCTGGTCTCGCCGATGAGGTAGGCTACCAGAACCAGATCGAGGATCGCAAGCGGGAGAAGCAAAACATGCTCGATACGCTGCATGCCGAAAACCTGCTGCCGCCCCATTATCCGCGCGATGCCGCCCAGATCCCGGAACTGGATGGTGACCTGCACAACGCCGTAATCGGATTTCTGGCGCAGGTGCCTTCCATGATTCTCCTGTTGAACCAGGAAGACTTCACGAAGGAAACCGAGCAGCAGAATCTGCCGGGCAGCACCGCACAATATCCGAACTGGCAGCGCAAGATGAAGATAAAAATTGAGGACCTGCGCTCACCCGCCGTGCAAGGGTATTCCAGGATGTTTCGCGATCAATTGACCCGCACGGGGCGGCGCTAGATGTGGGAAGGTCTGTAGTAACTTGGTGGGCCCTGAAGGATTTGAACCTTCGACCAAAGGATTATGAGTCATTGAAAGGCAGAAAATCAACGAGATACCAGGAATACCCAAAAAGTGCCACGGTTCCTTAGAATGCCCCTGTTTTCAGTTGTTCAGGAACGGCCAAGCACGACTGGTGATCAACGCTGATATCGCCTGGTATGCAGCGAGTGGGCATACTATTGGGCATACCTGAATCACCCGAAGCCGTGCGTTATGTGCCAAGCTGCTGCCCAGCCCCAACCTGGCCCTCGCTAAGCACCAGCAACGCGTGAGCGGCGCTCAAACCCGGCTCCGGGCGTGGTTGGAAATGATTGACAAAGTTTGAGCCGGGCAGGCGTGCACCAGCGCTGATGCTAGTTACCAATTCGTGGAGCGATCTCTCGGAGCAATTCTTTCGTGTACTGAATTTCAGGGTCGTTTTCATCGACCCAATAGGGCGAATCACTGCTAATCACCTTTGCATTCCCGTTTCGATACAAGACTTGCTTGGT
>DATIMA010000094.1:0-11415 GCA_035475915.1 Bryobacteraceae bacterium
TCGCTGCGCTGCTGCGCTGTGATGATTTCGATCGCCGCACGATTCGTGCCCGCACGCCAGCGGCATGATTGGAAGCAGGAATGGCTCGCTGAAATCTGGCACCGCTGGCAATTTCTATTCCACGCTGGAGAGTGGAACCGGGGTGAAGCGGTCCGGCTGATTCGTAACTGCTTAGGCGCGTTTCCGGATGCGGTCTGGCATCTGACTTTGCAAGATAAAATTCAGGACGGTGTCCGTGAACGCCTTCGCTCGCCCTGGACGTGTCTGGCAGCGCTCGGCGCATTGCTTATGATGCTGGGGATAGCCAGCTCCGGCTTTCCAGCCACGCGGACTCTGTTTGCATCGCTGGGAAACAGGGCTTCTGGCCGGCTCGTTTTCATCTGGCTGCACCCAAGCGCCGGAGGCGGCGATCAAGGCTTACCTTCGGATTTGGCTCCCGCCTGGCGTCGCCAGAGCCGGCTGCTGGATAGCGTGAGCGGATTTTTCACCGGCCATCAGCTAGTCCGTTCGGCAGCAACCAAACCTGCCAGACTCCTGGTGATTACGACCGAAAGCACGCTGTTCGAGACCTTGCAGGTCCGGCCGGCACTCGGCTCGTTGGCGGCCCGGGATGGGGTCGTGTTGACAAACTCCGCATGGCGATCTCTGTTCCACGATGGACGTGCCGTGATCGGCTCTGCTATCCGGATTGGAGGCGAATCGTACCGGGTGACGGGCGTACTTCCAGCAAGCTTTCGATTCCTCACGCGTCAGCCCGCCATCTATCTCATGAGGCCTTTTATTGCTGCCTATCCTGCGACCTCCGTCATGGTAGTGGCGCGAGTGAAGCCCGGGGTATCGAGCGACAGGTTGGATCGGGAGCTCACAAAAATTGCGGAAGACGCCACCTACTATTTCTTCAAATCTGAATTACGCTATGCGTCCTTGAACAGCGCCATCTGGACGCCTGCACGCGTGTTTGGGATTGCACTCTTCGTGAGCGGACTATTTGTGATCGCGGGATGCAAGGTCCGCTTGCGGCGGCTGCGTCTTGCTTTCCGATCGAGCAACCGGCAGGCGAGCATCAGGCGGGCATCGTTTTTTGCAGGTAAGGCGGCGCTTGTTCTGGTATTGATTTTCGTTGCGGGTTTGGAATGGAGCCGGCCCGAATCGGCGATCGTTTTCGGATCACAAGATCCCGCCAATGGTCCGTTTCTCATGTGGCTTTACATACTGGCGTCGATGGGCGCTCTGACGTGGTCGCTGGCGGACCAGCGCGCCCGCTGCCGTGTTTGCCTGCGCCTGTTGTGCTTCCCGGTCCGGATCGGCTGTCCTGGATGCCTGCTGCTCGACTGGTCCGGCACGGAACTGCTATGCACAGAAGGACACGGGGTTCTTCACGTGCCTGACTTGGCTCCGAGTTGGGATGAAGAATCGGACCGCTGGATCTCGCTCGATGAATCGTGGCAGGAACTGTTCGCGCACGGCAGGTGAGGCTAACCGGTTCGCCGGCAGACTGCTCCTTAGCGAAAGACCTTCGAAACAGGAGTAAAGCTGGTCACAAGCTGCAATTCGAGTCTGCGGTCGTTTGTAGACGGCCAGTACCAGCTGTCTTCAGACCACGCCATGCCGCGCGTCCAGTTAAATTCGAACTTCAGAAGCTCAACCCTGCTGAAACGATAGCCGCCCCCGATTTCATAGACCTGATGATCGCCGGTGAGGCGATTCGCGCTGATTCCCGAATCATCTCTGATGCGTCCGAAGTGGAAGGCAGTGGCGCGTGCCGCGACAAACACCCGCGGAGAAAGGTTGCGTTTCGCCTGCAGATACTGACTGGTTTCGGAAGGAGAGATCACGAACCCTGGCAAGTCGAATCGAAACTGCTGCCATTCGCCTTCAAGCGACCATGGTCCTCGCGCCCACGCGGCATCCAGGCCAATGCCCGATGCCAGAAAATTTCCGATACCGGCTCCTGCGGGAAGATATGGGCGAAGGGTTCTGTCCAGATAGGGGCCGCGAAATCCGGATGCGCCCAGGTGGAGACCGCCCGGAACTGTGTACCCGGCTCCGGCGGTCCATTGAGCAAACTGGCTGCCGGATGTCAGCGGATGTGGATTTGCCGGTGAACTATTCGTAACTTGGACGCGAGCATCAAAACGAGCCACCGAGAGGTCCGCCTCTACGGCGGGAAGACCATAGAGCGTTACGGGAAGCTGCCCATAACGTTCGGCTTGCGAACCGCCGCAGCCAAAAGCGACATCACCATCGTAATCCTGGCGTAACAGATCGGGGACTCCGCACGGACGCTGGTCCGGCCGGAGCGGCAGGTTGGCAATGTAGGAAGCGGGAGCGTCGATGAGCGGCATGGCCGCGTCATCATATTGCATCGGGAACAAACCAAAAGCCGAGCTCAGTTGACCGGCCTTGATCAGCAGCGACACGTGGGAAATCCGGGTTGTATACCCGGCGAAAGCCTGCGTCACGCGCGCGTTGACCTCGCGGACTTCGTAGGGACCGGGCGGGTAGCTGAAATATCCGGACGAATACGCTTCGATGGTGGAATAGACGAACCAATGAGGTCCAAGCTTCAGAGCCGGGGATATGACTGCCCTGAATCCGCCGGTTACAGAATTGCGGCCGGGATCGCTCGAGCCGTCGGGGGTGTAAGCCGCATCGCCGCTGACCGCGACCGGAACGGAAATACCGGAGGCTGCCTCCTGGCCAAGAGCACAGAGACCGCCGGCAAACAGGCACACAGCCGCGCGCAGAGGATGAATCAACATGGACGAGCCGCGCCTTTCGAGACAGAAGCCAGTACGGCCTCGGACTCCACGACCGGAAGGCTCAGCGTGAACCAAAACGTAGACCCGGCATCCGGATGGCTGCTGAATCCAATCTGGCCGCCCATTAGCTCGACCAGTTGTTTTGAGAGCGCCAGGCCCAGACCGGTCCCGCCTCGTTTGCGGGTGAGAGATCCATCCACTTGGGAAAATTTTTGGAAGATGAGATCGTGCGTATCCGGGGCAATGCCGATACCGGTGTCCCGCACGTTAAAGGTCAGAAGCGCATTGTCGGCGCTCCGATCGCATTTTACGCCGATCTGAACCCGTCCTTTGTCCGTGAATTTCACGGCGTTACCCACCAATTCCATAAGGACCTGCCGGATGCGTCCGCAGTCACCGATGAAGTTTTGAGGAACAGAGGAAGGATAAACAGTTTCGATCCCGATCTGCTTTTGCTCAGCCTGTAGGCGCACGCCGGCGGCTACGTCGTTTACCAGCTGCTGAAGCTGAAATGCGCTCTCAGACAACTGCAGCTTATGCGCTTCCAATTTGGAGAAATCGAGGATGCCGTCGATGAGCGTGAGCAGAGACTCAGCCGAACCTCGCGCTGTAGCGGCATATTCTTCCTGCTCCGCGCTGAGAGGAGTACCCAGGAGAAGATCTGTCATGCCTAGGACGCCGTTCATAGGCGTACGCAGCTCATGGCTGACATTGGTCAGAAACTCGGTCTTCAGGCGGTTGGCCGATTCGGCAGCGTGCATGGCGAGTTCGAGTTGACGGCGCGACCGGCGTTCGGCATCGCCTACCCGATTGAAGGCATTCACGAGCGAGTCCAGCTCATAGGCGCCTTTGTTTAGGGCCAGGCGTTCCGGCATCTGACCAATTGCTTCGCTCCGTTTAAGCTGTGCAACCAGGCTGCGCAGCGGTCGTGATACCGAGCGAGACGTGACCAGCATGCAGAACAGCGCCAGCACAGCTCCGCCGAGCCCCACCTGGATCAGCGCTCGCATGAACGCGGCATTGAACTCGCCTAGCAGCTTATCGAGAGAGCGCAAACCGAGGAGCCGGTACTGATCTCCAAGTTGCGTGCGCTCCAGTTGGGAAGCAATGAAATGCTCTCCCCGGACAGTGATTTCGCAGCTCAGCTCCGGCCGGCTGCACACCTGGTCTATCTGGCGCTCAAGACTGCTGTTCCAGCCAGACGGGAAGGTGGACAGCACGACGCGACCGGCATGCATCAAAACCGCGCCACCGCCTAAAGGCAGCGCATTGAGATCGAATTTTCTTCCGAGCGTGAGCACCGCAGCCGTTTCCATATCGATGTTGATCGGCAGGGATTCGAGCTGATACAGGACGTGCTGGATCTCGGCTGCGCCCGGCTTCAGTGAGAGCGATGGAAGCGCCGTGAGCGGGGGCGCATCGGGAGAGACAACAGCGGCCAATGTGTGCCCGCGCAAGTCCGAAACCGCGACGAAGTCGTATCCTGTTGAACTTTGGAGCTCGCGCAATTGGACCTCAATGGTTCGGCGGACCTGGTCCGTTGCCGCGGGATTTCCGCGAGCCTCCGGAAGGAGCCCAACGGACGCCTTCACGCCGGCGCTATCCGCAAGTTGGGCGAGCAAGCTGGAAGTTCGCCGCGAATATTCGATGCTGGCATGGTTCAGCAGCACATCAGATTCCTGCAGAGCTTCGCGAAGCTCCCGCCTGACGCCCTGCTGCACAGCGCCATTTAGCGCGAGGAAACTTGCAGATAGGGCAAGGCAAACCGGCACGAAAGAGAACAGGAAAGCGCGGGTGCTGAGAGAAAAGCGCAGCATCCGGTCAATTCTCCAGATCTTCGTGCGGAAGGGTGATGTTCAGGCGGAGGGGAGCATTTTCCGGAACAACGATTTTCCTTCGAAGCAGACCGAGGGTCTTCTGCCAAACGACAAGTTGATAGTTCCCGGGCGGGACCACTGGCCAGGAGAAGTCTCCATTCCGATCCGGCTTTCCGAACCAGGGGCTGGAAACGACCACAATCACGGCGTGCATGCTTGAGTGGATATGGCAGTACACTTGAACAACGCCGGGCCGCGCGAACCGCACTTTACGGCTCTGTCCTTTCGGGTAATATCCAAGATCGAAAGATTGCGTCCTGGAGAGCGAGAAGATGTTGTGAAAGATGGGATCGGTATTGGGGAACTCCACAGTCGACCCGATCGGAAGGATCAAAAGCGCAGGCTCGAATCGCCGGTCTCGCTGTTCCATGATTGCAACGGCAGGGGCAGCCGGTTCAAGCGGCTTGTCCGGCTCCAGCCAGACCGCAATTCGCTCAAACTCGCTTGTTTTTTGATCCTGGGTAGAAGTTTCCTGGATCGCCATGCCGCGCAAACCGTACACGGCAGGCACCAGATTCCTGGCGCTGATGCTTTTCCCGATGGTGATTTTCCCCGAGACCTCTCCAGCGGCAGCGGTGTGTGAGACTACACAGGCGAAAGCGAAGGCGGCGAAAATTTCGCGGGTCATCACAACACGTCCTACTGTTTGTTATCGGCAGCGATTTCGAAATACATTAGGCCGTTAGCGGGTGCGGAATACGAGAACGCGATTCGACGGGCAAGAGCTGACTGCAAGTTCTAGTGTTGCGCTGGTTACGTTCCGTGTATGCTTTACTAACAGGGAAGTAGAAAGCACAATGTCTGGTCGAAGTCTTGGCCGTGGAATCTGCACCGGTTCGGTGCTGCTGTTGACGCCTTTGGTATCTGGTCAGCAGACGCAAACCGGTGTGCGGAACGTACCCGTTCACTTGGAAGTAGCGGCCGGAACGCCCCTCCGGCTGTACATCACGAAGCGCGCCAGCTATCGTTTGGGGGATCCGGTTGAGGCCAGACTCGCGGAACCGGCATGGTCTTTCGATAGAATCGTCATCCCGGCGGGCGCGGTAGTCAAAGGCGAGGTCACTGAGCTGGACCCGGAGCCTAAGTTGCTTCGTGCGATGGCGATGATACGCGGCGATTTCACGCCGCTGAAAACCGCTAAGATCTCCTTCACAAAGGTGATTTTGCCCAGCGGAAAATCGCTCGAACTCGATGCTGAGCCCTCGACCGGTCTCGATAGCATATACGATCCGACCCAGGCGGCGAAGAACAACAAGAAGAAGAGGGCAACGACGAGAGATCCGAACAGCCGGAGTTCGAAATTGTTCGCCTTTGCCAAGCAGCAGGCGGAAGGGCAGGCCAACACAAGGACGCGCGGAATGATCGGCCTGGTGCGCGGGCCGAACAGGCGTGAATGGCTGGAGAGCCTGCTCTGGTCGAAGCTGCCGTATCATCCGCAGTGGTACCGCTCCGGAACGCGTTTCGATGCTGTCCTGGAAAAGCCGATTGATTTCGGGATGGCTTCGGTTCCCGCTACGAGTCTGGAGGAAATTGGGACTCAGCCAGCGTTGAACAGCCCGGCAACAGTGCGATTTCTAACTACCGTCAACTCGGAAAACAGCGAGATAGGGGAGCCGGTCACCGGTGAATTGTCGCAGCCGCTGTTTTCTGCCGGCCACCAGTTGATTCTGCCTCAAGGCACGCTACTGACCGGCAAGGTTACGATGGTACGCCGCGCGCGCATGTTCCATCGGGGCGGACAACTCCGGTTCGCCTTCGATAACGTGCAAGTTCCCAGCGTTGCAGGCGCGGAGGTGGCCCGTAATGAGCGGGCACGGGCCGAACTCACGGCAGCGGAAGAGAGCCACGGTGCTCTCAAAGTGGATTCGGAGGGTACGGCCAAGGCGGCGGAATCAAAGACCCGATTCTTGCGGCCGGTTATCGCGGGCTTGATCGCGGCGAAGTCGATGGATAACGACGCGGGTAAACAGACGGCCTCCAGTACGACGAACGGAAATCCTGTCGGCAGTTCGCTGGGCGGCTTCTCCGGGTTTGGCCTGTTCGGAACGGTGGTCTCGCGCGTTGCGCCCGCTGAAGTCGGCAGCGCATTCGGCTTTTACGGCCTGGGCTGGTCGGTATTCTCAACGGTTATTTCGCGGGGGAAAGAAGTGGCGTTTCCCAAGAACGCCGCCATCGCCATCCGCTTCGGTGCACCCGCAGGACGGCGATAACCGCCGTCCGTAGAATTAGGGTTGGGATGCAAGGGCCGCCCCTGGCAAACACCCGAGTTATTCTTCAGTAGGAGAGGAAAGACATTAAATGTGGAGTGATCGAAAACCCCAAGATGCCGCTAAGGCAAATCCACCCGATAACAGAACGAGCCGGGGCCCGGTTGAATCGCCGAATGTGGCCGTCATCGGCAGAGGAATGATCATCCGCGGCCAGGTAAGAAGCGGAGAGCATATTCAGGTAGATGGTGAGATTGAAGGCGGACTTCAACTCCCGGGCTACGATCTCACAGTGGGAGCACAAGGCAGAGTGCGGGCGGATGTCGCCGCGCGCCAGGTGGATGTCGCGGGTATCATCGACGGAAATGTCGATGCAACCAAAAAGATCACCGTCCGCAAGGGCGGGCGCTTACTCGGCGACCTCAAAACGCCTGGCATTGTCATTGAGGACGGAGCTTACTTCAAAGGCAAGATCGAAATTGTGAATAGCGAAGGGGAGGAAGACGCCAATTCGATTGCGGCGGCTTCCGCGCCGAAGAAAGCAATGGCTGGGGCGTAGAACGGGTCCCCCTTAAAGCATCGTAATGTTCGTGACGCGGACGGTGTCTCCGTCGATGTCGCCGGTCACAACTACCTTTAGGTTGTCCTTATCGGGGGTGTTCCGCAGCAACTGCAGAATGTGCTGATTCCCCGGGTCGTCCAGCCGATAGAATTTCTTGTCGTCAGTAAGCAATCCGTAGGCCGGCCTCCGGTAGTTCTTCATCAACGAACACCGGCGGTTGTCCTTAAATGTTTTTTCGCGCCCATTCTGGACCATTTGCTTAGCGCATTTCCAATCGACCACCAGGCCCTGTAACTCGGCTCCTGATAGGGCGCCCGAAATACCCAATGTCAGAAGAAAAACCGAGAGTGTTCTAAGCATTTTCCCGTTGGATGCATTCTGGCACACGCGCATAGCGCGTTTTCACTTTTACCGGGCTTGAGCGCCAAAATAATTAGGAACTTTACTATTTCCTGCGAATCGAATGAGATGTGCTGGAGGATCGCCGGGAAACGTATTACCACAATCGCGTGCGCGAGGCCGGTCCACAGTACGCGGGCTTTGATCTGCCGTCCGTAGAAATGGCGCTGAGCCTCCTCTATACCTACGACGTGATGCTGCAAATCCTGGGCCGCTCGATGTCCGAATACGGGCTCTCGAAATCGACGGTCAACGTTCTAATGCTGCTGCGGCACGGGCCGCCCGAAGGGATGCAGCTTCATGAAATCGGAGAGCTTCTATTAGTCAGCCGCGCAAATGTTACCGGCCTTATCGATCATTTGGAAGAGAAAGGCTACGTGAACCGGGTTGTCGACGAACAGGATCGCCGGGCGCGATACGCGCGCATCACCAGGAAGGCTGAAGTTCTGCTGGATGAATTCATGCCGATCCATTACGGGAGAATGAAGACTTTGCTTCAGGATCTGTCGAGTGAAGAGAAGCAGGAGGCACTCCATTTATTGAAAAAGATCCGCAGTAGCGTGCATGCGCATGCCGCGGAGAGCGAGGCCCAGAGATCTATAGCTTGCCCGACAGTTGAATAACGAGGGAACACGACGAGGTTATGCCAGAGGTACAAGAACAGCAGGAAGGCCAGAATCAGGATCAGCAGAAGAGGCGCGAGGAGCAGCACTCCGAAAACGAGTCGTCCAGGCGAAAGAAGCCGGCCGATCCTCGCCGGAAACGCGCTATCCGCTTTATCATTCTGGCGCTGGTTGTTGTAGGCATCATCATCGCGATCCCGATCTACGCTTATTACTCGGTACGCGAATCCACCGACGACGCGCAAGTGGACGGGCACGTTGTTCCCATCAGCCCGCGTATTGCCGGCACAATTCTGGCTGTCTTGGTGAATGATAATCAACAGGTCAAGGCCGGGCAGGAGCTTGTGCGGCTTGATCCCGCCGATTACCAGGTAGCGCTGGAACAAGCTAAGGCGCAGCTCGCCACCGCGCAGGCGAACACAGCGGAGTCAATCGCGAACGTACCCTTGACCAGCATCAATACACGTTCCCAGGTGAGCACGAGCGCAAGCCAGTTGGAAGAGAGCCAAGCCGCGGTTGCCGCCGCCCAGCAGGCTGTGAATGCGGCTCGCGCCCGGCTCAACTCGACTAACGCGACTCTGGCGCAAAGGCAGGCCAGTCTGGTGAAAGCTGAGAAAGACCTGGTGCGCTTTCAGGACCTGGTATCGAAGGATGAGATTTCGCGGCAGGATTATGATGCGGCAGTGGCCGCTTCTCAATCGAACGCGGCCCAGGTTGACTCCGCGAAGGCGGACATCGTTGCTGCGCAGCATATGCTCGACCAATCCATCGCCCAATTGAATCAGGCCAAAGCGCGGCTTTCCACTGCCCAGATTCAGCGGAGGCAAAGCCAGGAGGTGCGTCCGAAACAGGAGGCGGTCAGTGAGGCCCGCTATAAGCAGGCGCAAGCGCAGGTGCAGCAAAAACAATCCGACATTGATCAGGCTCAGTTGAACCTGGGATACACCGTTGTGCGAGCTCCGGTAGATGGCATCGTGAGCCGAAAGAATGCGGAACCGGGGATGCAGGTTTCGCCCGGCCAGCAGATTATGGCACTGGTCCCGCTGGATGATGTTTGGATTACGGCGAACTTCAAAGAGACACAGTTGAAGAGTATGCGGGTGGGGCAAAAAGTCGAAATTTCGGTCGATACGTATGGTGGCCGCAAGTATCGCGGTCACGTGGACAGTATCGCGGCGGCTTCCGGAGCCAAGTTCAGTTTGCTGCCACCTGAAAACGCCACCGGGAACTATGTCAAAGTTGTTCAGCGCATCCCGGTGAAGATTGTACTGGAGCCCGGCGAGAATCGCGATCATTCGCTGCTGCCCGGGATGTCCGTAGAGCCGACGGTGCTGCTGAACAGCGGCTCCAACAACGCATATTAACTCCCGTCATGCCTACGGGTACTGAGAATGCGCGGTCGCCGGCAGCAGGCGGGCGGGGCGATGCCCAGCCTCAATGGACGCCGAAGTTCAATCCATGGCTGATCGCGTTAACCGTAACGCTCGCCAGCTTCATGGAAGTGCTGGACACGAGCATTGCCAATGTTGCGCTGCCGCACATCGCAGGCGGCTTGTCAGCTACCGAAGACGAGGCGACCTGGGTCCTTACCTCTTACCTGGTTTCAAACGCGATCGTGCTGCCGCTTAGCGGGTGGTTCTCACTGCTGCTAGGCCGCAAGCGTTTCTACATGACTTGCGTCGCGCTTTTTACGCTTAGTTCATTCCTGTGCGGAATCGCGCCCACCCTGGGCTTACTAGTTTTCTTCCGGGTTCTTCAGGGAATTGGGGGCGGCGGCCTGCAGCCCAGCGAGCAGGCGATTCTTGCCGACACCTTTCTGCCCCAGCAGCGAGGCATGGCGTTTGCGATTTATGGAGTCGCAGTTGTTACGGCGCCGGCTATCGGTCCCACACTGGGGGGCTGGATTACCGACAACTTCGACTGGCGCTGGATCTTCTTTATCAACATCCCGGTGGGCGCACTCTCTCTCTTTCTGACGAGTTTCATGCTCGAAGATCCGCCCTACCTGCTGAAAGAGCGCCTCGAAAAGCTTAAGACAAAGCTTCGAGTCGATTATTGGGGCATCATCTTTGTCGCGCTGGGACTCGGTTTTCTGCAGATCCTTCTGGATAAGGGAGAGCGCGATGACTGGTGGTCGTCGGGATTCATTCGCTTGTGCGCCCTAATTTCGGCAGCGGGATTAATTCTGGCCGTGTACTGGGAGTTTAAGCAAAAGGATCCGGTGGTCGATCTCAGCCTGCTCAAGGAGCGCAACTTCGGGATCTCTGCGTTCCTTATGTTCATGGTCGGCGTGGTACTGCTTGGCAGCACCGTTCTGATCCCCCAATATTTGCAATTGGTGATGGGCTACTCAGCCACATTGGCCGGTCTTGCCATATCACCCGGAGGCCTGCTTGTGATGTTCATGCTTCCGTTTGTCGGGTTCCTGTTGAGCAAAGTGGAGGCCCGGTGGTTAATTGGCGTGGGTCTGCTTATCACGTGCGTCTCCCTCATTCACATGACGAACTTCGATACCTACATGGATTTCAAGTACGCCGTCATTGCCCGTTGCTTCCAGGCAGCCGGACTGGCATTTCTGTTCGTGCCAATCAACACGGCGGCTTATGCTTTTGTTCCACCAACAAAGAATAACGCCGCATCAGGTCTTATCAACCTTGCGCGGAACATTGGAGGGAGTCTGGGGATTTCGCTTGTGACAACTTTGCTCAATCGCCGCGCGCAATTTCATCAGTCACGCCTGACCGAGCACGCATCAGCGCTCAATCCGAATTTCAATCATGCGCTTCACTCGGCAACTCAGGCCCTGGGGACTGCCGGCTCCGGAAACGGGGCGTATGCGCTGATCATGCGGAGACTGCAACAGCAAGCGGTGACGCTCTCTTACATAGACTGCTTTTGGGTTATGGGCATTGCGTTCGGGGTCTTGCTGCCGTTGGTTTTCGTGATGAGAAGGACGGAACCGGGCCGGGCGATGGCCGGGCACTA
>DATIMA010000095.1:0-15983 GCA_035475915.1 Bryobacteraceae bacterium
CTCCCGAACCGCTTTCACTTGCAAAAGCCGGGGATGCTTGTTCGGGATGCTCTCGTGTTCAAGCGACCAGGTGCGTGGATGAGGCACGTATATAGCGTTCAAACCGGCAGCCAGCGCCGGGTTGATATCCGACTTCGGCGAGTTTCCAATCATCCAGGTGCGTTCAGCCTCAAAGTGCCGTTCACGCGCCAGCTCCCGGTATGCAGGTTCGTTCTTCTCTTTAACAATCGCGGAATGGCAGAAGTGACAGACCAGACCGGAGCGGTCGATCTTCAGCCGTTGCTCCTCCGGGTCCCCTTTAGTGAACAGAGTAAGCTCATGTCTCGCGGATAGCTCCGCGACCGTGTCTGCAACACCTTCGATCAGCTCGATGGGTTTGTCGAGTATGGCATACGCGAAATCGCGAACTGCCGCGAGGTCCGCATCGGAAATGTCCCTTTCGGCGAGGCGTTGAAAGCATACCGTCAGATTCTGTCCGAAGTTGCGGGAACCGTAGCCGTTAACTCTTGCATTCACGATTTCGATTTCGTCCAGCACGGCCCGGACCTCGAGCGGTGACATAGACGAATGGCCCAGATATTCGCAGAACTGGTGGAACGCCTCTTCGAAGTAGATGTTGTTCTCCCAGAGCGTATCGTCGGCGTCAAATATAAGGTGCTGGCGGCGCAAACTGCTTTCCTATAGAGCGACCTTCGGATTTCCGTTCAAAGGGGCCACTCGCTTCGCGAATGCGATTCGTTCCTGGCGGAGCAGGTATTCGGGAACGATCCGGACCAGATATTCAAGCCGTTCCACCTCCGATCGAAGCGAGAGTACGGTCTGGCGCTTGTCCAAATCAGAAATGAGCTGGGCAAGCTGGAAGCTAATGCGAACGAGATCGAATTCGGGCTCCGCTGCTTCGCCTGGGTTCTCGATTTCCGCCAAGCGGCGATAAGCCGCAATGGCTTTATCGCGCAGATCTGGCGGAACGTCGCTCACATCTTCATCGTTGAAAAATTCCACTTCCGCTCTCAGGTACGATTTTTCTTCATCCAGGGAGGCGATCTGAAAACGCCGCTGGCCGACAGCAACCAGGTCGAGCCTGCCATCCGGGTAGCGATGCAGAATGCGCTCCACACGGGCTGTACAACCGATATTGACAATGCCGCCGCCCTTGGCAAGCACGATTCCAAATTCTGCGCCGGCGGCAACCACATCGCCCATCATCTCCTTGTATCGCTCTTCGAAAATATGGAGTGGCAGCGGCATCGCGGGCAGCAGCACGAGCGATAACGGAAATAAAGGTAAAAGCTCCGTGCTCATGCTTTCATTATCCGTTCCTATGGACCTTCCAGCTACGCGGCCGGGGATATACTGGTGATCGGCTCCGTGATTTTGAAGCTGAAGCGCACGCCGGCCCTTTATCTTGTAGGTTTTATGGCGAGCGGAAAGACAACTATTGGCCGCGCCGTTGCGGATGAACTAGGCTGGCCCTTCACCGACATTGACAGCGAAATTGAATCCTGCCAGGGGAAGAGCATTGCAGAAATTTTCCTCAATGAGGGCGAAACGGTCTTTCGCGATCTGGAAACAGAGGCGATCCGGACGCGCGTTATGGCGATTGAAGCAGGGAATCCGTGCGTCGTCGCGCTCGGCGGAGGCGCGTTCGTACAGCCGCGGAATTGGGAGTTGATTCAGAACAACGGGATTGCCGTGTGGCTCGATTGCACGCTCGAAACAGTTCGCAAGCGCCTGGGGGAGGACAGCACGCGGCCGCTTGCGGCGGACAGGGGCAGTGGTCTCGAAAGACTCTATGAGGATAGGCGTCCGCTGTATGCGCGGGCGGATTTCCGGATCGATGTAGATACCGCGGAGTTGCCGGAGATTGTGGAAAAGATTCTCCGGCTGCCAATCTTCTAAAACACGCCAGTGAGAACTGTTCGTAGCGGATTGGGCCGCGATGCTCTGTCGATTCTAAAAGCCGCACTTGAAGCGGCGGACGCGGGCAACGCTGTCCGGCGGCATTTTTCGTCATCCGCGAACCATCTTCGAGCGGGCGCGTTACGCATTCCCCTAAAGGACTTCGATCGGGTATTTCTCATTGGGGCGGGAAAAGCTGCCGTGCAGATGGCCGCTGCCGCCAGCCGGGTGCTGCCCAGCGCGTTGTCCGGCGGTATTGTCATAACCAAGTATGGGCATGCCGGACGCGGCTTGGGGGGGCGTGTTTCGGTGATTGAAGCGGGACATCCGATTCCGGATGAGCATGGGCTGGCCGCCTCCCAACAGGTGCGCGATTTGCTGAGCGAGCTGAATGCACGGGACTTGCTGATTGTGGTGATCTCAGGCGGGGCTTCCGCCCTGCTGGCTGCACCCGCCGGGCCGGTTACGCTCGCGGCGAAACAGCAGACCACGGATCTTCTGCTGCGCGCCGGCGCGAAGATCGCTGAACTCAACGCCGTCCGGAAACATCTTTCAGCGTTGAAAGGCGGGCGGCTGGCTGCGCTGGCCTATCCGGCGACGGTCGTGAGCCTTCTGTTATCGGATGTGATCGGCGATCCGATAGACATCATCGGCTCGGGTCCAACCGCGCCCGATCCGGCGACCTTCCGCGATGCTCTCGCCGTGCTCGACAAATATGAATTGACCGATCGAGTCCCGGAATCAGTTCGCGATCACCTGCGGCAGGGAGCAGCCGGAAATTTACCTGAGACTCCCAAGCCCGGCGATCCGCTGTTTCAGAACGTCTACAACATTGTCGTTGGCAGCAACCGCCTGGCGATCGAAGCAGCGGCCGCGAAGGGCAGATCGCTCGGCTATCGAACGTTGATCCTTTCCAGCACCGTGCAGGGCGAAACGCGCGAAGTGGCGCGGGTACACGGGCAGATCCTGCGTGAAATTCGGTCGTCGGGCCATCCAATTCGGCCCCCCGCCTGCGTCCTGTCCGGCGGTGAAACCACTGTCACGGTCAGAGGTAACGGGAAAGGAGGGCGCAATCTGGAATTTGCGCTTGCGGCGGCACTCGAAATTGCAGGACTAAAACACGCACTGGTGTTGAGCGCAGGAAGCGATGGAACCGATGGACCGACCGACGCCGCGGGCGCGATTGCTACAGGCGAGACACTGAGCCGTGGCGCTGGGCTGGGGCTGGATGCCGCGGCGCATTTACGAGCGAACGATTCGTACCCGTTTTTCGATTCACTTGGCGATCTGATTCGCACCGGGCCGACCGGCACTAACGTGATGGACATTCACCTGCTGCTAGCGTTCTGAATTAAAAGTTCGTTGAAGAAACTTGACGAATGTCTGTGGGGCGGGCGCAAGCCTGCGCTGGGCGCGAGCCCAGCTATTAGGCCCGTGGAAGGCGGCCTGTGCGGCCGCCGCAGCTTTGCAGCTGCCCCCCCTAGCGGACCGAATGTTATTCAACGAAGTTGCAGTTCAGGACACTAGCGCGTTAAGACGCGATTGCCCGAAATTACCATTCAAACGCTCAGGCGCACAGGTTTGCAAGAATGGCAGAGGGCCGACCCAAGGAATAAGCACGCGATGCTCGCGCCAGATTTTGATCAGATTGTCGAACGGGCATTACGCAACATTCCAGCGCGATTCCGAAGCCGGATGAATAACGTAGCGGTCGTGGTCGAGGAGGAGCCTGCGCCGGCTCAACTTAAGGCGAGAGCAGTTTCGCCCGGTAGCACACTTCTCGGCCTGTATGAAGGGCGTCCCCTGATACATCGCAGCGTTTTTGAACCCTTCTATTTGCCCGACCGGATCACCATATTTCAACGCCCTCACGAGCGAATAGCACGCAATCGCGAGGACCTGGAACGCTTAGTCGAGGAAACGCTCTGGCATGAAATTGCCCACCACTTTGGACTGAATGAACGCGAGGTTAGGGCCGCAGAGCGGTTGAGACGAATGCGACCCCGGCCCCATTAAGGCGGGAATACCAGAATCATTTGATCCTCATGGGTACCTACCTTCCTCTTTCGTAGAAGCTGAGCGAATTGTCTCCTTGCTTCAACACGCGCGTCTTCACCAGATCGCCATAGCGGTCTTCTAAGTTCAGGCGCGATGAATGCTGCGCGATCGCGAGACTGCACGCCGTACACGATAAGGCCAGCAAGGCTCCCGAATACTCGCTCACCTGGTCGTAAGGCGGATCGATGAATGCGATATCGGCAGGGTAATTTGGCAGAAGAACGGATGCGCTGCCGCGAACCACTGTGACTTCATCACTGATGCCTAACAATGCGAGATTCTCGCGAATGACAACCAGTGCGGCGGACCAGCGCTCGACAAGAATTACTCGTTTCGCGCCGCGGCTCAGGGCTTCAATCCCGACTGCGCCGCTTCCTGCATAAGCGTCGAGAAACACTGTTCCCGGAATTCGCTGTGAGAGCACGTTGAAGAGTGCCTCGCGGAGCCGATCCGGTGTCGGGCGAACCGCCATGCCTGGAACGCTCTTCAGCTTCCGGCTGCGAAAGCGCCCGCCAATCACTCTCATCTCAGCCGACCTGTACGAAACCGTATCGCCGCTGCCAGTGCTCCTGGATGTAGTGAACGACCGGCCGCAGCTCATCGCCGTCGCCGTTCTCGATTACCCTCTGTGCCTCCGCCCGCGCCATCTCCAGCACATCGGTATCGCGCACCAGGTCCCCCATCCGAAGCCCGGGTATTCCGGACTGCTTGGTCCCGAAGAACTCACCAGGCCCGCGCAGCCTCATATCCATATCCGCGATATAGAACCCGTCGTTTGATTCCACCAATGTGCGAATCCTCTCTCGCGCAATATCGTTCAGCTTTCCCGTGACCAGGATGCAATAGCTTTGATGCTGTCCCCGTCCCACGCGGCCGCGTAGCTGGTGAATCTGCGCCAGACCAAAGCGTTCGGCCTGCTCAATCACCATCACCGACGCATTCGGCACATCAACGCCAACCTCAATTACGGTGGTCGCCACCAGGATCTTCGTTTGTCCGCTTTGGAAACTGCGCATGGCCGCTTCTTTATCTTCGGCGCTCAGCTTCCCATGCAGAAGGCCGACCTGGATCTGCGGAAAGACAGTTCTCGATAAATGGATGAACATCTTTTCGGCGGCCTTCACAGCTTCGGTTTCCGATTCCTCCACCACGGGATACACAACATATGCCTGCCGGCCGGCTTTGATCTGCTGCGCGACAAAACTGTACACGCCCTCCACGGCTGATTCCTTTACGTGCTTCGTAATGATAGGCTTACGCCCCGGCGGAAGTTCGTCGATGGTGGACACGTCCAGATCGCCGTAGATTGTGAGCGCCAGAGTTCGTGGAATAGGAGTCGCGGTCATGACGAGCACATCGGGCTGCTCGCCTTTTTTGAAGAGTTCAAGGCGCTGCCGGACGCCGAAGCGGTGTTGCTCATCCACAATCGCCAAACCCAGCTTGCGAAAGCTTACGTCCTCTTGGATCAGCGCGTGGGTGCCGACAACCGCGTGGATCATGCCTTCGGCCAGCATTCGCTTGATCTGCTGCTTTTCGTGGGCCGTTGCCGAACCGGTGAGTGAAGCGACAACGTAGCCGAGCTTTTCTAGCAGCCGTTTGAAATAGGAATGATGCTGGGTGGCCAGGATCTCAGTCGGCGCGAGCACCGCTACCTGATAACCATTTTCAATCGCGATGACCGCGGCTTGCGCGGCAACAATGGTTTTTCCGCTGCCTACGTCGCCCTGCAACAGCCGGTTCATGGGATGCGGCTGCTTCATATCATCCGCAATCTCTTGCATCACGCGCCGCTGTGCCGCAGTGGGCTTAAACGGCAGCATGTTCTTGATTTGTTCTCTCGCGCGTGCCGTAACGGCGAAAGAGATGCCGGTTGCGGCCCGGGCCTTCGCCTTTTTCAGAGCCAGGCCGCACTCCAGCCAAAAAAACTCATCGAATATCAGCCGCACTTGCGCAGGCGTGCGGAACGCGTTCAGTAACTGCAAACTCGTTTCGGCGGGGGGAGCGTGCAACTGGTGAATAGCGGTTGAAAGAGCCGGAAGCTGAATGCGCTCGCGGACACTCTGGGGCAGTGCATCCTCGGGCATCGGCGTTTGCTTCAAAATACGATCGAGGAGACCCCGGAAAACGCGCGTGGAGACCTTTCCCGCCGCTTCGTAAACCGCCACGATTCGCCCCGCATGCAGCATCTCGTCTTCATCCTGCTCATCGGAAAGAATCTCCACCTCCGGCTGCACCATCAGCCGGTGGCCGCTGGAGTGATTCAATTCCACTTTCCCGAATAGGGATACGCGCCGGTCCGGGATGAGGGTCTCGGCGTAGCGTTCGCCGTGGAACCAGCGGCCTTCCAGGGCAGGGCCGCTGCCGTCGCGAAAGGTAACTTCGAACAATCCCAAACTCTTGCGCTTGAATCCCGCCAGCTTGGCGCTTTCCACTCGCGCGATGACGACTGCTTTTTCGCCCGGCGCCAGCTCCGCAATGGGTTTAACGTTGGTGCGGTCTTCATACCGGAATGGAGCGTAATACAGAAGGTCGGAAACCGTTTGCAAACCTTTGGCAGCCAACATTTCCGCACGCGCAGGTCCGATACCTTTTATGTATTGCAGCGGAGTGGAGAGATCCAATTCCTTAGACTACCGTTCGCTCCATCGAGTCGCTTACAAACGAAAGGCATATGATTGTCGGAACAGATGCAGCAAATGAAGATTAGTCAAGAACGAGAGGATTCATTGAATGAAACGGTTAGCACTGCTGTTCGCGGCGGCGGCCACTCTAATGGCGCAAAGTGACAAGATTCGCGTTATCGCTTTCGGCGCTCATCCGGACGATTGCGACATACGCGCCGCGGGCACGGCCGCTCTTTGGGAAAAGATGGGCATCGCCGTTAAATTTGTATCGATAACGAATGGCGATGCCGGCCATCAAGCCATGCGCGGTGTGGAACTGGCGAAACGCCGGCTTGCCGAGGCGAAAGAATCGGGGCGGCGGTTAGGAATTGAGTATGACGTGTTAAACAATCACGATGGAAAGCTGCTCCCGACGCTCGATGTGCGCGAAGAAGTGATTCGCGAGATCCGCAAATGGCATGCGGATGTGGTGCTTGCGCCGCGGCCCAACGACTATCATCCCGATCACCGCTATACGGGCGTTTTAGTTCAGGATGCCGCTTACATGGTGGTCGTGCCCGATATCGTCCCCGACACTCCGGCCCTGCGCAAGAATCCGGTCTTTCTTTATTACGAGGATCGTTTCCAGCGCCCGAATCCGTTCACACCCGACATTGCGGTGGACATCGACAGTGTGATCGATCAAAAAGTAGATGCGCTGGATGCGCAGGTATCGCAATTCTATGAATGGCTTCCCTGGGTGGATGGAAGGCTGGCCGAGGTGCCCAAGGACCATACGGCACGCAAGGCCTGGCTGAAGCGCGAACGAACCCCCGCAATCAGCCCCGCGGTTCGTGCCGCGCTGGTGAAGTGGTACGGTCCGCAAACAGGAGATGCCGTGAAGCATTACGAAGCTTTCGAAGTTTGCGAGTACGGTTCACAGCCTGATGAGGCGCGCATCCGCCAGTTGTTCCCGATGCTTCACTGAAAATCGGGGACACGCCGGCGGCGGTGAACGCCGGGGCATCCCCAACGCAAGCCCCGGAATGTCCCCGATTTTTTCTATTGGTTGATTACCGTGCCGTCGGGAAGGCGGACCACGCCCCAGCCGCCGTTCAGTCGCTTGTGCTCTCCGCGTTCGGAGAATCCAAAGGGATACTTGGCGGCGGCCTTTTCATTGATCTCAACGCCCCATCCCGGCTTTTCGTTCACGTACACATAACCGTCTTTGATGACCGGATAGCCGTCGAACACCTCGAGTAGACGATCATTCGGCATGGTCCATTCCTGGATTCCGAAATTCCGGCATGCGATATCCAGCGTCACGTTTGCGCAATGCCCGATTGGCGAGACATCGCCGGGGCCATGCCAGGCTGTTTTGACCTGAAAGGCTTCCGCCAGATTTGCAATTTTGCGAGCAGGCGTAAGCCCGCCTGCCTGCGAGACATGGACCCGGATGTAATCAATGAGGCTGTCCTTAATCAGAGGCGTCCATTCATGGGGGCTGTTGAACAACTCGCCCATCGCAAGCGGCGTGGTGCAATGCGCGCGAATTTGACGGAAATAAGCGATGTCCTCCGGGGAGAGCGCATCTTCCATAAAGAACAGCCGGAACTGCTCCAGGTCTTTCGCAAACTGAACGGCCAGGCGCGGCGAGACGCGTTCATGCACATCATGCAAAAGTTCAATCTCCGGTCCAAGTTCCTTACGGGCCACTTCGAAAAGCTGCAGCGAGCGTCGCACATACGCTTCGGGGTCGAATATGGGATCGCGCGGCATTTCGGCAGCGCCACCCGGTCGCGGGCCTCCAGGAGCGCCGTAAGCGGCCATACCCGGGACGCCCACCTGCAGCCGAACTGCCTTCGCGCCGCCGGCCATCAGCTTGCGAGCCTGGTCGATTGTCTCAGGGATCTCTGCGCCCGCCGCGTGGCGGTAGATCATGGCCGCGCTCCGCGCCTTTCCACCCAGCAACTCGTAAACCGGCATGCCGGCCTGGCGGCCCTTGATGTCCCACAAAGCCTGATCGACGCCGCTGATGGCGTTGTTCAAGACGGGGCCATTGCGCCAGTACGAAGAGTTATACATCAGCTCCCATGTGTCTTCAATCGCGTCGGCGGGCCGGCCAAGCAGAAGCGGCTTCAGGTAACGGTTCACGGCTTCGACAACCAGATCCGCGCGTTGGGTAAACGTGGCGCAGCCATAGCCGTAAAGCCCGTCCTGATCGGTCTGGACCTTTACGACAATCAGGCGCACTCCGGCGGGTTCCGTCGTGATGACGGAAACGTCTTTGATCTTGGGGACCGGCATCCCGCGAAGCAGGGGCGTCGCGGCGAGCGCCAGAAATTCCCGGCGGCGAACGGCAACGTTCATGGATTTCATTTTGAAAGAGATTCCGTGGAGGGTAAGCGCGCGGGTTGCAGCTCCGTCTGACGCCCCTCCGGATGTACGACTAACCAGGCGACAGCGCCGCAGCCACACAGGGCGGCGGCAACCAGGAATGATGGATTCCAACCAACATGACTTCCGATATAGGGAGTGAGCGAAGCGGTGAGCGCGCCTCCGAACTGGCCGCCCATATTCATGATCCCGGAGACCGAGCCGGCGGATCGCTTGCCGATGTCTGCGCTCACCGACCAGAACGAACTCTGAGAAAGATAGAGCGCGCCCGCTCCCGCGGCAAGCACAATGCTGGCGACCTTCGCACTAGCCACTTCCGTTCCTGCTGCGATGAATACCGCCGCAAGCCCCATTCCGATAACCGCCATTCCGCAACGGCCAAAGCGCTTACCGCGCCGCTTGGTTAGCAAGTCACTCCACCACCCGCCAAGAAGCGATCCGGCAGCCATCGCCATGAAGGGCAACATGCTGTACCATGCGCTTTCCCGCAAATTCAATCCGCGCACCTGGTTCAAATAAACAAAGAACCAGCTGAAGAAAATGTACGCGGCGTAGCCGTACGCGAAATAGCTGAAGGTCACCGGAAGCATATCGCGATCGGTCAGAATCTGCATCCAGCCGAGCCGCGCGGAGCTCTTCTCAACGGTTTGCGGCAAGCCCGCTTCGATGAATCGCGCCTCGGATGCGGATACGCGAGGATGCTGAGCCGGAGAGTCGCGGGCGATTACATACCATACGGCGCCTGCGACGAGTCCGATCAGCGCGCTGCACCAGAACGAAGCGCGCCATCCGTGATGAATCAGCAGATAGGTAATCAAGGGGGGTGTGACGCCCGCTCCAAACCCGACACCGGCGAAAATAAGGCCGTTCGCAATTCCGCGCTCATTGGAAGGTATCCAGTTGGCGACCACGCAGTTCGATGCGGGATAGACGACCGCCTCGCCGATGCCCAACCCGAAGCGGATGGCGATCAGCACGGCGAGCGCGGCGGTCATGCCAACCGGAACTACCGTGATTAGCGCTGTAAAAACGGCCCACCAAATCACCGCGCCGGTAATGACGATGCGGGGCCCAAGGCGATCTGCCAGGCGGCCCGCGGGCGCTTGAAAAAATGCATATCCTAGAACAAACGCGCTCTGAATATAGCCGAGCTCCGTATTGGTCAGGTGGAACTCAGTGGTTATCGATTTTGCGGCGATCGAGATGTTTACCCGGTCAAGATAGGCGACCGCGCTGATCAGGAATATCCAGCCGATCAGAATCCAGCGAAAGCGCGTCTGAGGGAGATTCGGCACAATTAAGGGTCCTCGAATATCCTAGAACATCGGCTTTTCGCGATTCGAAAAGCTATCCTGAGGAAATCAGTATGCTCAAGACAATCAGCTTTCTTTGCGGCATCGGCTTCTTTGCTGGTATGCTTGCCGCTCAATCCACTACGGTCAACCTCAAGAATGCTCAGGGCGAGAGCGTAGGGACCGCAACTCTCTCCGCGAATGGCGTCAGTGGAGTGAAGATCGCGCTCGATCTCAAGAATTTGCCTCCCGGCGAGCATGCCATTCACATTCACCAGCACGCCGAGTGCGAACCCCCAAGCTTTACATCCGCTGGCGGTCATTTCAATCCGGAGAAGAAAGAACACGGGCTGAAAAATCCGGCTGGCCCACATGCGGGAGACATGGAGAATTTTAGCGTTGCCTCAGACGGGACTTCGACGGAAACGGTAATCGCTCCCAATGTGACCATGGGCGCGGGCAGCAATTCGGTTTTCAGCAATGGCGGAACCGCGCTGGTAATTCATGCCTCTCCCGACGACATGAAAAGCAACCCAGCGGGCAACGCCGGCGCGCGCATTGCTTGCGGAACAATCACGAAGCAATAAGGCGAGCAACGCCCGGCCGGATAGTTCGATACACTACGCTGGCATGAGGAGCAGTTCCGGTTTACTCGTCGTTCTCGCATGCGCGGCCGGATTACCCGTGCTGTGCAGGCAGCCGGACAAAGATGTGTTTGCTGGCCGCTGGGACCTTACAATTACAACCCCGCAAAAAACATATCCATCCTGGATGGAGTTCACCGGCACGAGCGAGAATCCAGAGATCCGCATTGTGGGGCGCGTCGCCAGCGTCCATCCCGCAACAGATGTCAAACAGGAGGGAGCGCGTCTGTCCTTCCGGTCATCGGAATCATTCGGAAAAGAAATTCCGGTTGCGTGGGAACTGACCATTAGCGGGAATAGGATTACCGGAATCCAGAAGCGCGAAGACGGCGTGACGGGGCAGATTGTGGGCGCGCCAGCCCCCGCGTTGAAACACAAAGTGCCGGTCATATGGTCCGATCCCGAACCGCTATTCAATGGGAAAGATCTTAGCGGCTGGATTCCGGATGCCCCGTCAAAGCATCATTGGAAGGCCGGAGGGGGCGCGCTGGTGAACGAACAGGCAGGCGCAAATATTCGCACCAAACGCCGGTTCAACGACTTTCGTCTTCACATTGAATACAACTGCCCGAAGGACGGCAACAGCGGTGTATATCTGCGGGGCCGTTATGAAGTTCAGGTGGAGTATGAACCGCCAGACGAGAACGATAAGTTTCACAAGATGGGTTCTATTTACGGATTCCTTGCGCCGGCCGTTGATGTGACTCCGCGCCCGGGTCAGTGGGAAACCTATGAGATCACGCTCGTAGGCCGGACCGTAACTGTTATGCGAGACGGCGAACTGATTATCGATCAGCAGCAGATTCCCGGCATAACGGGCGGTGCTCTCGACAGCCATCAGGGCGAGCCTGGGCCGATTTACCTTCAGGGCGATCATACGGGCGGAATGAAATACCGCAACATAACGATTTCCGTGCCGAAGCGGTGAGCACGGCGTTCTGCGCGCTGCGATTAACCTGCTTTATCCTGGGTAATCTCTGAGTGATTCACTGAAACCTTCTATGTCATTGCAGTCGTTTCGACGCAACGTGTTGAAACTGCATGTGAGTTCCCGGTGGCCACAAATCCGCTTCTAAGAGGACATCCCTCAGACGGAAACGCGAGAGAGACGGAGATCCAAAAGAACCTCCGAAAATCACCCAAGGAGACTCGTTATGAAACTCAATATGACTCACATGATCCTGACCGCGGGGCTCTCCGCGTTGCTCGGGACCGCAAGCCTCGGTGCTCAAAACCTGAGCGAGGTGGCGGATGTACCGTTCACATTCCATGCCGCGCAGCAAACGCTTTCCGCCGGCAAGTACCAGGTAAACGAGAGGACCGCGACGGGCCTGTTCCAGATCTATAGCCCGAACAAGGAATCTATTTTCGTAGGCGCCATGGTGCCCACGACTTCGGATCCTAACCGGCCGCACCTGACGTTTGCATGCTCCGGCGGCGAGTGCGTTCTCTCGGAGATCGCCATGCCGGGAAGAGAGACGGCGTATCGTCTTTCGAAATCGCAAATCGAGAAGAACCTGACTCACAAGCTCGGTATTGCCGCGATGGTTTCGGTTCCGCTGAAGGCCCATTGAGCAGCACGATCGGGTAGGGGCGACGCATGCGTCGCCTCTACTACCGTTTCACTGCTATCGCGGAAATTTCAATCTTTGCTCCGCCGATTAAACCCGCAACCTGCACAGTGGCTCGCGCCGGTTTGGGATCCGGCATCAGCTTCTTATAAACGTCGTTCATCTTTGGGACATCGTCCAGGTCAGTAACATACACGGTCACGGAAACGATGTCCGACATCTGAAATCCCGCTTCCTTAACAACCTTCTCCACGGCGGCTATGGCGTTTGTGGTCTGCAGCGTGATATCGGTTCCCGTGACTTTGCCGTGCGAGTCGGGCCCTTGCTGCCCCGCAACATAAAGCGTGTTGCCGGCGATGTAGCCCTCGCTGAAAGGCATTCCCTTGGTAAAACCAATCGCTTTGTGTTGAGCAAAAGCGCTGCCAGAAGTACACAGCGCCAGCAGGCACGCCAAGCCAAGAGCCCGCAGCATCATCCCCGATTGTTTCTTCATGTTTCGATCTCCCGTCCTCTCAACTCTACTTCGCGGGTGCGCTGATTTCCGCCTGTTTGGCCAGTTCGCTGTCCACCTGCGCATTTCGCTGTTTGATCTGCTGATACTGCTCCATCATCTGTTGGGCTCCTTGCGCGTTCCCCGCGGCTCTGTAGGCGCGCGCCAGGTTGTAATGCAGGCTGCCGTCATCGTCCAGGCTCAGCGCTTGTTGCAGATGCGGAATCGCCTCGCTGTTTCGGTCCAGCAGGGCCAGTGCCATGCCAAGCGCCGCGTGCGCCGGCAGCATCTTCGGCCGTCCTCGCAGAGCGGCTTCCAAGTACGGGAGCGCTTTCTCCGGCTGCTGCGTCTGCCACAAACTATCTCCGACGATAAAGTTCAAATCGGGAGAATCGGGCTGCTGGGCAAGCAGTTTCTCCGCCAGCGCCGCCGCGGAGTGATAATCTTTTCCGATAAACAGCGACTTCGCCAGTTCCTGCTCCAGCGCCGGATCTCCGGGGTTCAGCTTCAACGCCGCGCGCCACTCTCTCGAAGCCTCGATATCTTGTCCGTGATCGTGGAGAATCTGCGCCTTCAACGCATGCATCTCGACCGAATCGGGCAGATATCCCAACTTGTCAAAGGCCTTCAGCGCGAGTTCACTGTACGCTCTCGTGGCCCAGAACAGGGACTCCGGAGTTGAGCTTGCCTCGGCGAACTTCGCGGCCGCCAAAAAGTTGTTCTTTAGAAATTCGCATTCCGCCGTGTGCTGTGTGCATGTCTTGGCGGGCAGCGGCGGCTCTTTCCGTTCTTCCGCGGCGGCCCAATCGGCGTGCCCGGTTTTCTGATACACCCGCGCCAGCCCGGCATGCAATCCAGGCAAGTCCGGCAATTTGCTCTCTGCCTGACGATAGAAAAAGAACGCGCTGCGGTATTGCCGCCGTTGAACGCGGGACTCGGCTATCAGAGCCGCGACATAGGGCGATTCGGGCGCGGCCTTGGATAGTTGGTCGAAATCGCGCGTCGCAAGAGCCTCATAGGCCTTCCCCAATCCATACCAGCTTTGTGGGTCGGAAGCATCCAGCTCCGTCAGTTTCCGGTATTGCACTGCAGCGAGGCTCGGCTGATGAAGTTGCAGCCGTGCCGCCGCAAGACTGGTGAGCGCAGGAAGGTTCTCCGGCTGCTTTTTCAAAACAGTTTCGAAATGCGGAACGGCTTTTGCCGGGTGTCCGGCCATCTCTTCAGCCAACCCCAGGTTCAAGACGAGCCCCAGGTTTCCCGGCAGCGCCTGAACCAGTTTCTCGTAAATGGGAATGGCCTCTTCAAAGCGGCCTTGGCCCATCAGTTCCCTAGCCTGATGCGATTCGGAGGCGAGATCGCCGGTCTGTCCAGCCGCCGTGTAAATGAAAAGGGCGGCTACGCTCAGCAGCCGCCCCATTACGTGATTGAAGCTTACCACTACTACATATTTACCAACTGAACCGGCCGGCGAAGCGGATGTTGCGTTCGCCGTACGAACTCGTGACCTGCATGAAGGTGGAATCATTCACCGAATTATCAGGACCATTGAAGTGCGAGGTATTTGGGAGGTTGTAGAACTCCGTCCGGAACTCAAATTTCACGTTCTCCCGAATTGGGAAGATCCGGCTGATGCTCATGTCCGTATTCCAAACGCCTGGGCCCGCAAGAATGTTGCGTCCGCTGGTTCCGAAGCGTTGAGCTGTTACCGGTGCGAACGCCGCCGGGTTATACCAGTATGCGCCCGGGCCAACCCCGCCGATAAACGGAACATTCGACATCACCTGATCTGCCGTTTGGGTATTGTCAGGCGCATTGAGTGAGGCGCCACTGGCGTAGATGTACATCGGCGCTCCGGTATAGCAGTTCTCGATTCCACTAAACTGCCAATCGCCCAAGATCTTCGATGCAATTCCAGTGCTCACGTATTTCTTGCCAGGGCCGAAGGGAAGTTGATATACCCAGCCCAGCGTAAACACCTGCCGGTGGTCAAAACCAGCCGAGGCACGATTACGCTGGAAATCGGGTGCGTAGTTCCAATCCACGCCCGCCCAACCGTCGTCATCGGCATAGTCGATGGCGTGGGACCAGGTGTAAGCGCCTTTCAGCATCAGGCCCTTTGAGAACTGCTTGTTGAGCGCGACCTGTAGGGAATTGTACTCGGCGCTAAGGTAGCCATCCCACATAGAGGTTGGGACCGTCCGGCCAATACCGGCTTGCGGCAGCAAAGCGGTACCTGAACCTGGGAAGCCAGCATTAATATCATAGTCGGCTAGTTGATGAACCGTGTGCTGCCCAACGTAACCCGTCGACAAGACGACCTGGCCGGGAAGTTGGCGCTCCAGCGTGAAATTCCAGGATTGTACATATCCGCGATGAATGAAGCTGTTGGGGCTGCGTTCGCTCGCCGTCGGATCAAGCGGAACGATTCCAGTCGAAAGGTCGGGACCCACTACAGGAGGAATTCCATTCGCCAGAGTGGCCGGCACTCCGCCCCCGAGGTCAGCTACGGAAAAGCTGTTCGGCGCAAGATAATTGTTGTTGATCGTAAGCGGGTAGAAGCCGCGGAGGGGCCGCGAATACGCAAGCGGATCATAGTTCAGGCCGTATCCGGCGCGAACCACTGTCTTCTCGTCTATACGGTAAGCCAAGCCTACTCTCGGGGCAAACAGCTTGTGGCTGACGCTGATGCCTGCATCCACCGGCACGCTGCCGCGGCCGCCCATATACACATCGTTGGTGGTCGGATCGTAACGCTCAATGCCCTTCCCGCAGCAGCGGGTCATGAGCGGATACAGCTCGTAACGGAGACCTAGAGAAACGGTCAGCTTCTTGGATACCTGCCAGCGATCCTGCGCAAACCATCCCAATTGCCATTCGCGTCCGGTCATCAGGATGTACTGTTCGCCCTTTTGGGTATTGTCGGAAAGACCGAGCAGGAACTGGGCGTAATCGTTGAACTGATTAGTCGAGGTGGCGTTCCCGTTTCCAAGATTGAGCGTGGTCACAGACCCGCCAAAATCGAAGTAGCC
>DATIMA010000096.1:0-2418 GCA_035475915.1 Bryobacteraceae bacterium
AGCGGTGCGCCGCTTCGCGCGAAACTCGCGATCGCACTACCATCCTTGTAACTCCACGATCTCTGGCCCATTGTTCGGCCCGCGCAACCAATTGCCGGCCGATGCCCGCGCTGCGAAACTCGCTTGAAACCACCAGCCCACAGATCTCCGCGTAAGCATCTGCCTGAAGGTGATGAACAACGCCAACATCGATCCAACCGACGACGGAATCCGCGAGGCACGCGACATACACGACATGTTCCCTTAGACTCGTTACTTTTTCGATACGCTCCTCCATCTGGCCCGCCGAAACGGGATATCCGAGCTCACCGGCGAGCCTGGCAGCGGCTTCGGCATCCGCAAGTGCGATCTTGCGGATGCAAAGCGCGGTGTCCTCACGCCAGGCGGCGGGCATAATCGACCAGGTATTTCATATCTTCATTTGAGTTCCCGTCCTTCTCATATTCGACGGCAACCAAGCCGTTGAAATTCACTGTTCTCAGTTCGTTCATAACTGCGGGAGCCTTGCCGTTCGGCGTGTAATGCACCTGGAACACGATATACGAACCAGCGTTAATCAGCTTCGCTCAGTCCGGAGGTAGAATCTCGGCGGGTTGACCGGGAGCGTAGCCACTAGAAAATCGCTGGGCAGAGCGATTGTATTCCGGCTCATCTTTTGTCTTTACCTGTGGCGCAGTAAAGAACTCGCCTGCCTCCTCGCTTGTGAATCAATTGATTTCGGCTCACGAATGAAGCCGATGATATGGCGTACCACTGCCCGGTCCGTGGGGCGAACCTCCGCGGCCTGCACCCACGTGTCCTTCCGTGAAGCCGATAGGTACGATGATGTGCTGCTAAACAACCGGGCACATCGAACGGCTTCGGCAATTCGTAAACCATATCCGGCGTGCCAATCTGCCAGCCTTCGATGAACGTGACTGGACTGTGGATCTGCAAACCACGGCGGCTTTGGGGCCCTCATAGCAGCTGTCGATAGCTGCTTCAATCAGAACTGAATGGCAGAGGCGTCCTCGATTGTTTCACCTTAACTTCGGTTGGCACAGTCGGATTTATTCCGAACGGTGCCCGTGATCCTGGCGCAATCTGGAAACGAGAAACGCAATTCGTAAACCCTTCCCGACTACACGCGGGTCATCGGCACTCCATCCGTTGGACATCACGAGTTCACTTGCCCAGCGTCACTAAACGCGCAGCGAGACGGCGCTACGCTATGACCGATCTACTACCATTAGACAGTCCGAGCCGCACGTGTGCGCCAGCCCGGCAACTTCCATGGAGCCTCATGAGTCAAAGCGAGCGAAGACCTGACATTTCTTCCGTCGCAGAACATTACCGGTTGTTTGCGGCGGGTATGGCCAACCGTGCGTTTGTCACTTTGAACAGGGCCGACGCTCACTGCGGCCGAGCAGAGCGCTGACGAGCGTCTGAAGAGTTAAGACGTAAGTGGAGGATGTTGTGGATCAAGACATGCGAGGAAAGGTCGCGCTGGTCACCGGGGCAGCTTCCGGCATCGGGTTAGCCACGGCGAGAGCCTTCGCCGAAGCGGGTTGCGCAGTCGCGTTGCTTGACGTTGACGAAAACGCGGTGGGCTCCGCTGCCGAACAGCTGCGCTCGCGCGGGAATGAAGCAATCGCGGTGCGCTGTGACGTGTCTCAGGAGAACGCGGTGGCTGCGGCGATTCATGAGACCACGTCCACCTTCGGTCACCTGGACTTTGCCTTCAACAATGCTGGGATTCACGTCCCCGCCGCTGAAACTGCCAATGCCTCCAGCGACGATTTCGACCGCTTAATTGCGATAAATCTCCGAGGCGTGTGGATCTGCATTGAAGTACGAACTTCGTCACATGCGCGAACGAGGCAGCGGTGTCATTGTCAACTGCTCGTCGACTAACGGACTGATTGGCAACCCCGGCCTGGGTGCATATACCGCTTCAAAACATGGCGTTATCGGCTTGACGAAAAGCGCCGCTCTTGAGTACGCAGGACGGGGCATTCGCGTCAATGCGATATGTCCAGGAGTTATCGACACGGCCATGGTCGCCAATGCTGTAGCGAATGAACCGGAAGCGATGAAAGCCGTCTTGAGGGACATTCCGTTGGGTCGGATGGGCAAATCGGAAGAGATTGCTTCCGCCGTCCTGTGGTTGTGCAGCCCCGGAGCCAGATTCATGGTTGGGCAGATCATTGTTCCTGACGGTGGGTACACAACGCGGTGATCGATCCCGTGAAGTTGCTGCGCCATTTCGGCATGCCGGCTGACGCGCGGCATCCGAAAGATGGGTCATCGGTCGGATAGATCCGCCGCTCACGACTTGCCGGCGATTTGAGATTCGAGTCGCGGTTGAAACCGGATTACGTTACCCTTGCCGACTACATGAGGGTAATCTTGCTCGAGCATTTCTCCGAAATGCCGACT
>DATIMA010000097.1:0-20860 GCA_035475915.1 Bryobacteraceae bacterium
GGCACGATACCCGTGGACAGATCCGGGCCGTTGAAGGCCGGAATGCCGTTAGTTAAGACGCTTGCGGGGTTGTAACTGTTCGGCGGAGCGAGAGCGAAGTTGACGGTGAGTGGATAATAGCCACGCAGCGGGCGCGAAAACGGAATCGGATCGTAGTTCAGACCATAGCCGGTCCGAATTACCGTGTTATCACCCAACCGGTAGGCGATGCCGACGCGCGGAGCGAACAGCTTATGGCTAACGGTGATGCCAGCGTTCTCCGGCACATCGCCGCGGCCGCCCATGTATACGTCGTTGGTGGCCGGATCGTAACGCTCAATCCCTTTTCCGCAACAGCGCGTCATCAGCGGATACAACTCGTAGCGTAGACCGAGCGTGATGGTGAGATTGCGCGAGGCCTGCCAGCGATCTTCGCCGAACCAGCCGAACTGCCATTCACGGCCGGTCATCAGAATGTATTGCAAACCCTTTTCGGTGTCGTCCGATAATCCCAAGAGGAACTGTGCATAAGCGTTGTACTGATTCGCGGCAGGGCCGCCTTTTGTGGTTGTGACGGAGCCGCCGAAATCGAAGTAGCCGCGCGGGCCGCCGAAGCTCAGCTCAGGCTGCCAGTGGTTGAGATGGTGGCGCACTAGGTCGAAACCAAACCGGAGCTGATGCGATCCTTTGGTCCAAGTCACGCTGTCGCTCTGGGTGTAGCTCTCATCCGTGCGGAACAGCGGCATCCAGTTCGGGACGCCGAAGCCCGTGTAATTGCCGATAGCGATATCGGGGAACCCACTCTGCCGGATATCGGAGCCATCGATGCCGGGGATGTTCAGCACCTTGGAATAATCCGTGCCGAAGTCATTTCCCTTCACGTCCTGAACCATGCGCTGGTATCCGATATTGCCGTCCAGAATGAGATTGGGCGAAAAGATATAGGTATGGCCGATAGTGGCGATCTGGATTACCGTGTGGCCCAAACCAGGATCGGCGCCGGGCGCTGGTCCACCAGCCACGCCGAAGATCCCCTGGCCGCCGGAGGTCGCCCACATGCGGCCGTATTTGCCCCAGATAGTGTGCTTATCGGTGCGGTTCCAATTGAATTTCGTGTCCAAGTAGTAGCGGTCCAGAATCGGGCCGCCAGCCGCGGAGAAGTTATTTGCGGTGCCCGGCAGATTGGGCGCAGGATAGTAGCTCTGCAGCTTGAGAGCGATCGGGCTTAGATATTGCGCCGGTATCTTGCCGCCTGCGAAGATATCGCGGCCGCTGCCGTTCGCATTCCCTGTGAAGGGGTTGTAAATCGGAGTTTTATAGGCGCTAAAGTCGCCCGCGCGCTGGTCTGCCGTCGGTACGGTGTAGAGTCCGTTCGCGCTCTGCTTCTGGTTCGTGCCATCGAAGCTGCCGAAATAAAACAGCTTGTCTTTTTTGATGGGTCCGCCTACGGTAGCCCCGTAGTTGTTATAAATGCCCACGGGCTTGTCGACACCCGGCTTCAGGAAGAAATTGCGCGCGTTCAGATGCTGGTCATTGTGAAACTCGAAGGCGCTGCCATGGATTTGGTTTGTGCCGGACTTCGTAACAACCGTAATTGCGGAGGAGCCGGCTAAACCCTGGTCGGCATCCGCTGCGCTGGTGGTGACGTTCACGATATCGACCGTCTCGGCGGGCACGACATAGCCGACATGATGCGGCAGCCAGACGTTCACGCTTTCCGCGCCGTCTATGCGCGTGATATTGGTCTGGGCGTTGCCGCCGTTAATGTTCGTGCCGAGCGCCCGGGCCGGCGTATCGGTGATCGAGTTTTGGAAAGCGGCGGGCATCGCTCCAGGCGCCAGATTGATCAGCGTCTGGTAATTCCGGTAGCCGCCCAGCGGGATATCCTGCACCTGCTTGGACGTGATCTCTGTGTGCGTGTCAGCTTTCTCAGTCTGCAACTGGACCGTTTCCGCCGAAACGTTTACCTGCTCGGTTGCCTGACCGACCTCCAGACGCACATCGACGCGCTGCACCGTGTTCGGAGTGATACGCACACCGCTCTGCTCCAGGGTCCGGAACCCGCGGGCGAGCACCTGGACGTTGTAAGTGCCAGGCAAAAGATTGACGAAGTTGTAGCGGCCGCTTTGGTCGGTTGTAGCCGTCCGGACCTGGCCCGTTCCGGTCTCCGTGACCTTCACATCGGCGCTGGGCACAACCGCCCCGCTTGGATCGGTAGCCGTACCAACCATTGAACCGTATACGGCCTGGCAGTAAATTGGCGATTGTAGCCCTACGGCTACCGCCAGCACGCCCGCAAAGATGCTTGCGCGGCGGAAAGTCCTCTTGCAGATCGCGAGACCCGCTCCCCTAGCACACATGGATGTCCCCCTGACATGAATGGTGTTTCCGAAAAACAAGTAGCACGGGCGCACTCGCAAGGCGCAAGCAAACAGACGATAAAACAGGGAAGTGCCTACCCCAATTGAGCAAACCCCCGTAGCTTAGGCGATCTTACTTTACTGCTTTCCGAATTGCAACACAAAAATCAGCGCAGGATAAATCGGTCGCGGAATGTCAAACATTTTCCGGCGGTTTCGTCTATGGGGAGAAAAGCCGCACCGCATGGATTTGCTAAAAATGATTGGCGAGTTGGAAGCCGAACGAAACCGGCTTGACCAGGCGATCATCGCGCTCGAACGTCTTTCAGCCGGCAAGGTGCGCCGCCGCGGCCGGCCTCCGGGCTGGTTAAAAGGCGAAATCGAGCGTGCCGTCCAGGAGGATGCTGCCGCCGAAATGCGGGGCGGGCGGAGCCCGAAGGCCAGCGGCGAATAGGGCCTAAATGTGGACGGAGGCAGAATAATCCGAATCCGCCGCTAACTCAGCGTCATGTACCGCAACCCCGCCCGCGTCAGTTTCTCCCGGTCCAGTGCATGCCGTCCGTCAAGTACAAACGGGTTGCGCATCTTTTTTGCCACCAGTTCCCATTCGAGATCGCGGTAATCGTTCCACTCGGTTATAAGCACCACGGCATCGCAGCCGTCGGCCACTTCGCACGCGCTATTACAGAGGTGGACTCCCATCGCCCCATGTTCGCGGTCGAAGCGCTCCATCGCAATGGGATCGTGCGCCTTCACCCGCACCCCGCGATCGATCAGCTTTTGCGCGATCTCAATGGCCGGCGCTTCCCGCAGATCGTCGGTATTCGGTTTAAATGCAAGGCCCAGCAGACCAATCGTGCGCCCCTTCAGAATCTTCAATTCCTGAAGCAGTTTCTCTACCACTCGATCCCGCTGGCGCGTGTTGACCTTACGCGCCGCTTCAACGATCGGCAGGTGCAAGCCGTACTCGCCGGCGGTCGCAATCAGGGCTGCGGTGTCCTTGCCGAAACAGGATCCGCCCCAACCGATTCCGGCGCTCAGAAACCGGGACCCAATCCGCGAATCCAACCCGATCCCGCGCCCGACTTCGGTAATATTTGCGCCGACTCGCTCGGAAAGCAATCCGATCTCATTGATGAAACTGATCTTTAGCGCCAGAAACGCATTCGCCGCATATTTGATCAGTTCCGCGGAAGCCAGATCGGTAGACAGCAGCGGGACCGCCATAGCGGTTTCGGGGCGGGGCAGGTAGGTTGGCGCGGTGAAGGTCTGGTCGAGAATGGGCCGGTACAACGTGTACAGGACCTCCAGAGCGCGGGGTTCGTCGGCGCCGATCACGATGCGATCCGGATAGAGGCTATCGTGCAAGGCCGTGCCCTCCCGCAAAAATTCAGGATTTGAGGCAACCGCGAAATCCGGACTCGATCCATCGGAGCGGTGCTCACCCGAATCGCGCAAGAGTGATTCCACCCAGTTGCCGCTCCCGATCGGCACCGTGGACTTGTTCACCACGACCGTGAATTCGGAATTCATGTGCTGCCCGACGGATCGAGCAGCCTGCGATAGATACTCCAAATTGGGCGCGCCGGAGGGCGTGGGAGGAGTTCCGACCGCGATGAAGACCACGTCCGCGCCTGGAATGGCTTCCGCATAACTGCCGGTAAAGTTCAGGTTTGGACCGGCCTCTTCCAGCAGTTCCTCCAAATTGGGTTCGAAAATCGGAATCCGGCCCGCCCGCAAAGCCTCAATCTTCGATTCATCCGTATCCAGGCAGTAAACAGAGTGGCCCATGAACGCCAGGCACACTCCGGTAGTCAGGCCCACATAACCGGTTCCGATGATTGCTACACGCATAAGGATATGAGAGTTCAAACCAGCAATGTGTATGATAACTCGGATGTTTCTCGCTGCCTTCAGCGCGTCCGAGCGCATGCGACAATGCGGAAGTGATTGAAACCGTTCACGCCGGTGCATCGGCGGCGCGCGCTAAGGTAGTCATCTTCGACTTTGACGGTACCCTCTCGCTGATCCGTTCAGGCTGGATGGAAGTGATGGTTCCGCTCTGCCTGGAGCAGTTGGCGGATCTCAATACCGGCGAGTCGGAGCCGGAACTGCGCGAGGCTGTCGAAGAGTTCGTTTGGCGATTGACGGGCAAAGAAACCATTTACCAGATGATGGCGCTGGCCGAAGCCGTGCAGGTTCGCGGCGGCAGAGCGTTGGAGCCGCGTATCTATAAAAAAATGTACCTGGACCGGCTCTGGCTCAAGATCCGGAACCGCATTGAAGGCCTTCGTGACGGAAAGGCGAGCCCACAGCAGTACCTGGTACCCGGGGCCACAGCGCTGCTGGAGAGTTTGACCGCACAGGGCCTGCGGTTATATCTGGCCAGCGGCACCGACCATGCCAATGTTCAGGAAGAGGCAAACCTGCTTGGTATTGCGCATTACTTCGGAGGGCGCATCTTCGGCGCGCAAGATGACTTGACGAGCTTTTCGAAAGCCATTCTCGTCCAGCAGATTCTAACCCGGACTGGCGGCGTTGAAGCTGACGAGCTGCTTGTTTTCGGCGATGGTTATGTGGAAATCGAGGAGGTCAAAAAGGCCGGGGGTATCGCTGTAGGTGTTGCCACGTCGGAGCCCGAATGCATGGCCCTAGATGCGTGGAAACGGCAGCGCCTGATCGACGCCGGCGCAGATTTCATTATTTCGAATTACCTTGCGTTGGACCAACTTTCCTCCAGTCTCTTCCAGATGGCGATTGCGCAATGAAAAATCGCCTTGCCTACGAAATTGGTGAGATACGTTGTGCCGCCGGTATGCATCGTACCCTCGAAGAGGTACTACAGTGCTAACCCCAGGAACCGAAAATACAGCCGACGCTTGCTTACCAAAAATTCTGCTAGCTGACGATCACCATCTGATCCTGGACGCCTTGCGCGCCATGATGAAGAACGAATTTGACGTGCTCGCGGTAGATAACAGTCAGGCCTTTATCAACGCTGTCGAGGCTTTCCAGCCCGACGTCGCCATTCTGGATGTCAGTATGCCCGGTGGAGACGGCTTCGTGACGGCCAGAAAGGTCCTGGAGCAGACTCCCCAACTGCCGATTGTCTTTCTCTCCATGTACGCCGATTCCAGCTATCTTGACCAAGCTGCTCAAGTGGGCGCGAAAGCCTATCTTTCGAAGAGCGTTCCGGCGCAGGAGTTGATTTCGGCTATTCACGCAGTCCTTGGCGGCGATAGTCTGCTGCCGCCTTCGGTCAACCGGGAAAACGGCGCCGAAGCGCCGGCCCATAGAAACGGTTTGACCGCTCGTCAGAGGGAAGTCTTGCGCCTTATCGCGTTAGGCTGCAGCGCGAAGGACATCGCCAACCAGCTCAATATTTCTGTCCGCACCGCCGAATTTCACCGCGCGGCCATTATGCAGCGGCTCGATCTCCATTCAACCGCGCAAATGACGCGCTACGCCATTGCTAATAACCTTGCCTGAGCTGCGGCGACGAATCCGTTTCAGTTAGTCCATAATTTCGGAACGCGGCCGGCGTGGCCTCTATGCTCGGAACCATCCCTCCCCGGAGAAAAGAGAATCGCTCGCCTCACCACCGCTGCGTAGTCTTTGATAAGGGCCACAAACGTGGCTATTGCTTCGGATCGTGTTTTGAACGAACACTCTTCCCATTCGCCGTTCAGCTCGATTTTCAGTAGCCAACTGTTCATGTAATTTGGTACCCGACCGCGCCGCTTCTTCAGGCCCCGGAATAGTCCCTATAAATTTTCGGTCCCTTCCGTCGATTCCAACAGATCGGAAAGTTTCGAGTATCGGCCCGTCTGTAACCGCCTTCGCACGGAGAGGTCCAATCTGCGGAGGTAAATTCGATGAAGATTCCGGTAGGCGCCTCGGCGGTGCTCGGCCTTTCCCTGGCGTTCGCGCCTGGAATCCTGTTCGCGCAAAACACGAGCGGTGCGCGTATGGATAGCGGCGCGAACAAGATGATGAAGTCGGCAGATGCCACCTTCGCAATGAAGGCCGCGCAAGGGGGGATGGCAGAAATCAAACTGGGTCAACTCGCAGTCGAGAAGGCCAGCAATCCGGAGGTTAAATCTTTCGGCCAGAAAATGGTTGACGACCATTCGAAGGCCAATGACGAACTGAAATCTGTTGCTGCGAAGGACAACATGACGCTGCCGGCTACGCTCAGCGCCAAGGACCAGGCACTCTACAACAAGCTCAGCGCGCTCTCCGGACCGGCCTTTGACAAGGCGTACATGAAGGCGATGGTAAAGGATCACGAGGAAGATATAAAGGAATTCCAGAAGGAAGCCAGTAAAGGGACCAATCCGGGCATCAAAAATTTTGCATCCGCCACCCTGCCGACCCTGCAGGAACACCTTGAACTGGCAAAATCCACCGAACAGAAGGCAACTGCGAGCGGCTCATGAAATACCGCGTAGTATTCCGCGAACGATCCAACCGTATGGGCGAGAAGGCGGACAACCCGGCTAGCTTTCTGGATACCCAGCTTGAGGATGGCGTTGTCCTCGATTCCGCTTTTGTAGGGAGGCTTGAGCCCGACTCGATTCACTCTTCCGAACGAGCAGAAGAGGACGATGCCTTCCTAAGCCTTTCGGGCGAGATTTGGGAATACGATGTTGCTGATGGCCGGGATCAGGCATTCCAAGATGCGCTCAGGAATTCCGAAATGGTGATCGAATATGAGCCATTGGAGCAGTAGTACTTACCAACGTCGCCGCCGTGCGGTAATTCTGATAACGTGAAAATCGCTTCACAAGAGAGGCGCGCACCCAATGCTCCGTCTGCTGCTGATTATCATTCTTTTTCTGTTGCTGATCGGCTTCTTGCCGTCTTGGCCTTACGCACATAGCTGGGGTTTGGGCTATTATCCCAGCGGGGGACTCGGTCTCTTGCTCATCATTGTGCTGATCCTGCTTTTGATTGACCGCCGCAGCATCCCCTAGGCAAGAACCGCTTACAGAACCCCGGGAATAACCCTCGAAACAGCGTCCTTTCTCCCGAATCCAACGGTCGGAAGGAAATCCCATGAGCGATCAACTGAAAAACAAACGAATCGCGATCCTTGCCACGGAAGGATTTGAGTATGTGGAACTGGTGGAGCCGAGAAAGGCGCTCGACCAAGCCGGCGCAAAAACCGAAGTTGTTTCACCGAAGGACGGCAAAATCAAGGGCTGGAATCATACCGATTGGGGCGATTCTGTTTCTGTAGACGTGAATTTGAAATCGGCCGATCCGAACAACTACGATGCCCTCATGCTCCCGGGTGGAGTCATGAATCCGGATCGTCTCCGGCAGGACCCGGCAGCCGTCCAGTTTGTGAAGTCATTCTTCGAAGCGAACAAGCCTGTTGCCGCCATTTGCCATGGCCCCTGGATGCTGGTCGAGGCCGGCGTGGTAAAAGGCCGGACTCTAGCCTCCTGGCCATCTCTCAAAACCGATATCCGCAACGCGGGCGGCCAATGGGTGGATCAGGAAGTAGTGAACGATCACGGCCTGGTAACCAGCCGAAAACCCGACGATATTCCGGCATTCAACAAAAAAATGATCGAAGAGTTCGCCGAAGGAAAGCACAAAGCCCAGCACGCGTGAGGCCCAATCCGCTTCGGGAAAGCCTCCGGCACAACTTCAAGCAAAATACTTTGCCCCTTGTAGGCGTCTCATAGGTGGGTAATGGAGGATGCGAATGAAGCTGTTAAACAGATCAATAGCAGTAACCGCGCTGAGTTGCGGCATGGTTTTAGGCACTACGGTACCGCTGATGGCGGCGACCGGGTACCAGGATCAAGGCTACGGACAGGGGTACGGACGCGGGTATAACCATGAGGGGCTGCGCCATTTGATCGCCCGGACGCAGCAGGATATACAGATGGCCGCTGAGTCCGAACACGGCGATCACGACCAGCGCGAGCGATCAAAAAACGCGCAGAAGCATCTTTCCGATCTGGACCGGCACCTGACGAAGGGACACTTCGACAAGGACGAACTGGATCACGTCATTGGCGACGTACAGGGCATTCTCGATCACAACACGCTAATGGCGAACAGCCGGAACGCGCTGCTACAGGATGTCACTCAGCTTCGCGAAGCGCGCGCTAATTACGACTCGCGGCACTAGTTCCAGCCAAGCCAAGTTCCGCGGCGCACGCTTTCATCGCTTCAATGCAGAATGCCAGGTGTTCCTCTAACGGAACGCCTAGTTCCTGCGCCCCGTTAATAATATCGTCACGGCTGACGTTCCGCGCGAAGGCTTTGTCCTTGAGTTTGCGTTTGATTGACGGAACATCTACCTCGTAAATACTTCGCCCCGGCTTTACATACGAGCAAGCTGTGAGAAAGCCGGTCACCTCGTCGCAGGCAAAAAGCGCCCGTTCCAGGCGCGAGTCTCTCGAAACCCCGCTGTAGTTGGCATGCGAAAGGATGGCCCGGCGGGTTGTTTCATCCACGCCTCGCTCAGCCAGGATCGGTTCGCCTTTCATCGGATGATCCGGAGCATTGGGGTGAATCTCCCAATCGAAATCGTGGAGCAGCGCGGTAACCGCCCACTGCTCCGGATCTTCGCCGAACTTCTTCGCATACGCGACCATGCAGGCCTCGACGCCTAACATATGCCGCCGCAAACTGTCGCTTTGGACGAACTCACAGACGATCGCCCAAGCCTCGTTCCGCGTCATGATTCTTCAATTTTTATGGAGTTCAGCTTGTCGCCCTGCTTAACGGCATTAACGATTTCCTGCCCGGATCGCACTTGTCCGAAAACAGTGTGCTTGCCGTTCAGCCAGTCTGTTGCAACGTGGGTAATGAAAAATTGGCTGCCGTTCGTGTTCGGACCGGCATTGGCCATCGACAGAGATCCCACCTGGTGCTTGTGCGGATTGCCCTTGGTTTCATCCTCAAACTTATAGCCGGGACCGCCGCGGCCGCTTCCTTCGGGATCGCCGCCTTGGATCATGAAATCGGCAATGACGCGATGAAATACTGTGCCATCGTAAAACCCGTCGCGAGCAAGGAATACAAAATTGTTGACCGTCTTGGGCGCATCCTTCGCAAAGAGGTCGGCGACGATACTTCCCTTCGATGTATCGAAAGTAGCAGAGTATTTTTTTGACGGGTCAATCGTCATCGGCGGTGGGGCAGTGTATTGTTTACTCATCTCTACCCCCAGTGTATGGGAAGCCCGATTCTTCACCCGCTCCCGCACACTACTGTCCCAAAATCGAAAACTCACGTCGTGCGCCCATGCTCTTTGGGCATTGCTAAATAACACATTCGCAAGAGATTTGAGCTGACCTCGGAACATGGCTCCGGGTTTGCTCATATGTAAGGCTTCATGCACAGTTTTCTCGGTGACGTTCGCTACGCCCTGCGCCAGTTTCGACTTTCCCCTGTTTTTACGTTGACCGCTGTCCTGACGCTCGCCCTCGGGATCGGCGGCACCACGGCTATTTTCTCCCTCATCGATTCCGTGATGCTCCGATCGCTTCCTGTGGCCGATCCGGGCAGCCTTTATCGTATCGGCGATAGCAACGATTGCTGCGTGCAAGGCGGTCCACAGGACAAATGGGGCTTGTTTACGTTTCCGTTCTATGAACGGTTAAAGGCGAGTACTCCCGAGTTTGAAGAACTAACCGCTTTTCAGGCCTCGCCCATACAATTCAGCGTGCGGCGCGCGAACGTCGATCGCGCCGGCAGATCCATGCGCGGCGAGTACGTAACCGGCAATTATTTCTCTACCTTCGGCATTCGCTCTTTTGCCGGGCGTCTGTTTTCCTCTACCGATGACCGGGCCGCGGCCGCTCCCGTTGCTGTGCTCAGCTATCGCGCCTGGAAGGGAACCTACGGAGGCGACCCATCGGTTATCGGTTCGACCTATGTGGTCGAAGGCCATCCCTTCACCATCATCGGCATTGCGCCGCCCGGGTTTTTCGGTGAAACGCTGCGCAGCGATCCGCCCGATATTTGGCTGCCTGTGCAGCAAGAGCCGCTGGTGAATGGACAGGGTTCCCTGCTGCACCAATCCATTTCGGCATGGCTGCGCGTTATTGGAAGGCTGCGGCCGGGCGCAACGGTTGCGGGCATGTCCCCGAGATTGACCGGCATTTTACGAAATTGGTTGATAAACGATGCCGGTTATCCTGCAGTCTGGATCCCCGAGCTTAAACGGGCACTGCCCAAGCAGTTCATCAATGTGGTTCCGGCCGGCGCGGGTGTGGCGGAAATGAAAGAGGACTACCGCCGCAGCCTGCAGATTCTGCTTTCCGTCTGCTCCCTCGTCCTGCTGATCGCCTGCGCCAACATCGCGAATCTCATGCTGGCGCGCGGCATGGCGCGCCGCAGTCAGACCGCTCTTCGCCTGGCCATGGGAGCCTCACGGCGTCGCATAGTCTCTCAATCGTTGACGGAGAGTGTGCTGCTTTCAATCGCCGGAGGCCTTGCCGGTCTTCTGGTCGCCGATGCGGCGGGGCAATTGATCCTCGTTTTAGCGTTCCACAGCGCGCATTTCCTGCCCATCAGTACCGCTCCGTCGCTGCTGGTGCTCGTCTTCGCGTTCGCTTTGTCGCTATTTACCGGCGCGCTCTTCGGTACCGCCCCCGCCTGGTTTGCCACGCGCACCAATCCGGTGGAAGCCCTTCGCGGCTCGAACCGCAGCACCGCTGATAGCTCCGGGTTCTGGCGCAAGGCGTTGCTTGTTACACAGGCGACTTTATCGGTTGTACTTCTCGCCGGAGCGGCCATGCTCGCCCGCAGTCTGGGTAATCTGGAGCACCAGGATTTCGGTTTCCAAACCGCCAACCGGATCAGCGTCGCTCTGAATTCGCCGCCGGCCACTTACACTCCGGAGCGTCTGGATGCGCTCTATCGCAATCTGCAGGATCGGCTCAACCAATTGCCGGGCGTCGAGCGCGCCAGCCTGGCTCTCTACAATCCGTTCGTCGATAACTGGGGCGAAGGCATCGTTGTCCAAGGCCACCCCGTTGCTCCCATGAGCGAGAACTCTAGTGCTTCATGGGACCGCGTCAGCCCCGGTTATTTTCAGACCGTCGGCCAGCCCATTCTTCGCGGAAGAGGCTTTACCGAGGCCGATAACGAAAGAACCGCGCCGGTTGCCGTCGTGAACCAGGCTTTTGTGCGAAGGTTTTTCCCGAAGGAAGACCCCATGGATAAGCATTTCGGGATGGATATGCCTGCTTATGCCGGTACGTTCCGTATCGTTGGCGTGCTCCGCGACGCTAAGTATACGCAACCCGCCAAGCCCGCGCGGCCTATGTTCTTCGTGCCCCTGGCGCAACACGTCGCCTACAGCGAAGACATCATGCAAAAGATCGAGGTGCGTTCTCATTTTATAGGCGGCGCGCTGCTGGTTACACGCCTGAGCCCGGGCGCGATTGAACCGGTTCTGAAGAAGGCTCTTGCCGACGCGGATCCGAATTTGACCATCATCAACGTTCGCACCATGCAGCAGCAGGTGGACCTGAATTTCGACCAGGAGCGCGCCGTCGCAAGCCTGGCGGGACTGTTTGGGATTGTCGCGTTGATCCTGGCCGCAGTCGGACTCTACGGCGTCACTTCGTATACGGTTGCTCAACGCACCAGCGAAATCGGAGTCCGGATGGCACTCGGGGCTGGTAGGCCAAGCGTCGTGCGCCTGGTCCTGCGGGGGGCATTTAACAAGGTTGCCTTGGGATTGTTGCTCGGCATTCCTCTTGCCATCGGTGCGGGCCGCCTGCTGTCAGCACAGCTCTACGGAATTACCGGATGGGATCCGTTCGCCCTGGGTGTTGCCATGGCATCGCTGGCTGTGTGCGCCTTTATCGCCGCGATCATCCCTGCCGCTCGCGCCGCTTCCATCGATCCCATGAAAGCTCTGCGCACGGAATAGGGCCGGCAGTCGTGCCTAAATTGATGGGTTGAGTTATTTAACTACGGGCTAGTCGAGCCCTTTTGAGAGATCGCATCCACCGCCACGCCCAAGCCGGCAAGCGCGCCCGCAAGACCTACGTAGAGAATTCCATTTCCGGTCGAGGCCGCGCCACCCGTCAGTAGAGCAAATACCGCGGCAGTGCAAGGATTCACCACGCTCTTCAGCGCGCCCTTCGCGTCAACCACGTGAACGTTTCCGCTGAGCGCGCCTACCTCCAGGTTTCCCTTCGCAACCCGAACCGCTCCTTCGGCATTCGCAGTTTCACCAAGCACCTTCAACCCATGAGAATCGATGCTGCAGTTCCCGAATGGCTCGCTTCGCGCGGCGCCCTTTTCTAGCACCAGCGCGCTTGGATTTATAGAAGCCGTTGAATTCGGGCCCATCAGAAACTCGCATTGGTTCCCAAGGAAAATCTTCACGGGACTGTTCAGCGTCTGCAATTGCGCGCCATTCGCCAGGTTTGCATTTCCTGGAATGGAACTGCCATTTACAAGCATGTCCGGTCCTACCGCAACTCCCGCCATTCCCGGCGCGAGCGGAGGCGCGTTCTGGCTTCCTTTCGGGTTGTGCTCCAGATTCTTCGAGACGTTGGCAACCTTACTGCAAATATTGACCTGGTGAATAACGGCAGTGCCCACCGTCTGCCCCTGATATTTAACTGTCACGTGGATATCGAATTTGCCGGTTACTCCGTTATTCTTTAGCCCGGCTGCAACGGCTTGGCCCGCCGCGTCCGTGGTGGCCACGTATTTGGATGAACCGTCCGCGAATGCGGCTCCGGGCTGACCGGGCGCATTGGGCGTATCGAACTCAACGTACGCGCCAGGCACCCGCTTGTGGTTCTTGTCTTCCACCTGCACAATCGGTTCGCGCGCAAGCCGCCCCTCAACGTTATTGAGCGCACCCTGCCCGTCAATAATCGCTATGTGAAAGCTCGAAGGCGAGGGCTGCAGTTGTGCCCAGGACGGCGAGCTTAGCAGGCCTGCCATCGTGATGATTGATAAGAGTCGAATCGTGGGAGTAGAATATCACGAAGTCCAACGGCAGACCTAATGCCTTTTTAGATTCCAGTCGAATAACTCAATGTGAGCTTGCGGCGATGAACCGGCGGCAAATAAGGCGGCTGAGGCTGCTTCGTATCTCTGGCGGGGTCGTGCTTTCGGCTTATAAAGGCGTTCTGTACTTCCTCAGCTTCTTAGGGCCGGTCCTAATAATTAACCATTTCCGATCGTTACCTGTAATTGCCTTGTTAGCGCTGGTGATCCTCGGTTTTGGGAGTACTGGATCCATATTTCTGGTGCTGCTCATCCTTACCAAGAAACTTCTCATAGGACCCGTTTACGCCACGGGAGTCGGTACGATTCACACCAAAGCTGGGAAAAAATGGTTCCTCGCCGCGATGTTGACCGTCATTCTGGACCACAGCCCATTCCGATCCATGGTCAGCGGTCTATCGCTGCTGGCGTCCTGGTATTACCGCGGAATGGGCGCAAAGATGCCTAACTCCGCGCTCGTGGGGAGCCGGACCCTTATTTTCGATCCTTGGTTTCTGGAAGTCGGCGAGAACGTAAACATCGGCGCAGGGACCATGATTCTGGGCCACCTCGGCCACGGTAAAGAGTTCATCCTTGGACGTGTAGTGATTGGTGACGGAGCAATCATAGGCATGCGGAGTGTCATCTTTCCCGACGTTCACATCGGAAGCAACGCCCGGGTCGCCGCGGGCGCGCTTGTCGTTCGCGGAACCGTGATTCCGGATGGTGAAACGTGGGCAGGCATTCCAGCCCGGCGGGTCAAGGCTGACGGCAATCTGCAGTCAGCCGCTTGTAGGGCCGGCAGTCGTGCCGGCGAACCGGTCCCCTGATCGGCTTAGAGCAGAACGCGTCGGAGTGCCGCTCAAAGTCAGTGTCAATGTTGCCGAGGGATCCCGGAGACCGTTTCCCACAGTTCGCTAACTATGCCGATTCTACAATCGTCCGAGATTCGGACGCGTTCTTCGCCGCGATCCGCCGGCACCTGACGATTAGAAGCGCTAAACCGCCGAGAAAGAGCGCTGCCGATGCGGGCTCAGGGACGGCAGGAGCATTGACCGTTCCATTCCCCGACACCGTGAAGTCGGTGGTTCCCAGAAATCCGTTTCCCGAAACAGATCCGGTAGCACCAGCGAACTCTCCCGTTCCCCCGGTAAAGGTCAAGGTTTGAGGAAATGGGCCTGTCTGGCTTGGGCTTGTGTCGGCGGCGGTCTGGTCTTCGAATACTTTCCCGGTTAATGTGTCACCGTCGGCGAACGTTAAGGTGAAGTTTCCGTTGAGAAGGTTCGTCGTCAGATCCAGGACGCTTTGATCAGAGTACGAAACGGGATTCCACGCAGCATTGCGGCCCGGATCGCTTGACAGAACAGAGCCACTGGCCTGCGCATCAAGCGTCAAGGTCGTAGCTGTTGCGCCCACAACGGTGCCCGTCCCGGTCAAGCTGTAGGTTATGGCGATCGAGTCGGCCTTTGCGGGACTCGAGACTGCCGCAAGAATGAAGGCACTCAGTATCCATATTCTTTTGAGGCGTGTCCCGACGGATAGCGGCGGCTTTCCGCCGGCCGGCAAAACAGATCTCATCCGTCCCAGACCCAATAAAAGGATTACGCCAAAGGCTATCAGCGCGATCTCCGGCAATCCCGGCCCGATCGCGGTCAAGGAACCTGTGGACAGATCGAAGGCGCCAAACTGGGCGTTACTGGTAACCACATCGACATCACCTGCAATTGCTGGAGCCGCTGTCATGGCGAGGGCGATGAGAAGAAGATGTTTCGGGTGGAGAGCCATATGGCGTTATACTGCCTGAAACACACTCGGAACGCGCTGAGAATTCTCTTAGAAAGTTGTGAGAGCGGGTAACTCGTTGGGCGACAACGGAATTTACGAATTCGGTCCATTCCAGCTCGATGCTGTCGAGCGAGTTTTGCAAAGGGCTGGACAGCGGGTTCCCATCACGCCCAAAGCTCTTGACGTACTACTAGTTCTAGTTAAATGCAAGGGCCACCTTGTCCAAAAAGAGGAGTTGCTGCGGGATGTTTGGCCCGGCACATTCGTCGAACCCAACAATCTTGCATTCAACATTTCTCTTTTGCGCAAGGCGCTCGGAGAAGATGGCGCGGCGCCCGCTTACATCGAGACGGTTCCCAAGCGCGGTTACCGTTTTATCGCGAACGTAACGGAACTGCCGCCCAGTAATGGCGATTTGAAAGCGATTATTCCGGCAGAGGCGATTGCCGCTGGCGTAACTGCTTCCAAGCAAAGTCGCGTATCGCGAATTCCGGTGATTGCGGCCGCCCTGGTCCTTATCGCCGCGCTCGTGATCGGTTCCGGCATTTGGATGAGAGGCCGCTTGCGAGCGCCAACGCCGGAGCTGAACGTCAGGCAGTTGACGACCAATACCGACGATAATCCGATCGAGCACGCGGTTGTCTCGCCCGACGGCAAATACTTTGCCTCTGGCGATCGCGCCGGAATCCAGGTTCAGTTGATCGACACTGGAGAGGCGCATCTGCTCCCCAGGCCACAGTCGATATTAAGTGGTGACGTGTGGTTTCCCGCCGCCTGGTCCGTTGACGGCTCAAAAATATTCGCTACTTCCATTAGTTCCAAAGCCAGCGCCGCTTGGAGCGTTTCAGTGATCGGAGGCGGCGCCTCATTACTTCGCGAAAACGCCCTGGTTCGGTCAGTCTCGCCGGATGGTTCGATGATCGCGTTCTTAACCGTTAGTCACTCCAACCAGCCTGAAAATGCCATGAATCGGCACTTAATCAGAGGCGCAGAAATCTGGACCATGGCATCGGATGGCGAAAACGCCAGAAAACTACTTTCGAGTACTTCCCTGACCTATATAGGCTCCGTTGCATGGTCGCCCCACGGTCGGCGGATCGCATTTCAAAGGTTCCGGCTGCAGGGGGGAGCGTCGGTCATCTATACGATAGAGACCGTTGATCTCAAAGGAAACGTGCCTTCGACGGTATTTGAGAAGCTCCACTATGGCAGCCCTTCCGTCGATCACAACTTCCCGGAAGACTTTTCGTGGCTCGTCGACGGGCGAATCGTTTACGCCGTGCGAGAGCCCGTGCCGGCAATACGGGATAGCAATCTATGGGCGGTGAAGGTGGACGAAAGCAGCGGGCAGCGCAGCACCGAGCCGGCGAGGATAACCAAGCTCGCGGGATTTCATATGGAAGGGTTAAGTGCTGCAGCGGACGGGAGAAGGATTCTCTTCGAAAGCAGCGTCGATCAGTCTTACGTGTATATAGGCCGACTTTCTAGCGATGGCAAGTTGGCGGAGGGCCGCCGGCTGACGCCGGACGAGCGTTACAACACACCATATGGCTGGACCGCGGATAGTAAGGCCGTGATCTTCAGGTCCGATCGTACCGGGCGCTTTGCCCTTTACAAACAGGCGCTCGATCAGCAAGCGCCAGACCTGATTCCAACCGGCCCAGGGAGCCCCCAATTTCCACGCTTGAGTCCCGATGGAGAATGGATCATTTACCCCAACGGCCCGTATCCGAAGCACGACCGACTCATGCGCGTTCCCCTTGCGGGAGGGCCTCCACAACTGATTTTGGACCGGGTGAACATCGACCAACTCGACTGCCCTCGCCGACCCGGTTCGGCGTGCATGATGTTGGAAGCAACTTCGGACGGCAAACAGGATGTCTTCTCGAACTTCGATCCACTTACCGGATTGCGCTCGGAGGCGTTCCGGACTCCTCGGAAGACGATCAGTATGGTGCTGTCTCCGGACGGCTCGATGATATCCACCATCAGCACCGATCCGCGGGGGGTTATTGAAATATTGTCGCGTTCCGGAGCGATTAAAAAGGCCGTCAGAATCCAAGGATGGCCGAACCCCGTCACGCAGGATTGGGCTGCGGATGGCAAATCACTTTTCGTTTCTCACCCGGGACTGATGCAATCGCCTTCAGGCCCCATCGGGGCCACTGTTCTGCACGTGGATTTCAACGGTCGCGCACAACCTATCTGGGATATGCGAGGCGGCCGCTACGCCTTCTCAATACCATCTCCGGATGGCAAATATATAGCAATCAGGGGAGCCACAACAGGGCGAAACGCCTGGCTGCTTGATTTCTGATTCGCGCTGCCTGTCTGGTGATTGATGCTACGCCCGGAGAGTGATGAAAAGTTGTGCCGAAAACACATCCACCAGCTTGCCGGATTGTTGTTGGATTTGGGCAAGTCGGGAGTTGACAGCCAGCGCAACGGCAGATAGATCTTCCTTACGCGAGATTCTTATCGGAGGTAAGCTGGTGCTGTTCAGCCGATCGACAACGCCAGAGTGATCGCCAGCTTTACTTTCGATAAGGACGTTTGACGGAACTCGTTGACGTTTGCGAGGGATGCGGCCAACTATCGCAACGTGCCGCTATGAGATTTCAATTGACTTTTGCCGTTTGGTCGGCTAAGGAGCCGGAACGAGTAGCTGTCGAATAGGACTTTGCGAAGAACCGAAATGTTGAATGCCAGATTATTGTCTTCAACGAAGATTCCCGGCCACACTTCGTCCATCAACGTCTGCTTCTGGACCACCCGGCCCGATGCGATATCAGTACATTAAGAACATCCCAGGCCTTAGGTGAAAATGAAAGCGGCTTTCCGACGCATTCAAAATCCGCTCAGACACGTTAAAACGAAAACCGCCAAACCTATAGATCTCATTTGATTCAAAGGTTTAGGGTTTCTCATAGATTTCTCAGCGAATTCTAAGCACGTATTGCCAGCGTGGGCAAGTATAGCGTTACTATGCCTGTTTCTACAAAACCGAAAAATGCACAACGACTCTCACCCGGGAAGATGCCTATTAAGAACGCTGCATTGTTAGCCAGAACACTTACCGCTTGCGGCGCACTGCTGTTCCCCGCCTTACCACTTTGTGCCGGCCCAATTGTCTACACACTAGCCAACAACTCGCAGTTCGGCACCATGGATCTAGCTACCGGGGCCTTCACGAAGATTTCCGATACGCCGCCGATTCTTCAATACCTGGCCAGCGGCCCGAATAGTAATCTGCTGACCATGTCGTTCGATGGAAATCTTGCGTCCATCAATCCGGCAACTGGCGCCGTCTCCGTGGTCGGGCCGACCGGCTTTGGAAACTGTTCCGGTTCTGTGGTCGTAAACTTGTCCAACTGTCAGTTGTCATTCGGACAAGCTCTGGGCAAGTACTACGCCACGGACTTCAACAATAATCTTTATACTCTGGATCCGCTTTCCGGTCACGCGACGCTCGTTGGTAAAACAGGCATGCCGGCTTTGACCTTCCTGCCCGGTATCCCGGCTGCGGATGGCTCATTTAATTTCTACAACGAAAATCTGTTTGAAGCGGACGACAAGTTATATGCAAATTTCGACACGGGCCATTTCCAACCTCCTGCGGACCCGAATTCGAGCCCCGTTCTTACACAGCTCACAGCGCCCGCCTTGTACCAGATCGACCCCATAACCGGCCTTTCGACAACGGTAGCGGAAACCACTTTCGGACAGATCACCATTGCGAATATCGATGGAACGGTCTACAGCTTCGACGGCAATGATGGCAGCATCAGGACACTCGACGTGACAACCGGCAAAACGACTGTCATCGGGAACTCGGACCCTAGTATTGGCCTCGTAAGTGGTGTCGCAGCGACACCAGAGCCTGCACCGATTGCGCTAACATGCTGCGGGCTCGGTTTGCTCGCGATTAGCATCAGGAAGCGTGCCACGCTAGGCCAATGAGCCCAGCTCACAACTGGCGTCGGGGTGGATCTATGCGAATGTCAGCTCTACTCAAATTTCGGCTTGCACGGCAGTTATCGAGATTGATGGTTCAAATGCTCTTCGGCGCGTCCAGCCAACCGATCTGTTTACGTTCAGATGCAATCGCCTTGAGGCCCCGTCGGGGCAACTGTTCTCCAGGTGGATTTCAATGGCCACGCGCAACCCATCTGGGATATGCAAGGCGGCCGCTACGCCTTCTCAATACCATCTCCGGATGGCAAATATATAGCAATCAGGGGAGCCACAACAGGGCGAAACGCCTGGCTGCTTGATTTCTGATTCGCGCCGCCGGCCGGTGACTGACGCTACGCCCCCAAAGTGATGAAAAGTTGTGCCGAAGACACATCCACCAGCTTGCCGGATTGTTGTTGGATTTGGGCAAGCCGGGAACCGGCCGACTCCAGTGCGCAGTCGCAAGCTCCACTTTGACCATCTTGGAATCAGCGGTGGGCGTATCCGGACAACAACAGGGCGTCGTTTTCCGTCCTTAAGTCTTTAACAGCTCCGCTCGTACCAGTGAAAATCCTGAGGAAAACGCCATCTTGAGCCAGTGCTGCGGTAACGGTAAGCTGTTGAGAAGCAAAACGGTTTTGACGGTAGCTCGCCCATTGTGGCTTTTCCACAGAAAGTACCAGGAAAAGGGCTTGCACGGTACCAGGGGCTCTGGTATTCTGAACAAGTCGCCGAAACGCGAAAGTGAGCGGCGAACCGGCAGCGAAGCCAAGCGAAAAAGAATCGAAAAGAGCTTGCAACGGCCGAGTGAGTTTGATAGATTAACAAAAGGCGACAAGAGTCGCCGCAGATTAGGTAGTCGAGACCTCCCTCCGGGGCGGATCTTGATTCGGACTCCATAGCGGTTCTTAAGCAGTCCTGAAGTAATTCCAAACTACCAAAGATAGGGTTCACGCCCGAAATTTCTGAGCGTATGTGGCTCGTCACCGATTGATTCGGGGGGAGCGAAAACATAGCTCGAACGGCTTTCGAGGCCGGCAGCCAGCAATCTTAAACGGAGCAATTTGTTTATCGTTGTCTGTTCTGCGCAGATGATTGACAATCTGGTTGGACGCAAATGAAGTAATTCGTCAGACTTTTTGAGTCAAAACCGGAGCGACTAAAAGTCCTGGCTGGATGAAAATCCGGATCAGGGCTGATACTCAATAAGATCAAACGAGAGTTTGATCCCGGCTCAGAATCAACGCTGGCGGCGCGCTTAACACATGCAAGTCGAGCGAGAAAGGGGAGCAATCCCTGAGTAAAGCGGCGTACGGGTGAGTAACACGTGGGTAATCTACCTTTTAGTGTGGAATAACCCTGGGAAACCGGGGCTAATACCGCATAATCCTGAGAAGGGAAAGCCTCTATTGTAAAAGATGGGGGCGCTGAAAGAGGAGCCCGCGGCCGATTAGCTAGTTGGTGGGGTAACGGCCCACCAAGGCGATGATCGGTAGCCGGCCTGAGAGGGCACACGGCCACACTGGCACTGAAACACGGGCCAGACTCCTACGGGAGGCAGCAGTGGGGAATCTTGCACAATGGAGGCAACTCTGATGCAGCGACGCCGCGTGAGCGATGAAGCCCTTCGGGGTGTAAAGCTCTTTCGGCAGGGACGATAATGACGGTACCTGAAGAAGAAGCTGCGGCTAACTACGTGCCAGCAGCCGCGGTAATACGTAGGCAGCGAGCGTTGTTCGGAATTACTGGGCGTAAAGAGTGTGTAGGCGGTGCTCTAAGTTCGGTGTGAAATCTCC